>CP016269.1:0-333333 GCA_001880285.1 Flavobacteriaceae bacterium UJ101 | reverse complement strand
GAGATGAATATATTAAAGAATTTAATGATTTAATATTGAAACCAAAAGGAATACAATTATTTATAGGATCCAAAAAAGCAAAATTATATCCAGATTTACCCTATTATTTTGAAAAAGAAAATTTATGATTTCAGTTTTAATAGCAAATTATAATAATGGAAGATACATTGAAGAATGTATTAATAGTATTTTAGTTCAGACTTATCAAGATTTTGAAATATATATAGTTGATGACTGTTCAACGGATAATAGTGTTGATATAATTAATAATTTGTTAGTCAAAGATAAAAGAATTCGATATTCTGTTAATGATAAGAATGAAGGAATTGCCTTTACTAGAGATAGACTTTTAAAAGAAGCAAAGGGGGAGTATGTTACGTTTTTAGATTCTGATGATGCTATTTCTCAATATGCATTGCAACTATTATATAATAAACATTTAGAATTTCCTGAAGCATCTATAGTTCATTCGCCTTTTTATTTATGTGATGAAAATCTAGAAAATTGGAAATTATCAAGTTATCCAAAACCTATTCCCGAAGGTGAAAGTCATATGACTTGTCCTGGTATAACACCCCTAGTTTTATTTAGAAAAGAATTATATTCTCAAATCGATAAAATTGAAAATGTTACAGCTGGAGAAGATACAGATTTATATTTTAAGTTAGAAGAGCTAGGAAAACCAATTTGTTTAGATATACCATTATATTATTATAGGAGAAGTCATAAAAATTCTTTGTCTAGTGATGTTAAAAAAGCAGCTGAAAGTAGCTTTTTAGTAATAGAAAAGGCAATTAAAAGAAGAAAAGAAAAATTTCCTAATACTAAATATTATACAGATTGGGAATTTAAAATGATGAAAAAAAGGTATGATAATTTATCTTTTACACAGTCAATAACGAGTGGTTATTTATGGTTTATTATAAAAAATTTATATAAACAAAGAAAAGCTATTCTATCAGATATGAAATTTATTTACCATAAATATAAGATATAATGAAAATAGTATATTTTATTGATCGCTTGTCTACACCAGGAGGTATGGAACGTATTTTATCTTTAAAAGCAAACTATTTTGCTAAAGTAAAGAAATATGAAGTTTATATTATAACTACAGATAAAGAGAATAGTACTCCTTTTTTTCCGTTGAATGATAAAATAAAAGTTTTTAATTTAGATATTCATTTAGAGGAGATAGCAAAACAATCTAATTTTTTAAAAAAAAGGTTAAAAATTAAAGAATTAAAAAAAGAGTATTTAGAAAAAGCTACTAATTTATTAAATGAATTAAAAGTAGATTTTGCAATTTCACTTTTTAATTTTGATCATGATATAGTATATAAAATTAAAGATCAAAGTAAAAAGATTGTAGAATATCATTTTTCTAGAGAAGGAATTTTGATTCAGACTGAAACTGCCAAATTTCCTAAATTAACTAAATTCTTTTTTGAAAATTTTGAATTGAAAAGATATCATAAAGTTTTTTCAAAATATGATAGAGCTATTTTTTCAACGAAAAGAGATTTAAAATCATGGAATTTAAATAATGCAGAATATGTTTATAATCCACTTACTGTTTCAGAGGAGATAGAAACTAATGATAATTATAAACAAAAAACGGTTATTGCTGTAGGGAAAACCAATTTTATTAAAGCATTTGAATACTTAATAGAAGCATGGTCCTATTTAAAAGATGATTTTCCGGATTGGAAATTAAAAATTATTGGTAGAAGATCTAAAACAGATTATTTAGATCCGATTGTTGAAAAATTTGATTTAAAAGAACAAGTTAAAATATTACCTCCAACTCTTAAGTTAAAAGAAGAATACTTAACAAGTTCAATATATGCTTTATCATCTCGTTATGAAGGTTTCGGATTAGTTTTAACTGAAGCTGCTTGGCATGGTTTAGCATTGGTTTCTTTTGATTGTCCTTGTGGCCCCTCAGAAATTATTCAAGATGGAGAAGATGGTTTGTTAGCGAATCCTCAAGATGCTTATGATTTATCATTGAAATTAAGAAAAGTAATGGAAGATGATAATTTGCGTAAGCAGATGGGACAAAAGGCTAAAGAAAATGTGAAACGATTTTCTCAAGACATTATTATGCCTAAATGGGATACCATTTTTAAAGATTTACAAGAAGAATAATGAAAATACTTTATTTTATTGATCGTATTGATACACCAGGAGGGGTAGAAAGAGTTTTATCTGTAAAAGCTAATTATTTTGTTGATAAAGGTTATGATGTTGGTATAGTGACACTTGAAAAAGGAAATAAACCTCCTTTCTTTACATTCTCTCCTGAAATAAAAATTCATTATTTAAATGTTCAAAATAATAAGATTAAGAATAAAGAACATATTCAAAAAGTCACTGAATTAATTATAGAGGAGAATCCTGATATTTGTATTTCTATGTTTGGATTAGAAATATATTTTTTACATTCAATAAACCATCCTTGTAAAAAAATTGTGGAATATCATAGCTCTAAAATGGCCTTGGAAATTCAGTCTAAAAATATTATACATAAAATATATCGAAAGTATTTAGTTAAACGGATTGAAAAAAATTTAAGAAAATTTTCTAAAGTTGTTCTTTTAACTCAGGAAGATCAAAAGTCGTGGGATCTAAATAATTCAACAGTAATATATAATCCTTTAATAGAAAAATTATCAGATGAATATGCTGATTATTCAAAAAAAGAGGTAATTACTTTAGGTAGAATTCCTTTTGTAAAAGGATATGACCTTTTGATAGATGTTTGGAATATTGTTCATAGAAAATTTCCTGAATGGAATTTGAAAATAATAGGATTAGGTTCAGAAAATGCTGAAGTTATAGAAAATAAAGTGAAACAATTAGA
The DNA here is from genome assembly GCA_001880285.1 of Flavobacteriaceae bacterium UJ101. Classification (NCBI taxonomy): domain Bacteria; kingdom Pseudomonadati; phylum Bacteroidota; class Flavobacteriia; order Flavobacteriales; family Flavobacteriaceae; species Flavobacteriaceae bacterium UJ101. Next base: position 330,467 of record CP016269.1, on the reverse strand, counting down.
GTTAAATGATGTTATTGAAATTCTTCCAATAGTTAAAAATGTTGAGGATTATTATTTGAGTAGTTCTATTTATGTTTTAAGTTCTCGTTATGAAGGGTTTCCTATGACTTTGTTGGAAGCATCATCTTTTGGATTGCCTATTGTGGCTTGGAAATGTCCAACAGGCCCTTCTGAAATTGTAAAGCATAAAGAGAGTGGTCTTCTTTCAAAATATTTAGATATTCAGAATTTAGCAGATCAGTTAATGATTTTAATGGAGTCAGAAGATAAAAGGAGAAAATTTGGTATAAAGTCAAAAGAAAATATGAAACAATTTGATATTGAAGTTATTATTAATCAGTGGCTCCAGTTATTCAATGAATTGAAAATAAGTAAATAAAAATAAAAAAAATCAACTATAAACCATTATTTTTATCAAAAATTTGTCTGAATGAATAATCATAGTATAAATAATCTTTATTATAAAATTTTAAAATCATCTTTATTGTTAGAAAACCCTTTTTATGGAAATGAAGAAATTTTAAATTGGGTTAAAGAACGAAATGAAGAGGTAAAAGTACAGGTTAATCAAATTGAATTTAATAAACTAAGAAATTGGTCATTTTCAAAAGAAGAAGGTGCTTTAAAGCATTCTTCTAACAAATTTTTTTCTATAAAAGGATTACAAGTAGATATAAAATATCAAAATCAAGAACTACTAAATTGGGAACAACCTATTATCAATCAACCAGAAATAGGTTATTTAGGTTTTATTACAAAGGAAATAGAAGGTGTACTTTATTTTTTGGTACAAGCTAAAATAGAACCAGGCAATGTAAATTGTGTACAATTATCACCTACTGTTCAAGCAACGAAAAGTAATTATACAAAAGTACATGGTGGAAGATTTCCTAATTATTTAGAATATTTTATCAATGTAAAACCAGAAAATGTAATTTTAGATCAATTACAATCAGAACAAGGAGCACGTTTCTTTAGAAAAAGAAATCGAAATATTATTATTAATGTTGAAGAAGATATAGAGCTTAAGCAAGATTTTAGATGGCTGACATTAGGACAAATTAAATACCTTATGAGTTTTGATAATATTATAAATATGGATACCCGAACGGTTATATCAGGACTTTTATATGGTGATTATAAATTAGATACATATAATTTCTTTAATATAATAAAAGGTAACCAATCATCTATTGGAAATCATTTTCTTAAGTCATTGTTAGTTCATAATGTTTCAAAACGACCTTTTCAAGAAATAATACATTGGTTGACAGATTTAAAATCAAAATATGAACTTCACACAAGTATTAAATCAGTTTTTGATATAACTGACTGGGAAATAGGCGAAAAAACAATTTCTCAGATTAATAATGACTATTTTGAAGTTATAGGTGTTACGGTGGAAATAGGAAATAGAGAAGTCGTTTCATGGGATCAGCCTTTAATAAAACCTATGCATAAAGGAATATGTGCTTTTATTGTTAAAGAAATTAAAGGGATCTATCACTTTTTAGTACAAGGGAGAGTTGAACCAGGTTTTATGGACACTATTGAAATGGCACCAACTGTTCAATGCAGTTCTGTAAATAATAAAAATATGGAAACAATTCCGTTTTTAAGTACTATTTTAAATGCGAACTCTGATGAAGTTCTTTATGATACCTATCAATCAGAAGAAGGAGGACGTTTTTATAAAGAACAAAATAGAAATATGATTATTAAAGTGAATGATAGTTTTTCAGAGGAAGTGCCGAGTAATTATAATTGGCTGACATTGAATCAGTTAAAAAAATTCATTCAATTTAATAATTTTGTAAATATTCAAGCAAGGAGTTTAATTTCAGCAATTTCATATATATAAATATAAACATGAACTGGGGTATAATAAGTTGTGCAAATATAGCGGTAAATTCCGTTATTCCAGCAATATTAAGAGCATCTGATAATAATAGTATTACAGTTAGTAGTAGAAATATTAGTAAAGCAAAAGAAGTAGCTGAGAAATTTCAATGTAAATATGCAGAAACATATGATGCGATTCTAAATGATGAATCTATTGAAGCTGTTTATATTCCATTACCTACAGGGTTACATTATGAATGGATTATGAAAGCTATTAAAAATAGAAAGCATGTACTGGTAGAAAAATCTGCAGTTATGACATTTTCAGAAGCAGAAAATGTAGTAAAGTGTGCAAAAGAAAATAATATTGCTGTAGTTGAAAATTTTCAATTTCAGCACCATTCTCAACATCAGTTTGTATTTGATCTGTTAAAGAATGATGAAATAGGAGCTATAAGAGCATTTAGGGCCTATTTTGGATTTCCTCCATTTCCTGAAAAAACAAATATTAGGTATAATAAAGATTTGGGAGGAGGAGCATTACTTGATGCAGGAGCATATACGTTAAAAGCTACCACATTTATGATGGGGGACAGTTTTCAAGTAAAATCCTCTTTTTTAAAGAAAAATGACCAATTTAATGTAGATTGGTTTGGAGGTGCTTTTTTGGTCCATAAAGAAAAGGATATTTTTTCTGAGGTATCCTTTGGGTTTGATAACTTTTATCAATGTGGATATGAAATATGGGGAAGTAAGGGAAAACTAACAACAACGAGGGCTTATACTGCTAAAAAGGATTTTAAACCAACGATTATAATTGAAAAACAAGGAGATAAAAAGGAAATTCAATTAAAAGAAGATGATCATTTCAAAAATATGATTAATCATTTTACTACAATAGTTAAAGAAAATAATTTTGAAAAAGAATGGAATAATATTTTAGTTCAAGCAAAATTGATTGAAGAGGTAAGAACCATAGGCGAAAATATAAAAGAGAAAAATAATTGTATTAAAAATGAATATAAATAAAAAAGAAATATTTTTAGGTTTAATATCTATTCTGGTACTTTTTATGAGTTATTATTATTCAGAAGTATCAATTTTGAATTTTTTAAAAGTTTTAATAGGATATGTAGGATATATTTTTTTACCAGGCTTATTTTTTTATAGGTTGACTAAAGTTGATTTTTCAAATATACCATTTTCTAATATATTGATTTCTAATATTTTAGGATTATTTTTTGTTTTTTTAGTAGATTTTGTAACAATAAAAATAAACAATATTTATATTTTATTAATTATACCTTTAATAGTAAGCATATTGAATTTTTTTCTTAAAAATAAGAATCCATTAAAAGTTGCTTATGAAAGAAGGTATTTAGGTTACATATTAATTTTTATAATTTTTATATTTTCATTATATGTTATGGGAACTCCTTCTTTAGAGAAGGTTAAAATTTTCGACTACTTTACTTCAGATAAGTTCTGGCATGCAGGAAATTCATATGCCTTTGATATAAATTTTTTTCCTCCAGATATACATGTAAAAGGCTTACCCTTTAAATATCATTTTTTTGATGATTGGATAGTGAGTATATTAAATAAAACTACAGGAGTATCTGTAGTTGATATTAGTTTTTATTATATAATACCTATTTATTTGAGTATACTAAGTTTTAGTATGTATAGCATAGGTCAATATTTTTTTAAGAAAGAAGAAAAATATATAGTTTTTTTTATACTAAGTACATTATTTGTTTCTTCTGTTTCAGCATCAGTTACTTTAAATTATTTTGAGTATCATATTTTTAAAAACCCAAATGCTATATTACCATCTTTTTGTATATTTATAATAGTCAATCTTTTGGTGATTGATTTTCTGAAAAATAAAAAATACACAACTATACAAGTAACGTTATTGTTAATTGGGGTATTTATACTTACAGGATTTAAAAGTGTTTTTGCTTTATTGATTCCTGTTATATTATTTTGTGTGTTATTTGTGAATACATTTCTAAAAAAGCATATAGATTTATATATCTTAAAGTTATTTGTATTAACTTTATTTGTTTATGTTTCTTGTCATTATATTATTTTGGGTGTTGATAGTATATCTTCAGTAGAGGTGTTTGTAATGGATACTATTAACACAAGTTTTCCTTTTGGTAAGAAGATCTTAGGTTTAGTAGGACTAAATGAAAATTTTTCTTTTTTATTAATACCGTTTCATTTTTTTATGTTTATTCCTTTTCAAGGAATACTTTTATTAATTAGTGTAGGATTGTTTGTTAAAAATTTTACTAAATCTACTATCTTTGAATTATATATGTATGGAATAGCTTTTTCAGGTATTGTTTTGATGTATATTCTTTATCATGAAGGGAGTTCTCATTTTTACTTTATGTTTGGGTCTTTACTGTTCATTAATATACTATCAATATTATGTTTTAAGAAGTTATATGAATATAAAACGAAAGGATCTTTTTTGCTGGTCTATGGAGTGTTTTTTTTAGCGGTTATGTTATTTACAAAGCAAATAGTATTAGATATTATTAATAATTATGGGTATGCAAATATTACTTATGCTATAGAAGATAGAGGAGTTATTACGTTGGAAGAAAAACAAGCTTTAGAGTGGTTGAAAAATAATTCTGAAAAGAAGGATATTTTTGCAACTAATCGACATTATTTAAATTTAAATAATGAGCCTATTTTAGGAGATAAAAAAGGTAGATTCTTTTATTATACAGCTTTTTCAGGTCGACAAGCATTTATTGAAGGTTACTTTTATACGCCAAGAAAATTAGATATAATTGAGAGGGATGGAGAAAAAAAGCAATATTTTTCCTTTAAAGAGGAAGTTTACCATAACATGAAAAAAAATGATTCGATTTTTAATAGATTGAATATAGAATCTATTATGCTTAAAAATAATATTAAATTTCTTGTGAATAATAAGAAAAGTAATCCAAACTTAAATAGTATCGAAGAAGATAATGTACATTTGAGCAAAGTTTTTGAAAATAAAATAATTACTATTTATAAATTAAAATGATAATGAATTTAAATAATTTTAAGAAATATTCTATTTATATAGAAAGTATATTTGTTTTTCTTCTATTTTTCATATTTTATAGTTTTTTTTATTATAGAATTGGTTCTGATGTTAGAACTCATATTGATTCTATATATGCTATCAATTTAAATGAAATAAAATATCCTCCAAATTTTTTATTTTATTTTTTAATAAATTTACTCTCAGCTTTTTCAAATAAATATCATTTAATAATTATTAATGGAGTTTTATTATTGAGTATTTCGTGGGTATTTAAATATATTTTATCAAAATATATTTTGAAAGAATTATTGAAGGATATTATTAAAAATGATTTGTATTATATACTGATGGCTATGTCATTATTATTTGTATTTTCTTTACATGATATAAATCTTTTAAGAGGATCTTATTATTTAAGTAGGTTTACTCCTAATGTGTATCATAATTCTACTATAATATTTTTAACTCCTATAGCAATTATTATATTTTGGAAACAATATTTGATTATTATAAATAAAGATAAATCTATTAAATCTATTTTAATATTGTCATTATTAATAATAATAAGTTTATTAATAAAACCTTCTTTTTTCCTTTGTTATTTACCAGCAACAGGATTATTTATTTTATTAGAATTTAGAAAAAATATATTCAAAAATATTAGTTATTTCATTCCTATGATCATAGGGGCAATGGTTTTGTTATTGCAAACTATATTAATATATATATATCAAATAGGGTCACTTAATAATGAAGACTCATATTTGAAAATAGGTTTATTTGATTTTTGGAATTTAATGAAATACTCTAGTTATTATTTTCCCGTATCAATATTTTTTTCACTACTCTTTCCTTGGATTTTATGTTTTTTTTATGGGGGAAAAATAAAGAATAAAAAATTATATCTGTATACTATTTTATTAAATGTATTTGCTTTCTTAATATTTATATTGATTTCAGAAGGAGGACCAAGAAGTACTCATGGTAATTTTTATTGGCAAATAGTTATTACAACATATTTGCTGTTTTTGGTATCTTTATCTGAAAGTTTGAGAAGGTTTATAATTGATAAAACAGTAAAAGCAAAATATATAAATTATATATATATTGCTCATGTTTTATCAGGATTGTTTTATTTCTTTTTTATGATTATTTTGAAAAGACAACTTTACTAATGGTGTATTAATATATAAAAAGTGTTAGATATTATAAAATGGATGATAGTATATTTAACTTTGTATATAGAATTTAAAATGAATATAGTTGTGCGATTTTTATTGAATATTAAAGTAAAGTTTTTTATAATGTAAAATTGTTAAAATATTTTAAGTGTAAAAGAAAAATAAAGTTTGTCAATTATAGAGAGAATTTTATTTAAATTAAGTTGTAAAAAATAAAAATAATGATTGAAAGATTAGATTGGGATAGTAATTTCTTCAAAATTAATATAGGAAAGAAAAAAGTTCTTAAATCACTATTTTATAGTAGTTTTAATATTGAAGAGGATTGGGATTTAATTTATATTTTTGATGAGTCAGATAAACAAGAGCAAAATAGAAAATTTATAAAAGAAAAATTTAATATAGATGTAATTGATGTAAAAAGAATTTATAGAATTAATAATTTATTAAAAGTAGAACTAGAAGATAAATATATTGTTGAAGAGAAAAATATTTCTAATGATTTGATTACTTTGGTTTATAAAAGTGGTGAATTTTCAAGGTTTAAATTAGATTTTAATCTTCGATATAAATTTGAAGAAATGTATAGTGTGTGGTTGAATCATTATTTTAAAGGAAGTGAAAATAAGAAAATATATGTATGGAAAGAAAAGAATATTATTCTAGGGTTTATAGCTTTTACTGTAAATAAAGATAAAGGAATTATTGATTTGATAGCAGTAAAAGATGAAGCACGAAATAAAGGAATAGCTTCTTCTTTAATAAAAAGGGTTCAAAAATATTTATACACGAATAAAATACTTGAACTAACAGTAGCAACACAGAGAGATAATATTCCTGCATGCAAGTTATATGAGAAGAATTTATTTACATCTTTTGAGGACACATACATATATCATTATTGGATAAAAAAATAAATAGATGAAAATATCAATTGTCAGTCCAGTTTATAAAGCAGAAAGTATTTTAGAAGAATTAGTTTCAAGAATAAATGAAGCTGTTTCAGAAATCACGGATGATTATGAAATAATTTTACCAGAAGACGGGAGTCCTGATAAATCTTGGGAAAAAATTAAAGAAATAACTAATAAAGAGTCTAAAGTAAAAGGAATTAAATTAAGTCGTAATTTTGGACAACACCCTACAATTATAGCAGGATTATCATATGCTACAGGAGAATGGATAGTTGTAATGGATTGTGATTTACAAGATAATCCTCAAGAAATTAAAAGACTGTATAGAAAAGCTATAAAGGAGAAATATGATATTGTTTTAGCAAAAAGAAAAGAAAGAAAACACGGTTTTTTTAAGAGAATGTCATCAAAAGTTTTTTATAGCGTTTTTTCTTATATGACAAATACAAAACAAGATTCAACTATTGCTAATTTTGGTATTTATAGCAAAGATACTATAAATGCTATTCTTAATCTAAATGATTATAAAAAAATGTTTCCTTTGATGATTCGTTGGATAGGATTCAAAGTTGGAGAATTAGAAGTCATTCATGGGGAGAGATTTGAAGGAACCACTTCTTATAGCTTTGTAAGATTAGTAAATTTAGCAGTAGATTCTATTCTTTCTTTTTCCGATAAACCATTACGATTAATTGTATCGTTAGGATTGGGGATGTCAATTTTTTCATTATTAATAGGTGTTATAGTATTCATTAAATTTCTGTTAGGAGGAATTAATCAACCAGGTTATACTAGTTTAATGCTTTCAATATGGTTTTTATCAAGTATCGTTATAACATTATTAGGGGTAATAGGTATTTATATAGGTAGACTATTTGAAGAATCTAAAGGTAGACCTGTATTTATTGTTAAAGAAAAAATTAATTTTTAAAAAATGAAATATTTTAATTTTATTTATATTATAGGGACTATATTTTTTACTGTAATAGGACAATTATTAATAAAGTATAAAATGGGAAATTTTGAAGGTTTTCCAGAAAATCAATCTTTGATGGAAAAAGGTTGGTCAGTAATATATTTATTATTAAACCCTTTTATTTTTTTTGGTTTTATCTCAGCATTTATTGCTAGTTTCTTTTGGATGGCAGCTATGAATAAATTTGAAATATCTTTTGCATACCCTTTTATGAGTTTATCATTTATTTTAGTTTTTATTTTTAGCATATTTTTATTTGGTGAAACATTTACTTGGGGGAAAGTTATTGGTTTAATTTTGATTATCTTAGCACTTTTTATAACAGTAAAATATTAAAATGATTGTATTTAATAAACCTTACATAACAGGAAAGGAACAACTCTACATAGAAGAAGCTATTGCAAATGGTAAATTATCAGGTAATGGTTTTTTTACAAAGAAATGTCAAGTTTTTTTTGAAAAAAATTATGGGTTTAAAAAAACACTTTTAACAACATCATGCACTGATGCATTAGAGATGTGCGCTATTTTAGCAAATATTAAAGCTGGTGATGAAGTTATTATTCCTTCTTATACATTCGTGTCTACAGCACTTGCGTTTATAAGACAAGGAGCAAAAATAATTTTTGCTGATAGTAGAAAGGACCATCCAGGGATAGATGAATCTAAAATAGAGTCCCTAATCACATCGAAAACAAAAGCTATAGTTCCCGTTCACTATGCAGGAGTAGCTTGTGATATGGATTTGATTATGGATATAGCCAATCGATATGATTTATTAGTAATAGAAGATGCTGCTCAAGGAATAGATTCTTATTATAAAGGTAGAGCTTTAGGTACGATAGGTCATTTATCAGCTTTTTCATTCCATGAAACAAAAAATATTCATTGTGGAGAAGGAGGTTTATTAGGAATTAATGATGAAAGATTTGTTAATAGAGCTGAAATTATATGGGAAAAAGGAACCAATCGATCTCAATTTTTTAGAGGTGAAGTTAATAAATATGGATGGATTGATACAGGGTCCTCATTTTTACCATCAGAACTCAATGCAGCTTTTTTATGGGCTCAGTTAGAAGGTTTAAATGCAATTCAGAAACGACGTTTAGAAATATGGGAACAATATGATAAAGAGTTAAAAGATTTACCTTTGATCAATAAAAGAGTACTTCCTGAATTTGCTACAAAAAATGGTCATATGTATTATTTACTTTGTAATTCTTTAGAAGAAAGAACTAAGTTGATAACTTTTTTGAAAGAAAATAATATACACGCTGTATTTCATTATTTAAGTTTACATGATAGTGATTATTATAAAAACGAGAAAATAGAAAAAAGAATATTAGAAGAAAGTGATCGTTATACAAATACTTTAGTAAGACTACCTTTATATGCAGGATTATCAAATGATGATATAGATAAGATTATTAAAACGATTAAACTATTTTTCAACTCATAAGTACTAATATAAATCGTTTGAAAAAAAGATACAATATCAAACATAATAGTAAGATTAACGAATGAAAATTTTACAAATAATTCCTACATTAGGAAGTGGTGGTGCAGAGCGGTTTGTTGTAGATTTATGCAATGAACTAACTAAACAGGGACATGAAGTTATTTTATGTACAATGTTTGATTTGAAATTGAATGAAGATTATGCTTTTTTTAAAAAGAATTTAAATTCAAGTATAGAACATATAAACTTAAATAAAAAACTTGGGTTTGATCGCTCTTTATTTCTTAAGATATATAGAGTTATAAAAAAATACAAGCCACAAGTAGTTCATTCTCATTTAAGTACTTTAAATTATGTTTTTTTAGCTAATATTTTATTGAACAATAAAGTTAAATTTATTCATACCTTGCATAGTGATGCTAGAAAATTAATTAAAAATAAAGGAGAATATTTTCTAAGAAAATTTATTTATAATGTTAAATTAGTTAAACCAGTTTGTATATCCGAAGAATCATTGAAAAGTTTTGAAGAGCTTTATTCAACTGATAGTGCTAAAATGATATATAATGGTAGAAAGTTAGAAGAAAGTACAGGGGAGATTGAAAATTATGATAAAGAAAAATTTAATACTATTTTCTTGCATGTAGGGAGGTTTGATGAAGCTAAGAATCAAATTAATTTAGTTAAAGCTTTTAATAATATTCTAAAAGAGTACCCAAAAATACTTCTTTTGATAATTGGAGAAGGTGATAAAAAGATAAAATTAGAGTTAGAAAAATATACTAGTGACCATATAATTCTTCTTGGAAGAAAAACGAATGTAAATGAATATATGAAAGTTTCACAAGCTTTTATATTGCCTTCTATATTTGAAGGGATGCCTATATCTTTAATTGAAGCAATGTCTCATGGCCTTATTCCTATCGTATCGAGAGTAGGAGGAATGAAAAATATGGTTGAGAATATGAAAAATGGACTTTTATTAGATGGTCATGATATAGAAAGTATAGAAAAAGGACTACTCGATTTTCTAAATTTGGAAGGTGAAATTAAAGAAGAAATGAAGAGGAAGGTTAAAATTGATTTTCTTGAAAAATATTCTATAGAAAAATGTGTGAAACAATATATTGAAGTATATGGTTTTTAGTATATCTAAAAATACAATCGATAAAATAAGGTGGATTTTGTTTTTGAGCATTTTTTACCTTTTCCCTGTTGGTGATAATTTTAGGATATATGTTGTAACACTTTTTGTTTCAACGATTATATTACTTTTTAATTTTAGAAAAATACGATTTGAAATAGATACTACTTATACATTTATTTTCTTTATGTATTTATTATTGGCCCATCATATTCGTTTGCTTTTTCGAGGGGATATGTTGATGGAATTTTATATACGAGAATATACAGAAGTATTTAGAGCCCTACTTTTTTTAGTGTTCTCTATGTGTTTTTTTAAATTTGATTTTAAAATATTTAAAATATTTATATGGTTTACAGCTATTTATGTGTTTTTAGATTTTGTAGCTGTTATTTTTGAAATGTTTTATAAGGGGACAGCTATAGGTCAATTTATAATAAATAATTATCAATCAACTGCCCATGCTCGATTTAGTCATTATGTTAAAGGTTTATCAACACATGGGGGATTACATGGTATGATAATGAATGTACTTTTTATAGTGCATTTTATGATTATGCCTTATTGTAAGAAAAATAAAAAATTATATTACCTATTAGGATTAGCATGTTTAATGGAAGTTCTAATTATTTTATTATCTGGTAGTAGAACGCACGTAGTATCCCTCGTTTTCTTTGTGATTGCTTTTTTAATTATGGATTTGATTTTTGAAAAGAAAAGAAAAAAAGCAAATTATAAGTTATTATTTATCTTGTTAATAGGGTCTACTTTTGCCGTGATATATTATGACGAATACTTTATAAAACTCTATTATTTGTTTACCAATATTGAAGAAGGGAATACAAAAGGGCTTGGTGGTCGTGATGCTATATGGTTAGGTAAATTAAACAAGGCTTTGTCTGTACCTTGGAATCTTTTTTTAGGTTGGGGTAAAACATATTTTTTGACTCAAACAGGAACTTTTTTTACAGATAGTGATTATCTTGCCTTTTTATTGGCATATGGTATTATACCTTTAATTTTATTTACTGCTTTAGTTTTAAAATATATAGCATATAGTATATATAATTGGAAAAATATTTTTTTAATGAAAAAGATATTTTTCTACATAATATTAACTACATTAGTAATGTCTATAGCTTCTCAAGGGTTTTATACATTTCATTGGCAAATGTTTATGTTAATTATATTTCGATTTTATGTATTAGAAGAAAGAGGTGGAATTACAGAAGAAAAATTAAAACAGATATAATGAATTTGTTGATAATAGGTACTTTACCTCCTCCAATAGGTGGTGTGACAATTCATATCAGTAGGATAAATGAATTCTTAAAAGAAAAAGAAATTCCATATACGTTTATTGATTATAGAAAGAATTCTTTTTTTGATATATTAAAAAAAATAAGAGAATATAAAATTATTCATTTACATACTTCTAATGTATTTTTTAAATTAATAATAGCAGTGTATTGTTTTTTTTTGAATAAAAAAAGTATTCTAACATTTCATGGAAATTTGAAACAATACTCAGGTTGGCGCTATTTTATTAATAATTTAGCTTTAAAGATCACTAAAATTCCGATTGTATTAAATGAAGATAGTTTGAAAATAGGGAAGAAAATTAATAAAAACACACAATATATTACAGCTTTTATACCTCCATTGAGTTCTGTTAAAAGTAATTGTGATAAAGAGAATATTGAAAAAATTGATAATTTTATTAGCCATCAAAATGTTGTAGTTTGTTCTACAAATGGTAAATATGCTTTAGATAAAAATGGTGAAGATTTATATGGAGTTTTAGAGCTAATAGAGTTATTTGATAAACTAGGTGAAAAATATAAATTAATTATTTCAGATCCAACGAAAAGCTATTTAAAAAAGATTGATGATGAACAAATAAATGTTCCTAAAAATATTCTCATTTTAACTAATGAACATTCATTTATTCATGTTATAAAAAGATCAGATATTATTATTAGAAATACCACAACTGATGGGGACGCATTAACTATTAAAGAAGGATTGTTTTATAATAAAATGATACTAGCAACAGATGTTGTTGATCGGCATAATTTGGTGAAATGTTATAAATTGCACGATATAAATAGTTTAAAAAGAATTATAGAAAATAGTTATAAAACCTCACTTGATTATAATTTTGATGAAAATGGAGCTAAAGATTTAGCCGATTTATATAAATCATTATGAAATGAATAAAGAAAAGATTTTAAAAAATATACCCTATTTTATGATGAGGATTCTAGTTAACTTAAAAGGAAAACAGGAATCAAAAAATCGCTTTAATGGTAGTTTTCAAAAATATTTAAAACAATTTACTCAATCTGATAACCAAAATAGAAGAAATCTTGATTTTGATAGAGTTAAAGAAGCAATTAAAAATGTACCCTATTATCAAAATGATTATCTTAATGTAAATAAAATAGAAGATTTACCAATTATTTCTAAAAAGGATATTTTAAAAGATAAGAATTTATTTATTAATAAAGAAATTGAAATTCAGCAAGATTTAAATACAAGTGGTTCAACAGGTACTGCTTTTATATTTCCTATAACAGAAGATTTTTTTAATAAGAAATTTGCAGCTGTTTGGTATTTTAGAAATTCACATAAACTTTTTAAAGAGAAAAAAAATGCGAACCTAATTGGACGTGTTTTTTTATCAACTAAAAAGAATAAACCACCTTATTGGGTTGATGTTAAAACGACTAATCAATTATTATTATCACAATATCATTTATCAGAAAAAACAGTAAGAGAGTATTTAAAAGCAATTATTAAGCATAAGGTAAAATGGTTACATGGTTATCCTTCTAGTTTAGCTCTTCTAGCTTCTTATAGTAAAGAACATACAGATTTGACGAAAAATATAGAACTAGAAGCTATAACATGTAGTTCTGAGAGTTTATCAAGTAGTCAACGATTATTAATAGAAAGTGTGTTTTCAACAAAATTACTTGACTTTTACGGACAAGCTGAAGGAGTAGCAGATATTTATCAATGTGAAGAGGGAAATTTACATGTTAATGAAGATTATTCGTATGTCGAGTTTATAAAAGATGAAAGCACCTCGTATTATAGAATTGTTGGGACACAATTATCTAATAAAGTATTACCTTTTGTGCGCTATGATACAGGAGATTTAGCTGAACTACCTTCAGAAAATTTTAAATGTGATTGTGGAAGGAATAGTCGTGTTGTAAAAAGAATTATTGGTAGAGTAGAAGATAATATATACCTTTCGGATGGAAGGCAAATTGGACGTCTAGATCATATTTTTAAAGCTACATTTGGTGTTTTAGAAGCGCAAATTCATCAGTATAATAAAGGAAGTGCCGAATTTTGGATTGTAAAAAAAGAAAATTATACTGAAAAAGACGAGAAAAGTTTAAATAGAGAAATAAAAAATAAATTAGGAGAAGATTTTAATTATACCATTGTTTATAAGGAATCGATTCCAAGAACAAAGGCAGGTAAATTAAAAGCAGTTGTTTCACATATAAAAAAGTAAATAAAATGTTGATAGATATTATAGCAGGAGCTAGACCCAATTTTATGAAAATAGCACCTATTGTAGCTAGTATAGAAAAAAGAAAATCAAATGGAATTGATATCAATTATCGATTAATTCATACTGGTCAACATTATGATCAAAAAATGAGTGGTAGTTTTTTTGAACAATTAGGAATCCCACATCCTGATATTAATTTAGAAGTTGGTTCAGGAACTCAAGGTCAACAAACTGCTCGTATTATAGAACGATATGAAGAGATCTTAATGAATACACCTTGCGATTTATGTATTGTGGTTGGAGATGTTAATTCTACAATGGCATGTACGATTGCGGCTAAAAAATTGAATATTAAAGTAGCACATGTTGAAGCAGGAATTCGTTCTTGGGATTTAACGATGCCAGAAGAAATTAATCGGATGGTAACAGATTCTATTACAGATTATTTTTTTACAACTTCAGAGATTGCAAATGAAAATTTAAAAAAGTTAGGATTTAAGGAAGAGCAAATTTTTTATGTGGGGAATACTATGATTGATACTCTATTAAAAAATATAGAACGATTTGAAGCTCCAGCTGTTTGGGAAAAATTACAACTACAAGAGAAGGAATATATTGTGATGACACTTCATCGTCCTGCTAATGTAGATGAAGAAGCTAAATTGAAAGAATTAATTGATGAGATAGTAAATAATGTAGAGGGAATTCCTGTTATTTTCCCTGTGCACCCAAGAACAGCTAAGATATTAGAAAAAATAGGGGTCAAAGCATCAAATTTATTTATGATAGAACCACTAGGTTACCTACAATTTAATTATTTAGTGAAGAATGCAAAAGCAGTTGTAACGGATTCAGGAGGAATAACAGAAGAAGCTACAGTGATGAAAGTACCATGTATGACATTGAGAGATAATACAGAACGACCAGAAACCATTACGATTGGGACTAATGAGTTAGTAGGAACTAATCCTAAAAACTTGAAACCTTATTTAAATACATTATTTAATAATGAATGGAAAGAAGGTGGAATTCCTAATCTTTGGGATGGAAAAACATCAGAACGAATTGTGGATCATGTTTTAGAACTTTTTAAGTAAACTTGTTATAAATGTTATTTAATTCAATTGAATTTGCACTATTCTTACCTATAGTTTTCCTTCTATATTGGTATATCTTTAACAATAAATTGAAATATCAAAATATATTTCTATTAGTAGTAAGTTATATTTTTTATGGATGGTGGGATTGGCGTTTTCTATTTTTAATAGCATTTAGTACTATAGTAGATTTTACTATAGGACTTTTGTTGGAAAAAACAAAACATCTTAATAAAAGGAAATTATTATTATCAGGAAGTTTAATCGTTAATTTAGGACTACTAGGTTTTTTTAAATATTATAACTTTTTTGTCGATTCATTTGTTAATGCATTTACTTTTTTTGGAAGTACCATTCAAGCCGAAAGGTTGAATATTATATTACCAGTAGGAATCAGTTTTTATACTTTTCAAACATTAAGTTATACAATAGATGTATATAGAAAACAATTAAAACCAACACATAGTTTTATTGATTTTGCGGCATTTGTATCATTTTTTCCTCAGTTAGTAGCAGGTCCAATAGAAAGAGCTTCTAATTTATTACCCCAATTTTATAAAAAAAGAATATTTGAATATGATAAAGCTGTAGATGGTTTAAGACAAATTTTATGGGGATTATTTACTAAAATCGTAATTGCTGACAATTGTGCTGTTGTAGTAAATGATATTTTTTCAAATTATCAAAATTACTCATCTATTGTATTATTTTTAGGAGGTATTTTGTTTGCTTTTCAGATATATGGAGATTTTTCAGGGTATTCCAACATAGCGATAGGTGTATCAAAATTATTTGGATTTAATTTAATGCAGAATTTTGCTTTTCCTTATTTTTCAAGAGATATTGCTGAGTTTTGGAGACGTTGGCATATTTCATTATCAACATGGTTTAGAGACTATCTTTATATTCCTTTGGGGGGAAGTAGAGGAGGAACCAAGATGAAAATAAGAAATACATTTATAATTTTTCTAGTAAGTGGTTTCTGGCATGGAGCTAATTGGACATTTATTGTGTGGGGTGCTTTAAATGCATTGTATTTTTTACCTTTATTATTAGCAAATAAAAATAGATCTAATTTAAATAATGTTGCAGAGAATAGGGTCTTTCCTACTTTTAATGAAATAATTAAAATGGGTTCAACTTTTATTTTAGTTGTTTTTGGTTGGATTTTTTTTAGAGCTGAAAATGTATCATCAGCTTTTACATATATAAAAAGAATATTTGTTAATGAAAATTACATTAATTTAAAGTTTATTTCTTTTGATACTTATTTGAGTATTATACCAATTTTATTGATTTTTTTAATATTTGAATGGTTTAATAGAAAAGAAAAATATGGCTTAGAAAACGTAAAAAAATACCATTTTGTAATTAGAATGTTTGTATATTATATGATTGTATTTTTGATTAACTTTTATAGTGGCCAATCAAGTGATTTTATCTATTTTCAATTTTAAAAGGAATAAAGTATGTTAGAATTATTTATAAAAAAAGTTTTAATTTTTATGAGTCCTATACTACTTTTTATAGGCTTGTATATTTTTTTTGATCCTTATAAAATTATATATGATTATGGTGATATAACCAATATTGAAGATGCATATTTAGGAGTAAATAGAGATTATGTTACACATGAGAAATTTAAATT
Organism: Flavobacteriaceae bacterium UJ101; assembly: GCA_001880285.1. NCBI lineage: Bacteria > Pseudomonadati > Bacteroidota > Flavobacteriia > Flavobacteriales > Flavobacteriaceae > Flavobacteriaceae bacterium UJ101. The sequence goes on along the minus strand of CP016269.1, from coordinate 313,616 downwards.
AAATAAAGAGTTATTCCCTTATAACTCATTTATTTTTGGTAGTTCCAGAACTATGGCGGTTAAAACAAATTCTTGGGAGAAATTTTTACCTGAAGATGCTATAGCATTTTCGTATAATACAAATGGAGAATCAATTTATGGGATGTATGCAAAAATTAAGTATTTGTATGATAATGATTATCCTATTAAAAATGCATTAATACTTTTAGATACAGATCATACATTTAAAAATCCTGATTTAGAGTTATTTCATTATGATTATTCAAAATATTCATGGCTTAATTTTCAAGTGAAAATGTTTATGGGATATTCAAAGAAAGCCTGGGTTCCCTATTTATCATATGTTTTGTTAGGTGTAGATAAAGAGTTAATGGAGAATTATTTAACTTTTGAAAATGACAATAAAACTTCTCCAAAAGGTAATGATATTAGTAATGAAAGAGTTAAAAAAATGATAAGCAATGATTCGATTGCTTATTATAAAAAATTAGAGGATAGAAAAGAATTTGATTTAACTCATGAAAGAGAACATTTAAAAATAAAAATTACCAAAGAAATGGAAGCTATGTTGAGAGAAATTAAATCTATTTTTGATCATAAAAAAACAAATTATAAAATTGTAATTAATCCATTATACAATAAAAATAAATTTAATGATCAAGATATTAAGGTTTTAGAAGATATTTTTGGTAAAAGCTCAATATATGATTTTTCTGGGGAGAATGATATAACAACAGATCTCCGTAATTATTATGAAAGCTCTCATTTTAAACCAAGTGTTGGTGAGAGGATGTTAAAAGAAGTTTATAAATAAACCTTAAAAATATGATGTTCTCAAAAATAAATTCATTAATTGATGTCATATCAAACATGGGGTTGAGGTATGTTGGGTTTAGAAGTTGGTATGAATTAAAACGTAAAACAGGTGTTTTACAAAAAGAATTTCCTATTAATCCTCCTTTTCAAAAATTCATAACCTTGTTAGAGTGGAAAAATTCTAAAACACAATTTTTTTTTAGCTCTAAAGAAAATTTAGTTTTTCCTAAAGTAGAAATGGAAAAATTAAAAAAAGAATATGAAAAAATTAATAAAGGAATCTATACATACTTTAGTGCATTAGATTTTGATTTAGGAGAAAATTATAATTGGCTTACAAATCCTGATACAGGATATGAATATGATATTAGTAGACATAGTTTAAGTTTAGAAAACCTAAATGCTGATGCAGGAGATATAAAATATGTTTGGGAAAAAGCTCGATTTTCTTTTTTATATACGATCATACGTTATGATTATCATTACCAAAAAGATTGTTCAAAGCAGGTTTTTCAAGAAATTTTAGATTTTATAGATAAGAATCCAATTAACCAAGGTCCTAATTATAATTGTAGTCAGGAAACTTCAATTAGAGTTTTTAACTGGATCTTTGCACTGAATTATTATAAGAATTCTGAATATTTAACAGATATTATTTTTGAAAAAATCATGAACAGTATTTATTGGCAAATACATCATGTTTATCATAATATTCATTTTTCAAGAATTGCAGTTCGAAATAATCATGCTATTACTGAAACGTTAGCATTATATCTAATACCATTATTATTTCCAACAATACCAAATGCAAAAAAGTGGAAGAAATTAGGAAAAAAATGGTTTGAACAAGAAATAAAGTATCAAATTTATGAAGATGGTACTTTTTTACAATTTTCAATGAATTATCATAGAGTTGTTATTCAACTTTTAACATGGGGAATACAATTGGCTCATTTAAATAATGAAAAATTTGATTCTATTGTTTATAAAAGAGCTAAGAAATCAGTTGAGTTTTTGAATACGTGCCAAGATGATAGTACCGGTTGGTTACCTAATTATGGAGCAAATGATGGGGCATTATTTTTTAAATTATCCAATACAGATTATAGAAACTATAAAGCACAATTATATGCTTTAGCATCTTTATTAAATATTGAGTTTAAAGGAACTATTTCAAACGAAGAAAAAGAAGATGCTAATTGGTATCATATACAATCAAAAGCTAAACTAATACCTTTTGATAAATCAAATAAGTTTATTTTTAAAAATAGTGGGTATTACATTATAAGAGAAAATGATGTTATTACTTTTCTTCGATGTGGTTATTATAAAGATAGACCCGTTCAAGCTGATAATTTACATTTAGATATTTGGGTTAAGGGAATAAATGTATTATGGGATGCAGGATCTTATAAATATAATACTAAAGAAGAAGAATTAAAATATTTCAATGGAACTAAGTCTCATAATACAATAAGAATAGGAAACTATGATCAAATGAAAAAAGGGGCTCGGTTTATTTGGAATAACTGGATTAAAAAAGCTAAGGGAAGTATTATTGAAAAAGAAGACGCTTTTATCTTTGAAGGTGAATTTTGTGGTTTTAAAGAATTAGGAAATATTACCCATAAGAGGATTGTAATAAAGAAGAAAAATAAATTAGAATGGGTAATAAAAGATAGTGTAGAAGGAAAGCCTGAACATGAATTAGAAATAAACTGGCATATTAATCCAATTAGTGAAAATCAAATTAAAATAGAAAGCTCTTTTAATGAAAAACCATTAATATGGAAAAAAACAAATAGTTATGTATCAAATTACTATGGAATTAAAAATGAAAGTATAAATTTGCATAATAAAGTTCAAGGAAATAAAATAAAAACGAAAATTACATTTTGAAAATATTACTTATACATCAATACTATTTAGAAGATGATGATCATGGTGGATCCCGTTTTAATGAAATGACAAAAGTTTGGAAAGAACAAGGTCATGAAGTTAAAGTGATAGCAGGAATGATGCATGCGAATGGATTAGAAAAAAAGTCTAAATATAAAGGGAAATGGTTTAAAAAGCAACTTCAAGAAAATGATATTGAAGTTATGAGATGCCATGTTTCTGAATCATATAACTCTGGATTTTTAGGAAGACTTTGGGGGTATTTTTCATTTGTTTTTTCAAGTATTTGGGCAGGAATGTTCAAAATTAAAAATGATTATGATGTAATAGTTGTGACCTCTCCTCCTTTATTTTTAGGAATTACAGCTTATGTGTTATCCATTTTTAAGCGAAAACCTTTTGTTTTTGAAGTACGTGACTTATGGCCCGAATCTGCTATTGATACAGGTGTGGTGACGAATAAAACTATAATAAAATTTGCTTATTGGTTTGAAGCTTTTGTATATAAAAAAGCAACTCTAATTAATACATTAACACCCGCTTTTGAAAGAAAACTAATAAATGAAAAGAAAGTACCAGAAAAAAAGGTAATTATGATACCCAATGCTGCAGATTTTTCATTAGCTGAAAAAGTAATGCAGGATTTTAATGTTCAAAGTTTTAGAAGAGAATTAGGATTAGAGAATAATTTTGTTATTACTTATGTAGGAGCTCATGGTGTAGCCAATCATTTGATTCAGTTGATAGATGCTGCTGAGCAACTTCAAGAAACAAATGTTGTATTCCAATTAATTGGAGGAGGAATGAAAAAAGAAGAATGGGTACAAGAAGTTCAAAAAAGAGGGTTAAGTAATGTGATTTTTCGAGATTCTGTACCAAAATCAGAAGTATTTAAATATATTTTAGCATCTGATATGGGTGCTTCAGTATTGAAAAAAGTAGATACATTCAAAACAATATATTCTAATAAATCATTTGATTATATGTCTTGTAAGAAACCTATTTATTTATTAATTGATGGTGTATCTAGAGAATTGATCGAACAAGCTGATTGTGGGGTTTATATAGAACCAGAAAATATTGCAGAAATTGTTTCTAAAACAAAAGAATGTATAGATATGCCTATTGAAAGGATGGAAGAAATGGGTAATAATGGATATCAATATGCTAAGAAGTATTTTGATAGAAATTATTTGGCAAAAAAATACATTGAAGAAATTCAAAAAAGAGTACTAAACTAAATGTATAAAAAGTATATAAAAAGAAGTATCGATTTTTTAATAGCTTTTGTAGGATTTATTATAGTAAGCCCTGTTTTTATTATAGTAACTGTTTTTTTATTTTTTGTTAATGAGGGAAAACCATTCTTCTTTCAAAAAAGACCTGGTAAGGATGAAAAAATCTTTTCAATCATCAAGTTTAAAACAATGAATGATAAAAAAGATTCTGAAGGAAATTTATTGTCTGATGAGCAAAGGATGACTACAATAGGAACATTGGTTAGAAAAACTTCGTTAGATGAAATACCACAGTTATTGAATGTAATAAAAGGAGATATGAGTTTAATAGGTCCTAGGCCATTACTTGTAGAATACCTTGACTATTACAATGACGACCAAAAGAAAAGACATAATGTTAGACCAGGAATAACAGGCTGGGCTCAAATTAATGGTCGCAATACAATTTCTTGGGAAAAAAAATTTGAATTGGATGTTTGGTACGTCCAGAATATTTCATTTAAGCTAGATTGTCAAATATTATTGAAAACATTATTAAAAGTAGTTAAAACTGAAGGTATTTCTCCAACAGATCAATTAATAATGCCAAAGTTTTCAGATTATATGAATACAAAAAATAATAAAAAATGAAAAAAAATATATTAGTAACAGGTGCTGGAGCTTTATTGGGACAAGGTATTTTGAGATGTTTAGAAGCCTACAAAGATTCCTACACAATTTATACTGCAGATCCAAGTCCATATTCTTCAGGACATTGGTTGGGAGATCACCCTTTTATAATACCAATGGCTAAAGAACATAATTACCAACAAACTATAGAAGAAATTGTCCTAGATAATAAAATCGAAGTTATTTTTGTAGGAACAGATGTTGAATTACCCTTCTTTGCTGAGAAAAAAGATTATTTTAAAGAAAAATTTAATGTAGAAGTTATAGTATCAAATTCTAATGTTATAGAAATATCAAATGATAAATTTAAAACAGCTGAATTTTTAAGAAAAAATGGATTTGTTTATCCAGATTCTGTAATGGCGTATGATAAAGAAGGGGTCAAAAAATTTAAAGAAAGAAACAATTTTCCTTTTTTTGCAAAGCCTGTTGATGGAGCTAGATCAATGGGATTAGTGAAAATTAATAATGAAGAAGATTTAGAACAAGTACTAAATGAACCTAAAAATTTAGTAATTCAAGAGTTCCTATCAGATGATAAAGGAGAGTTTACAACTGGAACATTAGTTGTTGATAATCAATGTAAAGCTATTATTAGTTTAAAGAGAGATTTGAGAGATGGAAACACTTTTAGAACATATCGAGATAGTGAAACAAGTCTTTATGATTCTTATATTAAACAAATAGCTGAAAAATTAGGAGTGGAGGGACCATGTAATTTTCAATATAGAATTAAAAATGGGAAACCTGTTGTTTTTGAAATTAATGGACGTTATAGTGGAACAACACCGTTGCGATCTTTTTATGGGTTTAATGAAGTAAAAACGTATTTAGATTATATATTTGAAGGAAAAGAAATAAAACAACCTGAATTAAAACAAGGAATGGTTTTTAGAACATTTTCAGATTTATTTATTGAAAATAATGAAATAGATAAGATGTATGAGAATGATTTGAGTGCTCCACAAGCAATTTACTATCCTTTTAAAAAATAAGTATGAAAGACACTATTGCTATAATTGGTGCAACAGGTTTCTTAGGTCAAGGATTAAAAAAATATTTGAATCAAGTAGGATATGAAGTTTTAAGTCTTTCTAGGAAAGGAGAAATACAATTGGATATTACCAATAAAGAATTGTTTTCAAAGCTTGAAATAAAACCAACAATAGTGATTAATTGTGCTTCAATGTTACCCGGAGGTGATTTTTGGGATGAAAAACATCTTAGAACTATTTTTGAAACTAATTTTTGGGGAAGTTATAATTTGGCAAATTGGATTAAAGATACACCTTCTATTGAGTATGTGTTAAATTTATCAACCTTAGCTGTTGTTAATAAACCTTGGCCTATCTCTCTAGATGAATCAGTTTCTACATATCCCTATTCATCTCATCAAGGCTATTGTATATCTAAATTAAATCAAGAATTAGTTTTTAATACTTTATCTTTAAGTACCAATGTAAAAGTATGCAATGCTAGACTTTCTGCGCTATTTGGGGAAGAAATGGAATGGAATGGAGTTATGAGCTATTTTATTGATAAAGCAATCCATAAAGAACCTTTAGATATAACTAATGGAGATTTAGTGTCAGCAGATTTTCTTCATAGAACATTAGCATGTAAAATGATTGAAAAATTAATTATTAATAGAGCTGAAGGTATTATTAATTTAGCATCAGGAAAAGAAGTTTTTCTAAAAGAATTAGCATTTGATATTTATACCTATTTAGATGTAGATAAGAGTTTAATTACTAATAATAATTTGTCGAATATAAAAGAAAATAGGTCGGTTATAAATATTGAAAAAATTAAAAAATACTTTAGTGAAGATGAAGATGTAATATTGGATTATAAACAAGGTTTATTTTCAACGATCGAGTATAGAAAAAAAATGATTTTAGATTAATGAGAGTAATTATTTTAGGTGATATTCATGGAAACTTGCCCGCTTTAGAAAAAGTTTTGAAAATAGAACACAATAACTTTGATTTGTTAGTTTGTCATGGTGATGTTGTTAATTATGCACCATGGAGTAATGAGTGTGTTCAATTGTTAGATACAATTGATAATAAAGTACTATTAAAAGGGAATCATGAAGTAAATTATCTAAATAAAAACTATAAAGGAACTCATATTGTGGCTCAAACATTTTTTGATGTATGTTTTCCCAAATTTAAAGAATTTGATCGTATTAAAGATTATAAAGAAACCTACACATTAGGTGATTTTACAATTCAACATACCATTAATGATCAGTATGTTTATCCTGATACAGATTTACAAGAACTTAACTTAAATAAAAATTATATCATTGGACATTCTCACTATGCGTTTGATAGAACTGAGAATGGTAATAGAATTATAAACACAGGTAGTTTAGGTCAAAATAGAGTTTTTATTAACGAATCAAATTATATTATTTACGATTTAGATAAAGAAAAAGTTCAAAAAAAGGATTTTATTAATAATTTTGATTTAGTAATAGAAAAAATGAAAGCCCTAAAATATCCTGAATTATGTTTAAATTATTATTTAAATAAAAAAAGAAGATGAAAGAAAAAATATGGTTATCATCACCTCATATGGGAGGAAATGAATTCAATTATATGAAAGAGGCTTATGATACGAATTGGATAGCACCTTTAGGGCCTAATGTAAATGGATTAGAACATGATATTGAGAATTATACGAATTGCGGATATGCAGCTGCATTAAGCTCAGGAACTTCTGCAATTCACTTAGCTTTAATTCTTTCTGGAGTGACTCAAGGAGATGAGGTATTATGTTCTTCGTTTACTTTTTCAGCATCAGTAAACCCTATTATATATCAAAAAGCAATACCTGTTTTTGTAGATTCAGAAGAAGATACATGGAATATGTCTCCAGAGTTACTTAAAGAAGCAATTGAAGATAGAATTTCAAAAGGTGTTAAGCCTAAAGCATTAATTTTAGTGCATTTATATGGTATGCCTGCTAAAATAGATGAAATAATTTCAATTTGTAAAACGTATGATATTGTTTTAATCGAAGATGCGGCCGAAGGATTAGGTTCAACTTATAAAGGAAAAGCCTTAGGTACATTTGGTGAATTTGGAGTACTTTCATTTAACGGAAATAAAATTATTACGACTTCAGGAGGAGGAGCATTAATGTCTTCAGATGAGAATTTAATAAAAAAAGCACGTTTTTTAGCAACACAAGCACGTGATGAAGCTCCTCATTATCAGCATTCTGAGATAGGATATAATTATCGAATGAGTAATATCTGTGCAGGGATAGGAAGAGGACAATTCGAAGTGTTAGATGATCGTGTAAATAAAAAAAGAGAAATTTTTACCTCATATAAAGAGAAATTATCAGAAATTGATACTATTCAGTTCATAGAAGAACCAGAGGGATTATTTTCAAATAGATGGTTAACAACTGTGATTATTGATAGTGAAAAAGTTACAAGAGAAACAGTTCGTATTGCATTAGAAGAAGATAATATAGAGTCACGCCCTTTATGGAAACCAATGCATTTGCAACCTGTATTTAAAAAGTACCCTGCTTACGTAAATAATGTTTCCGAGAAATTATTCGAAAAAGGATTATGTTTGCCTTCAGATTCGAAGATGACTGAAAGTGATTTAAATCGAGTAGTAGAAATTATTAAGAAATTAGTTTAAAAAAGAAGAAATTGATAAAAAAAGTTTTAAATAATTACTCAAAGAAGTACCTATCAGTATGGGTTATTTTAGCTTTTGACTTAATTTTAGTTTTTGGGTTATATATATTCTCATTTTTATTACGATATCGATTTGATTTTGGAATTTTAGAAAACGAATTTTATTGGTTGTATATTGGATGGGGAGGACTTGTAGCAAAAGCTTTTGTTATAACAGCTGTATATGCCATTTTCTTTCTTTCTTTTAAAACATATAGAGGTATTTTAAGACATACAACAATTCATGAAGCCTATGTTATTCTAAAATCATGCTTTTTTTCTGTAGTAGTTTTATTGTCCTTTTCATTAATAATTCATTTTTTATTTAGTAGATATTTAAATGAACATAAAGATTCTGTTTTATATCTTCCGAAGATTGTTTTGGTATTACATTCATTAGGTGTTATAGCAGCATTATTAATTTATAGGATTATTATAAAAGAAGTCTTTACCAAGTATTTTAAAAGTCAAGTGGCTGAAAATTATAAAGTTATTATCTATGGAGCAGGATCATCAGGTATGGTAACCTTAAATGCATTAAAAAATGATTTTAATACAGTATATAATATTATCGGTTTTATTGACGATGATCCCAATAAAGTAGGTAAGAAAATTGAAGAATTTACAATTTTTAATAGAAAAAAAGGTTTTGAAAAAATTATAAGTGAAGAAGTTGATCAAATTATTATTTCAATTCAAAATTTAGATACAATAAAGAAAAGGGAAATTATAAAAGAGTGTTTAAAGTTTGATTTAGAAATAAAAGATGTACCTCCAGTAGAAAACTGGATTAATGAGGAATTAACAACAAATCAAATTAAAAAAGTAAAAGTTGAAGATCTTTTAGGAAGAAAACCTATTAAATTAGATAGCCAAAATATTTTTGATGAAGTAAAAGGTAAAACAATTTTAGTCTCTGGAGCCGCAGGTTCGATAGGAGCTGAAATTGTAAGACAATTAATTTACTTTGAACCTAAAAAAATTATTGGAATTGATCAAGCAGAATCTTTTTTATATGATTTACAAGTTGAAATTAAAACAAATGCCCCCCAACTTTTTGAACTGATAGATTTTGTAATTGCAAATGTAAAAGAAAAGGATCGATTAGAAGAAATATTTGATCAATACAACCCCGATATTATTTACCATGCTGCAGCATATAAACATGTTCCATTAATGGAGAATTTTCCATTTGAAGCATTTAATGTGAATGTTGTAGGAACTAAAAATTTAGCTGACTTGGCAGTAGCTCATAATGTTAGCAAATTTGTGATGGTATCAACTGATAAAGCGGTTAATCCAACCAATGTTATGGGAGCAACCAAACGTATTGCAGAAATTTATACTCAAAGTCTTCAAGAGATCCAAAATAATACACATTTCATAACAACACGTTTTGGAAATGTTTTAGGATCAAATGGCTCAGTAATACCACTTTTTAAAAAACAAATAGAAACAGGAGGTCCAGTTACTTTAACACATAAAGATATTACACGATATTTTATGACAATACCTGAAGCGTGTAATCTAGTTTTAGAAGCAGGAGCAATGGGTATAGGAGGTGAGATCTTTGTGTTTGACATGGGAGATAGTATTAAAATATATGATTTAGCAATTAATATGATAAAATTATCTGGATTAGAGCCTTTTGTCGATATTGATGTTAAAGAAGTTGGTTTACGACCTGGTGAAAAATTATATGAAGAATTGTTAAATTCAAAAGAAAATACATTACCTACTCATCATAAAAAAATTCTCATAGCAGAAATACGTAAAGAAAGTAATGCTTTAACTAATGATTTAATTCAAAAAATGCAACTATTAAATAGAAACCAAGAATTTGAATTGATAAAGTTAATGAAAGAAATTGTTCCTGAATTTAAGAGTAATAATTCAAGGTTTGAATTATTAGATAAAGAGAATGAAAATTAAATTTATATATTTGTAGCTAAAATTTTAATAAAGAAAAATAGAAAATTGAAAAAGATTATATATTATACAATTCTTTTAGCAGTAGTCTTGCAGTCATGCATACCTGTTAGGAATTTGAAACCATTTATAGAAGAAGAAGGGGTTGTCTTAACAGATGAAGGATATATTGAGACAAATAAAGAACTCTATAAAGTTAAAGTTGATGATGAAATTAAAATCAAAATTTTAACAGAGGATCCTAATATTGCAAAATATTTAGGAATAGAATTTGTAGATAGAGGAGTTGATGGAGCTATAGGGACCGAAAGCTTTACTGGACGTGTTGTTGATAGTGAAGGATACATTAATATTCCGAAATTAGGTGAACTATATGTTAGAGGAAAAACATTTGACGAAATTAGAGACTTAATTAAAAATAGTTTAAAAAAATTATATAAAGGAGATATTAACGTAAAAGTTGGTTTAGTTAAATATGAATTTTATGTTACAGGTGAAGTTGGTTCTTCCAATCGATTTTCTTCATATAGACAACTAAATTTAATAGAAGCATTGACAATGAGTGGTAAAATGCCTTTAACTGCTGATAGAAGTAGTATACGGATTTTAAAAAAACAAGATAATGGATATCGATTAGTTAAATTAGATTTAAACCAAATGTCGACTATAAATTTAACTGAGTTTTATATTGATAATAATGATATTATACAAGTCGATCCAATAAAAACTAAAACATTGGGTACAGGAACAAGTGGCCTACAAACAATTTTAACTGCAACAAGTTTTATTATGAGTATGGTAACATTTTATTACTTTATACAAAATTTATAAGATGGAAAATATAAATGAAGGTACATCTTCTGATCACGTAATTGAATTTGATTTTCAACGTTTTTTTTCACGAGCTGTAAGAAATTTAAAATATTTATTATTATTTCTTACTATAGGATTTTTATTAGCTTGGATTAAAAATAGATATGCTAAAAATGTATATACTGCTAGTTCTAAAATATATGTAAGTAAAGACCTTAAAAATCCTTTTGCATCTAATGTAGGAGTTAATTTAACTTGGGGAGGAGTATCAGATAAAGTTGAGTTTATAGAGAATAGGATTATATCGAGACCTCATCTTGATAAAGTTTCTATGTCACTTAATTTAGGAATTAAAGTTTATAAGATTGGAGATATAATAGAGACTAGAGTATATGGAAAAGAAGTTCCATTTGAAATTATTAATGAGCAAAAAGGAAATGCTAGATTTACAATATCGAGTGTTGATGGAACTATGGTAATTAATGAAGAAAATGAGGAGGAAAGTTTTGAAGTTTATAATGATAAACCATTTAAAATTGGTGCTATAGAATTTAAAATTAAAATTAAAAATAATTTTAATGGAACTTATCTAGTTGTATGTAATTCTATTGAAAATAGTACTTCTTCTTTAAAAGCAAAAATGAGTGCAAGAGCCATAGGTGAACGTTCAGCAATTGTAAATGTAACATATATAGGAGGGAATAAATTAGAAATGAAAGATGTTCTTAATCGTTCTAATGAAATTTTAATTGAAGAACGATTAGATAAATCGAATTATTTAGCTGATAAAACAGTCAAATATATTGATAGAGAATTGATTAGGTTTAATAACCAAATTGATAGTACTTCAGAAGAATTAGGGAAAATAAAAAAGAATCAGAATATAATTGATCTAGAACAAAAAATTGATTTTATTCAAAGAGATTTAATAAAATATGATAATGAAATTTATTCAATTAGAAAACAATTGAATATTTTAAAGGGATTCCAAAGTTCTTTAAGTAATGTTAGTATAGATAAATTGATAATTCCAACAGTTGTTGAAATTAATGATCAAAATGTAGTTTCAAGTATTACTAAATTGAGTAATTTGTATCAAGAAAGAAAACAGATGTTGGAATATCTAACAGAAGAACATCCAGATATTCGAAAAATTAATATAGATATCCAGAGTGCTCAAGCGGTAGCTAGAAATGTTGTTTTAAATTTAATGAAACAGAAGACAATGGAATTAAATAATTTAAATTTAAATAAAAATAGAGTATCTAGTAAGGTTTCTCGACTACCTGAAACAGAACAAAAATATTTGAAAGTAGATAGGTATTTAGACTTTAATAAATTTCAGTTTGATGAACTTTTGAAGAAAAAAACAGATGCAGAACTATATTTAGCAGGGAATGCTTCTGATATAGAAGTTTTAGAGCCTTCTGTATTAGTTGATATGAAAACTATTGGTCCTAATAGACAATTAAACTATATTCTAGCATTATTATTACCAATAATAGTATTTACCATAATAATATTTATTTTAGAACTATTAGATTCGAAAGTTAGAAATATAAACGATATAATTAAAAGAACTAAAATACCATTAATATCAGTTTTAAGTAACGCCGATAGTTATAATAGTTCTTTAATCGTATTAGATAATCCAAAATCAGGATTAGCAGAAGCTTTTAGAGCCTTGCGTTCCAATATTCAATTTTTATACAAAAAGAAAGAAGATACTTCAAATAGAACCGTTTTAACAACTTCAACAATTGGAGGTGAAGGTAAAACATTTGTATCTATGAATATGGCAACAGTTTTATCATTAAGTGGGAAAAAAACCTTGCTGATAGGTATGGATCTAAGAAAACCTAAAATTTTTGGTGATTTTGGAATTCAAAATGATAAAGGACTTACCAATTATTTAGTAGGGCAAAAGTCAAAAGAAGAAATTATTCAAACAACTAAAGTTCCATCTTTAGATATTATTACAGCAGGACCTATTCCTCCAAACCCTTCTGAACTTTTAATGAGTAAAGAATTAGATCACCTAATGGAAGAGTTAAAAAAAGAATACAGTTATATTGTATTGGATACCCCTCCTGTTGGGTTAGTTGCTGATGCGTTTGAGTTAATGCGATTTACTGATGCAAACCTTTACGTAACAAGACATAATTACTCGTTTAGAAATTCCTTAGAATTAATTTCGAATAAATTTGATAAGAAAGAAGTAAAGAATATTGGAATTGTTTTAAATGATTTCGATACTTCTAATAATGGTTATGGTTATGGTTATGGTTATGGCTATGGTTACGGCTATGGCTATGGATACGGATATGGTTATTTTGAAGGAGATGAAGCATATGAATACGGTGGAATATTAGAAAAAATTAAAAGTTTATTCAAGCGTAGAAAATAATAATTTGAATTCAATAAAAATATTGTTTGATTATACAATGGCTATTATTCTCCTAATTTTATTAGGATGGGTAATAGTCATTTTACTTATTATTTCCTTTTACGATACGAAACAATGGGGATTCTATAAACAAGAACGTATTGGTAAAAAAAGTAAGGTTTTTAAAATTTTTAAAATTAGAACGATGACCAACCAATATGAAAGTGAAGGTTATATTACAACCATATTAGATTCTAGAATAACCCCAATAGGGAAAAAAATTAGAAAATATAAATTAGATGAATTGCCTCAATTAATTAATATAATAGTAGGGGATATGTCTTTTGTAGGTCCAAGACCTGATGTAAAAGGTTATGCTGATGAGTTGAAAGGAGATGATCGAGTTATCTTATCAGTAAAACCAGGGATAACATCATCAGCATCATTAAAATATAGAAACGAAGAGGTGATACTTTCAAAAGTAGAAAATCCTAAAAAGTATAATGACGAGGTGATTTGGCCAGATAAAATTAGAATGAACAAAGAATATGTTTTAAATTGGTCTTTTAAGAAAGATTTAATTATTTTATATAAAACACTTTTTAAGTAAATGAATAAGATTATTATAGCAATAGATGGACACTCCTCAACAGGGAAAAGTACCTTAGCTAAACAATTAGCCAAGTATTTAAACTATAAATATATTGATACAGGTGCAATGTATAGAGCCATCACATGGTATGCTATAAAAAATAATTATTTTGAAAAAGAAGTATTAGACGAAGATAAAGTAATTAAAAACCTAGAATTTATAAATCTAGAATTACATCATGATTCTAATCTTAATAACTATATTTTATTATTAAATGGAGAGAATATAGAGAAAGAGATAAGAGGAATGGAAGTTTCATCAAAAGTGAGTTATATTGCTAAGATAGCTGAAGTAAGAGAAAAAATGGTAGAAATTCAGCAAGCATGGGGAAATGAAAAAGGTATTGTAATGGATGGAAGAGATATTGGTACAGTCGTTTTTCCAAACGCTGAACTTAAAATTTTTATGACAGCCTCAGCCGAAGTAAGAGCCCAAAGACGCTATGATGAATTAATTAAAAAAGGAGATACTGTTTTATATGATGACGTTTTGCAAAATGTTATAGAACGTGATGAAATAGATTCTAATAGAACAATTGCCCCTTTGAAACCTGCTTCAGACGCTATTATGATAGATAATTCAAACTTAACACGAGAAGAGCAGTTTCAATATGTATTGAAGTTAGTAAAAGAAACTGTGTAAAATACATATACTTATTGTCGTTTGAAATATTGTATTTATCGGTATAATGATTTCCTTTAGCCAAAAAAACAATCAAATTTTAAAGCTAGTGGTATTTTTGTCATATAAATTTAAAAACTATCATGATGAAAAAAATTTCAATGGCACTAGTGGGGATAGGTGTTTGTTTAAGTGGAGTATTATTTGCCCAAGATACAAATACAGCAAATCATAATGTGATTATAAAAATCCCTAACCTAGCAATCTTAGATCTCGAAACAACTTCAAGTTTAGACATTAACTTAGCAGGAACCAATCCAACAGAAGCCGGATTACCAATTGATTTTACAAACGGAACCAATAGTGACCTATGGTTAAACTATTCTTCAGTAATCGGTTCAGGAGTAACTTCTAGAAACGTAAAAGTAAAATATACAGGAACAATGCCAGACGGTTTAGCATTGTCAGTAGTAGCAGCTTCTGATGCAGGAGGTGGAGCTGGAAATTTTGGAACACCAGCAGCTAAATTTGAATTAACTGAAACCGATCAAGATATTATTACTTCAGTAGGAAGTTGTTATACAGGTGACGGAGCAAACAAAGGACATAATTTAACGTACTCATTAGATTTAGCTTCAGGAGCTGATTATGGAGATATACGAGTAGACGAAGCGGGAGAAACTCTAGTAGTTACGTATACATTTATCGATAGTTAATTAAATTAAATATGTGATTAGTCTGATTGAGAGTTTAGCAGTAAACGATCAATCAGATTTTTTTTAATAACAATTTCATATGATGAGAATTATTATCAACATATTTCTGGTATTAATACCACTTCTTTCATTTTCTAATATTGTCGTTTCTAATGGTCTAACACACCATCATGTATCCAAAGAAGGCGATATTGTAACAGGAGAAATTATTGTGATTAATAATGGTGAAGAAACAGAAAATATTACCATTTACACAGAAGATTTACCCAATGCATGTCTTGAAGATGATAAATTAAAGACCCGATCATTATTAGATTGGTTAGAAGTTGATGTTTCTCAAAAATCACTTCTACCGAAAGAAGAGTATACGATAAAGTATACATTGAAAATACCAGAAGGAGGGATTAATTCAGGATCTTATTGGGGATTGATTTTGGTAGAAGTTGCCAAACCAATTAAAGAAGAGGTAATTCAAGGAGGAGTACGTATTAGTTCAAAAGTTAGATACGGTATTCAAATTATCAATGATATAGGAAATGAAGATGATGTAAAAATGGATTTTCAAGAAGTCCAGATAGAAAAGATTAATGGAGAGCATCATGTAGAAGCAATTGTGAAAAATAATGGGAATTTTGTGGTAAAACCAGCCGTTATTCTTGAATTGTTTAAAGATGGAGAGAAAATAAAAAATGTTGAATTGCCTTTTAAGAAAGTGTACCCTAACAGTTGTAAAGATTTCACGTTTGTGATAGACGATCTTGCAGCTGGAAATTATGACGGCGTAATAGTCGCTGATGATGGAGAAAATTTGATAGGAATCAATATTACTATAGAGGTTGACAATTGATTATAAAGATAAAAAATATTTTCTTTCCCTCCTTTGTACAATTTTGCTAAGCATCATTGTTAAAGGTGCTGATAAAGATTCGTTTCTTTTCGAAGAAATTGAAGTTCCTAAAGATATGATTCCGGGAAATTTTTATACCGGAGTTTATAAAGTTTCCAATCCGAATAATTACGATATTGATATTGATATCGAAATTATTTTACCGATAGGCTGGAAGCTTATTACAAAAAAAGAAGTGAAATCACTTAAACCCTTCGAAGAAAAAAAGATTTACTACACCTATAAAATTCCATTAGGAGCTCGAAGTGGAAACTATAACATCCTGTTTAATGTAAAACGTAATAAAAAAACAGTACGTAAAATTAGTTCTAAATTGAATATTGCTGAAATTTCAGATTTAGAAATTATTCCACTTAAAAAGCCCGATTATATCCATAAAGAGAAAACATTTGATTGTACGTTTTTAATAAAAAATAAAGGAAATCGGGAAGAGAAAGTATTTTTAGAAACCATTTCAGGAGAAATTTTAGATAAAACAACAATAAAATTAGGAGTTGATTCTTCAAAAGTAGTAACCATTCAGCAAATTCCTCCAAAGAATATCACGAAGAAAACGACCGTCATAAGTACATTAATTGCGTATTTAGAATCCAATGACAAAAAAATAGTAAAAAGAGTTCCCATAACGATCTATCCAAATTCTACTCCCGATGTTGATGTGTATCATCGTTTTCCTGTAGAAGTAGGTACCCAGTTTAATTATGGAAATAATTCAGAAAAATCCTTTTCATCTATGCAATATACGTTGAAAGGTAAAGGATATTTAGATGAAGATAGAAACCATTTTCTAGAAATCAACGTACAAGGACCCGATCAAACCGATTTAGAAAGATTTGGAAATTATGATGCTTATATGGCCCATTACAAAAATAAAAAATGGGACGTTCAAGTAGGAGATTATGGGTTAAACTTAAGTACCTTAACCGAATTAGGACGTTTTGGTAGAGGACTTTCTGTACAACGTGATTTTTCAGCATTCAAATTAAAGACATTTTATCATGAACCACGCTTTTATCCAGAAATTGAAAAAGAATTAGGAGCCCAATTAGAGACAAAAGTAGCATCCAATATAACACTAAAAGGAAACTGGATACAGAAACAATTTAACGATCCCCTTTTAGAGGATCAAAACTTGGTGAGTTTAGAAGGAGAATATAATACAGATAATTTTCAGTTAGAAACAGAAATAGCCAGTGCAACCGATTTTGAAGGATCAAATCAATTAGCTGTAAGAAATAACCTATCATTGCAACTAGCCAATTTTAATATTCAATCAAGTATTATTAAAGCAGGAGAAGACTTTGAAGGTTATTATTCAGATAGTGAATATTATAATCATAATTTAGACTATTACCTAGGAAAGAAATGGGTATTCTCTTTATCGCATAATCAGAGTAGTATTAATCCAAAATTAGATACAATACAATATAATACAGCACCTTTTTTTGAAAACTATACCTTAGGAACCCAATATAAATTTGGAAGACAAGATTGGGTACAACTAAATTATAGTGTAAGAGATAGAAAAGACCGCCTAGAAAACAAACAATACGATTATAGAGAATACTTGTTGCGATACCGTTTAAGCAAATCATGGGAAAAACTAGTATTAGAACTTGATGGAGAACTAGGTAAAGTGAAAAATTATTTAGTTTCCGATGAGCAAAATCAAGATGGAAATACCTATAGAAATAGAATAGGACTTCGTTACGCCTTTTCAAAAAAAATAGGAGTAGGAGCCAATGTGGAATATTTGGTAACCAATCGATATTCAACAACCAATGAAGAAGAAAATTTCTTTTTCTTCGGAGGAAATATTCGTTATGATTTAAATAAAAAATTATCCTTTAGTTTAAATTATAAAAACAATTATACCCCAGACCAATTATATAAAACAAGAAGTTTTTTTGATTTAACAACCAATTATACAATCAATAATAAGCATACTTTCTCGTTATTTAGTAGCTATGCTATTTTCCCAGGAGAAAAAAATGAAGAAGATTTATATATAACCGCCCAATATGCTGTTAAATTTAACATCCCTGTAAAAAAAGTAAAAGAATACGGACATTTAAAAGGAAGGTTAATTCCTCAAAACAATGAAAGAATAGAAGGCATAATTGTCAATTTAGGAACCTATTCAACCATTACAAACGAATTAGGAATATTTGAATTTAAGAACATCTATCCAGATGAATATTATCTTTCATTAGATAGAGGATCAATGGATTTTAAAGATATCACACTCGAAAAGACACCCTATTTTGTGAAAATCATGCCTAATGAAGTTAGTGAGGTAGATTTGACCATAATAAAATCAGCGGAAATTAAAGGGAAAGTGTCCTTTGCAAAAAAAGATAAAGATTTAACGTCTTCAAAATTTGAATCCAATACTTCTTTTTATGTAGTGAAATTATATAACGAAGACGAAACTTTTTACGCCGATACAAATGAAAAAGGAGAATATCGTTTTAAATCAATTCGCCCAGGTAATTGGAATGTTGAAGTAGTGAAAAACGGATGGGAAGCTAAAAACAAAGCAAAACCAGCACGTTTTGAATACTTTTTAAAACAAAACGAAGTAAAAGAAGTAAACTTTGAAATCATACCAAAGAAGCGAAAAGTACGATTTAGTAATAAAAATATTAAATTAAAAACATCATGAAAATAATATTCAGTATAGCCTTTATAGTATTATTCAATACTATTTTAGCACAAGCAAGTGCGTCTATTATTGCAGGAGTAAATCTTCCTGAAATTTCCATGATGGATTTATCCGATAACAATACCATAACACTCAATGCTGAAATTCCAAATGACGCAGGAAAGGCCTTAGATCTTCAAAGCGTAGACAATTCAAAATGGATTAATTATACATCTGCCATAGTACCAGGAGGAACCAGTCGTAAAATTCAAGCCAGTATTTCAGCAGGGAGTCTACCTCCTGGAATTGAGTTAGAATTAGGTATTGGATCGTATTTTGGATTTGGAGAAGGAGTATTGGGGATATCCGAAGGTATCGTTTCGCTCAATACAATGCCACAAACTATTATCAATGGTATAGGAGGTGCATATACAGGTGATGGAGTGAACAACGGCCATCAATTAAATTTTAGATTGAGTATTTCAGATTATGCACAATTAGATTATGAAAGTGTAGGATCGGTAGAAGTAACCTATACATTAACCGATAACTAAATATGAAAAAATTTTATCAATACATATTAATCATAGTAAGTAACGTTCTTTTCGCACAAATATATGTTGGGAATAACTGGACATTAAATATGCCACAAATAACAGAAGCCGGAGAAGATCATGCC
This sequence comes from Flavobacteriaceae bacterium UJ101, assembly GCA_001880285.1. Classification (NCBI taxonomy): domain Bacteria; kingdom Pseudomonadati; phylum Bacteroidota; class Flavobacteriia; order Flavobacteriales; family Flavobacteriaceae; species Flavobacteriaceae bacterium UJ101. Next base: position 293,941 of record CP016269.1, on the reverse strand, counting down.
AATTCCTATACGATTTCAAATCAATCCACTATGGACATAACAATGGGAGGTTTTTTTGGAGGAACAGATTGGTATGTGAACGTAAAAAAAGTTAACATAGAATGGCATTCTGATTTAGAATTAAGAGTACGAAGATCAGGAACAGGTTTTGGAATTTTTGGAGGATTTGTAGAATCAGGCGAAAGTTTTAGCAGAATTAGAAATAACGAACGATCTTTTGTTAGAGGTAGCGGATGGGTTTTTGCCATTCCTTTAGAATACCGTATTACAGGTATGTCAGTAACACTTCCTGCGAAAACATATAGTACCCAAGTGGTATATACGATTTACGACGATTAACGATACGATATGTTTTTTAAACAGTCAAAATTTGCATTTCAACATTTTTATGTATATATTAGGATATTAATATTTTACTTTTAACACTTAGAATATAAAACATAGGTTATGAAAACATTAATGATTTTACTTTTTATTTTGTACTTGACAGTAGGGATTTTTTCGAATATTATTACTTTAATTAAAGACAAGTAATTTTTTGTACTTCAATAGTTAATTTGTATCTTTGCACCGCTTTTTCGGTGAATTGGGTTTAAAAAGCACTCAAATTAAATACGTTTAACAACTCTTTTATAACTTCCGTAAATGCCCAATGTTATAGAAGATACAAATTAAAATAGTATGTCTGAAGAGACTAACAAAGCTGTAGAGCTTGAAAACGCAAACATTGCTCCTGAACAATTTGATTGGGAAGCATTTGAATCAGGATTAAATGATGTAGATCTAAAAGAAAGAGCTGAATTAGAAGCAATTTATGCTGAAGCAGTTACCGATTTAGATGAATCAGAAGTATTCCAAGGAAAAGTAGTTCGTATGACGGACAAAGAAGTAATCGTAGACATCAACTTTAAGTCTGAAGGTGTTATTTCTTTAAACGAATTCCGTTACAACCCTGATTTAAAAGTAGGTGATACAGTTGAAGTAATGGTTGACAAACGTGAAGATAAAACGGGTCAATTAGTACTTTCTCATAGAAAAGCACGTGTGTTACAAGCTTGGGATCGTGTGAATAAAGCACATGACGACGGAGAAATTGTAAACGGTTACATCAAAGCCAGAACAAAAGGTGGTATGATTGTAGACGTGTTCGGAATCGAAGCATTCTTGCCAGGTTCTCAAATTGATGTGAAACCAATTCGTGATTACGATCAATATGTAGGAAAAACAATGGAATTCAAAGTGGTGAAGATTAACCACGAATTCAAAAACGTTGTTGTTTCTCACAAAGCTTTAATTGAAGCAGATATCGAAATTCAGAAGAAAGAAATCATTGGTCAATTAGAAAAAGGTCAAGTATTAGAAGGAGTTGTGAAAAACATCACTTCATACGGTGTATTTATTGATCTTGGAGGAGTTGACGGATTAATCCATATTACAGACTTATCTTGGAGTCGTATCAACCACCCATCTGAGGTGTTAGAATTAGACCAAAAATTAAACGTTGTAATCTTAGACTTTGATGATAAGAAAACGCGTATTCAATTAGGTTTAAAACAATTAGATGCACATCCTTGGGAAGCTTTAGATGCTGACTTAAAAGTAGGTGATAAAACAAAAGGTAAAGTAGTGGTATTAGCTGACTATGGAGCATTTGTTGAAGTAGCACCAGGTGTAGAAGGATTAATTCACGTTTCTGAAATGTCATGGTCAACGCACTTACGTTCAGCACAAGACTTTGTAAAAGTAGGTGATGAAGTAGAAGTAGTGGTATTGACTTTAGACAGAGAAGAAAGAAAAATGTCTTTAGGAATTAAACAATTAACAGAAGATCCATGGGCGAAGATTGCAGAGAAATATCCTGTAGGTTCTAAGCACACAGGTTCTGTTCGTAACTTCACTAACTTCGGTGTATTTGTTGAATTAGAAGAAGGTGTAGACGGTTTAGTTTATATTTCTGACTTATCTTGGACAAAGAAAATCAAGCACCCATCTGAATTCTGCTCAGTAGGAGATAAAATGGAAGTGGTTGTATTAGAATTAGACGTAGAAGCTAGAAGATTATCATTAGGACACAAGCAATTGACTGAAAATCCTTGGGATAAATACGAAGAAAAATACGCAGTTGGTTCAATCCATACTGGTAAAGCAGTTGATGTATTTGATAAAGGTGCTACTGTTCAATTTGATGACCAAGATGTTGAAGCATTCGCTCCAGCACGTACTTTAGAGAAAGAAGATGGATCTAGAGTATCAAAAGGAGAAGAGTTAGAATTCAAAGTAATTGAATTTAACAAAGAATTCAAAAGAGTAGTAGTTTCACATACCGCTTTATTCCGTGAGGAAGAAAGAAGACAAGCGAAACAAGCTCAAGCGAATAACGCTTCAAATGCTGCAGATAAATCAACTTTAGGTGATTTAGACGCTTTAGCAGAATTAAAGAAGAAAATGGAAGGAGGAAAGTAATTTCTGAATTTCTGAACATAATAAAGGGTTGCCATTCGGCAGCCCTTTTTTGTTTGGGTAGATTTTATTTTGGGATGATATATTAGAATTAATCTAGTTTTTTCAATTATAAGTTTATTATATAAATCTAAAAAAATGTATTTTAGGAAATAAAAAGATTAGATAGAGTATGAAAACTTTTATAAGCTTATTATCTGTATTGTTTCTAATGATTTCATGTAAAGACAAGGTTACTTCAAATAAGCAGAAATTGGATGTATGGGAAGCTTTTAAAACGAATAATATTGAATTTTTATTAAATCATTCTAAAGATACTATAAAGTGTACAGAATGTGGAAAAAGTGATGATCAGGTTATAAAACAAGAGTTTTTTAAGGTTTATTATAATAATTTACTTTTAACAATTAAAGATAAAGAGTACGATGTATTTAAAGAACATATTGATGGAGAAGAGGTATACATAGTTTCCTATCGATTAGGTAAAGAAAGTATAGTATCACGTTTGCTGAATAATCCTAATCCAGAAGTATCAAATCTAATATTTATCTTTAAAGAAAAAAATGATACAATAAAATTGGAAGAAGTCATATCTGTTCCTTAATTATAATGTAACCAGACCTTCTAAAAGTTTTATTAAAATACTACTATTGATAATGATGATTTCGTTTTGTAGAATTAAAGAAGATTTACTTGATCGAATAGGTTTGAAAAAGAAATAATGAATGAAGAAGCAGAAGGCAACAGGTAAGTGTTAAGCATGGAGCTTCGAGAATGAATGATACGTAGTAATTTCCTATTTCAAACCTCGACAAATCGGGAGAGAAAATGAAAATTCAATATAAGTATAAATTTAAGTTGAGATTTATATCTTTGCCAAATATTAGAGTAAAAAAAGTATATGAATAAAAATTTACCTTACCTTAAAAGTATAGTACTATTAGTTTTATTTTTCCCCTTTTTTAATTTGAGAGGGCAAATGTTTGAAGAACTACCTAAGCTTAAGAATAATAATGAAAGTATTTTTTATATTACCCCAGTTGTAGGTACAGGAGTAGGAGGATATGTTTATAAGACTGGATCATTAGAAGGATTTGAACAAGGAACAATTATAGATGAAGTTTTAACGTATGATTTTGACCTTGTTTTTAAAGCGGATGTAGGATTACTATTTATGGTTGACACACGTCTTCTACCTAGGGGAAAGCGACTTTTATTTGGGTATGGTATAGAAAATGAATGGTATAGTGCTCCTGCATATCTCGATATTATAGGTAAGGAGGTTCATATTAGCTCAGAATTGACAAGACACTTTTTAAGAGGAGAATTATTTTTATCTGAAAGTAGAAGTGGGTATGGTTTTTTTGTTGAAGGAGGAGTTTTTAATATCAAAAATAATTTTGAACGTGATTATAACGATCGATTTTCAATTGCAGCAGGACTTATGATTTCCTTAAGAACATCTGATTTTATGAATCTTTTCCTGCAGTCAAAAATAGATTATACGCATTACAAGTCTAGTATTCCATTAGTTGTAGAGCCTGATTCAGAAGAAATCATAATAGAATCGACTAATAATAATATAGGAATAGAAATTGGATTAGGTCTTCGTTTTGGAATGTTAAAAAAACCAAGAAAATGAAATTAAAATATTATATAGGTATTGTCTTTTTATTCTTTCAAGTTGTTTGTGAAGCTCAAGCCAACAATAAAGTTGATACAGTTTCAATAGATGAAGAGGCTTATTTAAAACAGCCATTCTTTGCTGAAAATAAAACCATTTTTATTCGAGTTTATGAGTCTTCTACTGGTTTTAAAGATTCTCACATTATGATTTCCTATGGAGCGGGTAAAACGGAGTTTATTGAAATGAGAGATTCTAAAGAATCACGTTCTAAAATCAATACCATTCGTATACATTATATCTTAGCAAAGCTTCTTTCTTTGGGTTATACAGTGTTAAATTCAACTGCATCAGGATCAGATAATATGATGATCACAACGTATTTATTAACTAAAGAAAATGGATAGGATTCAAAGAATAGTTATGTATTTTATAATCTAATTACTTAATGAAGGTAGTTATAATATTAAAAAAGGTTGCCATTCGGGAACCTTTTTTTGATCCCTTTTATACCTCAATTGATCGTATTATTTTTTAATAAATATAATTTTGTTTAACTTTATATTAAATTTATTAAACAAACAAAATATGCTAGGAAAGAATGTAGGCTAGCATACCCAGTTATTAAATTAAAAAACGATGTTAAATACTATTTTTATACGATTTGGATTATTTCTAGTAATCAATTTCTTAGCCTTATACTTAGGAAATATTTTAATGAATAACGGTCCTAAAGGCGAATGGTACTTAATGCTAAACAAAGCCCCATGGACACCTCCTGGTTGGGTCTTCGGACTGAGTTGGTCGTTGATTATGGTATGCTTTGCAATTTATATGACCCAATTGAGTTTCCAGTTTGAATTATTCAATAAAAAGTTACTCCTTTTATTTACAATCCAGTGGTTTTTAAATGTAATGTGGAATGCAGCCTTTTTCAACCATCAAAATATCATCTTAGGTTTAATTATGATTGTACTCCTTTGGCTTTTAATAGGCTATTTTATTTTTGAATATACAAGCATTATGAAATTCTATACCCTTCTTATAGCACCCTATTGGATCTGGATGACCATTGCCACAAGTTTAAATGCTTATATTTTCTTTTATAATTAGAAAGAATACCCAAAACAAACAAAAAGTATAAAAAGATGATTCATTTTACAAAACATGCAGGAATTTATACCCTGGTATCTGAACAAACATTAAACATTCCAATTGATAAAGCTTGGACCTTTTTTAGTGCTCCGGAAAACCTTCAAAAAATAACACCTCCACATATGAAGTTTCAAATCACATCAGAAGTTGCGGCTAATATGTATGCAGGTCAGATAATTACATATAGAGTAGGTATCCTTCCTGGGATAAAACAAAATTGGGTAACCGAAATAACACAAGTTCAAGAAAAGAAATTCTTTATTGACGAACAAAGATTTGGGCCTTATACAATGTGGCACCATGAGCACTTTTTTTATAAGCAATCCGATCAAACAACCTTGATGAGAGATAAAATCTCGTATAAAATTCCTTTTGGGTTTTTAGGAAGTGTAGCACAAAGCATGTTTATTAAAAAACAATTGCAGAATATTTTTGAATACCGTTATACGGTATTAGAAACATTATTTAATAAAGAAAGATAAATACCGAAGAGAGAAGTTCTTCAGCTTAGCTCTTTTTCTTTCTTCACTGTTAGAATCAGTTGGTTCTTTTTCTGTTCAATAAGTACTTGATTCCCTTTTTCAAATCCTAATTGTTCAAGCCAAAGGCCTTCCAGTCTAATTTCAGGAACGGTATAATGGCCTTTCCATCTTCGATAACGAAACTTACGGTGTATTTTTAAAACTCTAAACTTTTTCAATTGTCAATTAGTTATATGACAAATATAATATTTTAAATCAAATTGTCAAATTTTTATATGACAAAAATGTCGTATAATTAATTGACATTTGTTATGTGGATAAAGAACAGCTTAAAAAGAAAGTAGGTCAACGTATTGTTGAATTAAGAAACCAAAAAGGTTGGAGTCAATCTGACTTAGCTAGAGCTTGTGATAAAGATCGACAAGCACTTGAAAAGTTGGAGAATGGAAAAGTCAATCCAACCATCTATTCACTTTTAGAAATAGCCAAAGCTTTAGAGGTAGAATTAAAAGATTTAGTATCATTCTAAGACTTTTATTAATTTAATAAAAATAGCTTGTTTTTAAATAGCACATTTTAAGTCCTTTTTTATATTAAGTGAACTAACTAAATCTAGAATTTTAACAGTTCATTAAGCATACGCTATTTGAACTATTTATTATATATTGAGTATATTTGTTTATGCGCCTTATAAGTGAAATAAACGTAATTGCGTTTATATGGTAGTTGTAGGCAATGAAAAACAAAAATAATAAAGTAAGAAACAAGAAAGCAACAGAAATGAGTGAAAATGATAAAATGACTATTCAGTCACAGGAAACTTTGAATATAGCAAATGCATTTATGGAAGCTATGGGAAAAGGAGATATGGAAGCAATGCAAAATTTAATGCACGAAGATATGGTTTGGCAAAATGCTGGAGATTCTAACTTGCCTTGGATTGGACCATGGAAGGGTAAAAGAGTAATTTTGGAAGAGTTTTTTCCTGTTTTTGGTAAAAATTTCATCACAAAGAAATGGGAACCAAATGATACATTTGCAAGTGGTAATACCGCAGCATACTTTGGTCAAATGATTGGTTTGTTGACTAAATCTAACCAAGAGACTTCTGAATTTACATACGCTTTAAGAGTAAAGGTTAAAGATGGAAAAGTAATTTTATGGAATTGGTTTGAAGATAGTTACGAAGTTTCTCAAGCCTATAAAGGGATAAAAGATTAAATTAATTTACTTAACCAATACAAAACGACTGAATCCTTTTATGATGCTGTTATGAATCAATGAAGAATACCCAATTCAAACATAAATTCTTGACCTAAAATGATGAAGCTAGAAATTCGAAAAGCGGAATTAAGTGATATTAATAATTTAGCGGTATTGAAACAACAAGTATGGATTTCAACATATGCCACTGAAGGATTATTAGATGAATTTTCAAGATATGTCTTATCTGAATATTCAGTTGAAAACGTAAAAATGTCTATTCAAAACACTGATACAATGACATTATTAGCCAGTTATAACAATTGTCTTATTGGATGTGTGGAAATAATATTACTACCACAAAGACCCATAGAGGAAATTGAGCCATGTATTGAAATTTCTACTTTTTATATACTTGAAAAATTTCAAAACAAAGGGATAGGAAAGAAATTACTTGCAGAATGTTTAAAAGAAATTAAAAGACTGAATTTTGACAAAATTTGGCTATCTGTATATTATAAAAATGAAAAAGCAATAGAATTCTATTCAAGACAGAATTTCAGCCATATTGGAGAAACCGATTTTGTTTTAGGCAATGACAAGCATAAGAACTATATTATGATTAAGAATACTGAAAAATAACCTCTGTTACCACACGAATCCTTTCGTGTGGTATAAAGTAAAAAACAAATATAAATCAGAGTTAGTATAAGACTGAAAATACCAGAAATATAGATACCCTCGTTACCACATAAATCTTTTAGTGTAGTAACGAGGTTTTTTTGTAAGTTGTTAGTAAATATAATCTTACCGTACGAATCCTTTGCTATGGTTTGATTGTTATAAAGGTATTATATTAGCTATAGAATAACAAGATCATGTTGATATATATTCATTCTTTAAAAAAAAAAGAATGATCGTTCATTTTTATTTGTACCTTTGCTGTATAAAATAAAAATAAATGAAACTATTTTGGAAAGTACTACAAATACTACTGGGTGTTTTAATGATGTATGGAGGAGTCCAACATTTTGTAAAACCTGATTTTTATATACCCTTCGTGCCTTATTTTATACCTTTTAAAGCATTCTTCATTTATGCTTCAGGTGTTTTAGAATTACTTTTAGGTATCACTTTATTTATTCCTAAATATAGTAAAATAGCTGCAACAGGAATTCTTATTTTAATGCTTCTTTTTCTACCGATCCATATTGGAGATGTATTCTCAGATACCCCTGCAATAGGGAGTCACCAAGCAGCATTAATACGCTTGCCAATTCAATTTTTATTTATAGCGTGGGCTTATAAAGTAAAAGATTTTGTTTCATTAAAAAAGTAATATGGTTACATTAGAAAAAAGTATAAAAAAACGTAAAGCTTTACTTAAAGCAACTTTAAACCTTGTAAACAATAGTGGTTTTCAAGGGGCTTCTATGTCAAAAATTGCTCGAATGGCAAAAGTATCACCCGCAACGATCTATTTGTATTTTGAAAATAAACAAGATTTAATCAATCAATTGTATTTAGAAGTGAAGGAGGACTTTTCAAAAGCAGCCTTTGAAAACTATACCGATTCGATGTCCATTAAAGATGGATTTGAATTAATATGGCACAATATAGCACGTTATAAACTAAATCAAGTAGAGTATGCTTATTTTTTATCTCAAGCAGACAATACACCCATTGTAGACCAACAAACCATTGAAAAAGGATTGGTCAATCTACAACCTTTACTAGATTTATGGAATCGTGGAATAGAGGAGAACGTTATAAAACCCTATTCACCCTATTTACTTTATGCTTATAGCATTTATCCCATTGCTTTTTTAATGACGATACAAAAACGAGAAGCATACGTTTTTAGTGACGCATGTTTGAAAAATGCATTTCAAGCTGCATGGGATAGTATTAAAATGAAATAATACAATAAATATAACATTATGAATACAGAAAAACCAACATACACAGCCATTGCTACAGCTCAAGGAGGACGCAATGGTCGTGTGAAAACAAGTGATGGAGTTTTAGACTTAAAAGTTTCTACTCCCAAAGAATTTGGAGGACAAGATGAGGGGCATACCAATCCTGAGCAATTATTTGCATCAGCATGGGCTGCATGTTTTGATAATGCTTTAATATTAGTTGCCAAAGCTCGAAAATTGGAAATTACACCAACCACTACAGTTGAAATTACTTTCGGACCTGATAAAAGCGGTCATTTTGAATTATCTTCTGTAATCAAAGTAAAAATAGAAGGTATTGAAACAGCTGATGCTGAAAAAATAATGAAATCAGCTCACAACGTGTGCCCATATTCGAAAGCGACAAAAGGTAATATTTCATCAAAAGTGATGCTTGTTTCTTAAAATACAGATAGAATATGAAATCAGGAACGATAAAAGTAAGTGTTTTATATCCTTCTGGAGAAGGAAAAACATTTGATATGGATTATTACGTTATGAAACACATTCCAATGGTTCAAAAATTATTAGGAGAAGGTATTCTTCATGTAACGCTTGAAAAAGGGATGCCAAACATGCCGTATCTTGCTATGACCAATATGTATTTTGAGTCATTAGAATCGGTTAAAAAGAATTTTTTACAACATCCGAATAGAGAGAAAGTACAGCACGATATTCCTAACTTCACGAATACCGTACCTGTTATCCAAATAAGTGAAGTCATTATATAAAAAAACATCTTATGAATAATTTTGAATTAATCAATCCAACAAAAATTTTATTTGGTAAAAATCAAATAGAAAAATTAGAAAAAGAAATTCCACAAAATGCGAAAGTTTTAATGCTTTATGGAGGAGGAAGTATCAAAAAGAACGGAATTTATGATCAAGTAATTTCAGCACTTAAAAATTTTGAAGTGATAGAATTTGGAGGTATTCCAGCCAATCCAGAGTATGAAACGTTAATGAAAGCCTTAGATGTTATTAAAAAAGAGAACATTACTTTTTTATTAGCTGTAGGAGGAGGATCTGTAATTGATGGGACAAAGTTTTTATCTTCAGCAGCATTGTATGAAGGAACTACACCTTGGGATATTTTAACCTCTAAAATACCTACATTAAAAGGTATGCCTTTTGGAACAGTGTTAACATTACCTGCAACAGGTTCTGAGATGAATTCAGGAGCAGTAATTACACGTGATGAAACAAAAGAAAAGCTTGTAATGGGAGGAGAAGGTTTATTTCCTAAGTTTTCAATTTTAGATCCTGAAGTAGTGAAATCAATTCCTGAACGCCAAATTGTAAACGGTTTAGCAGATTCATTTACACACGTTTTAGAACAATATATGACGTATCCTGTTGATGCAGCACTACAAGATCGTTTTGCAGAGAGTATCTTACAAACCATTATTGAAACAGCTCCTAAAATCATGAAAGATACAAGTGATTATAATGCAGCTTCTAATTTTATGTGGTGTTGTACAATGGCTTTAAATGGATTAATACAAAAAGGGGTGCCTACAGATTGGGCCATCCACATGATGGGACACGAATTAACCGCTATTTATGGAATTGATCATGCCAGAACACTTGCTATTTTAACTAAAAGCCACTACGAATATAATTTTGAAAACAAAAAAGAAAAACTAGCACAATATGCTACACGTGTGTGGAATGTTACTGAAGGGACTTTAGAAGAAAAAGCAAAAGCTGGAATTGAAAAAACAGAAGCTTTTTTCCAGTCTTTAGGAATTCAAACAAAATTATCAGATTATACTAAAGAATTTGAAGGTACAGGTGAAACCATTTCAAAACGTTTTGAAGAGCGTGGATGGAAAGGAATTGGAGAATATGGTAAGCTAACACCATCTGATGCAGAAAAAATTGTAAAAATGGCTTACTAATAGTGAAATAAAATAAAGAAAAAGACTATTTGGATTATGTTCTAAATAGTCTTTTTTTTATTCTTTTTCTATCTTCTAAATCTTAATAAATGCAAAAAATACAAGGACGTTTATGAAAATCCAACTTTTCCCTTTTCCAGCTTTGTAAAGACTGTGTTTTAATAAATTCACTTTCCAACGTAATATCACAGGCAATGGTAAATAGAGTAGAAGAAGACCCATAATTCAAAACATCTTCAATCATTTTGTTGTTTCGATAAGGTGTTTCCATAAAAACCTGCGTTTGATTAAAACGTTTAGCTCGATTTTCAAGCTCTTTAATTGCTTTTTTACGTTCTTGCTTATCAATAGGAAGATAACCGTTAAAAGCAAAGCTTTGCCCATTCATACCTGAAGCCATAACAGCCAAAAGAATTGAAGAAGGCCCAACTAACGGATGTATTGTAATATTCTTTTGATGTGCGAGTGAAATAATTTCAGCACCAGGATCTGCAACCCCTGGAACCCCCGCATCTGAAATAATACCTATAGAATGCCCTGCCTCAATAGGTTGTAAAAAAGAAGCATGATCCTTTGGATTCGTATGTTTGTTTAGAACAAAAAGCTTTAAATCAGCCTGTACCTTCTCAGGAGCCACTTTTTTAATAAATCTTCGAGCATTTTTTTCATTTTCAACAATATAGTAATCCACTTTTTGAATGGTTGAAATAACTTGTTGAGGTAGAACTTGAAAAGGATCTTGTTCCCCAAGTGTTGTAGGAATTAAAAATAAAGCCCCTTTCATGAAGATTGTTTTTTTATAAATGCTTCACAAGCATTATCCAATAATGAGAAAACATTTTCAAAACCTTGATCCCCTCCATAATAAGGATCTGGAACCTCCAAATTTTGATTAGGATGACTTTCATTTAGAATGAGATGGACTTTATTTCGTTCACTAGAATCGGTTGCTAATGACAAGATATTGTTATAATTCGATTGATCCATAGCAAAAATAATATCAAAGTTGGCAAAATCACTTTTAATAAATTGACGTGCTCGTTGATCTGTTAAATCAATTCCATATTTTTTCGCCACCGCAATAGAACGTTCATCTGGTAATTCTCCAACATGATAGGCAGCAGTACCTGCAGAATCAACTTCAAAATCAAATTGATACTGAATCGCTTTTGCTTTCATAATCCCCTCAGCTAAAGGTGATCGGCAAATATTGCCTAAGCAAACCATTAAGATTTTCATAAGGAATTTATTTTTTTTGAGTCAACTGATACTGAATATCTTCAATATAACCTTTGAACGTTTTATCCGTTTCAGCAAGGTTCCCAACCGTTTTACAAGCATGCAAAACAGTAGCATGATCTCGTTTACCAATTTGTTTACCAATATTGGCTAGAGAGTTTTTAGTTAATTTTTTGGCAAAATACATAGCCAATTGTCGTGCTTGTACAATATCACGCTTACGTGTTTTTGATTGAATAGCCTCAATTGGAATATCAAAATACTTACTAATCGTCTTTTGAATCTTATCAATTGAAATCTCCTCTTGTTTGTTACTCACAAAGTGTGATAAAGTCTTTTGAACAAGATCAATCGTAATTTCCTTTTTATTTAAAGAAGATTGTGCAATAATAGAAATTAAAGCACCTTCTAATTCTCTAATGTTACTGGTGATTTTTGAAGCAATGTAATGAATAACTTCCTCATCCATCTCAATTCCATCACGGAATAACTTATTCTTTAGGATAGAAATACGTGTTTCAATAGACGGAGTTTGTAAATCAGCTGAAAGTCCCCATTTAAAACGAGAGATCAAACGATGCTCCATGTCTTGAATGTCAACAGGTGATTTATCAGAAGTAAAAATTAATTGCTTATTGCGTTGATGTAAATGATTGAAGATATGGAAAAATACATCTTGTGTAGATTTCTTACCTGATAAAAAATGAACATCATCTACAATTAAAACATCAATCATTTGATAGAAATGAATAAAATCATTTCGAGTATTGTTACGAACAGAATCAATGTATTGTTGAGTGAATTTTTCTGCAGAAACGTATAAAACTGTTTTGTCAGAATGTTTCTCTTTCACTTCTAATCCTATCGCATTAGCTAAATGTGTCTTTCCTAGTCCGACACCTCCGTAAATAAACAAAGGGTTAAAAGAAGTTCCTCCTGGACGATTGGATATCGCCTTACCCGCAGATCGTGCTAAACGATTTGCTTCTCCTTCTATAAAATTAGAAAAAGAATAATTAGGATTTAATTGAGGATCAATGCTTAATTTCTTTAACCCAGGAATAATAAAAGGATTTTTAACCTGAGCATTATCCAAAGAAATAGGGGCGTTAACCTCTTGAGGACGAATTTTTGATTTATTGGAACTTGGAATAGTATGTGTGTGCGGTTTTTTATTGGAAAGTGTTTTTTCCATCGCGATACTATACATTAATTTAGCTTCAGGACCCAATTCTTTAATGAGAGCCATTCGAAGTAATTTTATGTAATGTTCTTCTAACCATTCATAAAAAAATCGACTGGGAACTTGTATTTTTAACGAGGCATTTTCTAGTGCAATAGGCTGTATGGGAACAAACCAAGTTTTATAGGCTTGTTGATTAATATTATCTTTAATAAACAAAAGACAATTTTCCCAGACTGACACTGCTGTTTTACTCATTTATATAATAATGTATTCTCGTTAATGTATTGGTTTTTAAAGACTTGCTCTTTAAAGGAGATCCTTAGTAAATTTACTTCAAAGATGTGAACAATTCTTTGAAAAAAAAAATTAAATTGCTATTGATTTTTAAAAAATTTATCACTACATAGCATAAAATTTTAATAAAAAAAATGATAAAAAATAGAATAAATATTAGAGTTCGTTATTCTGAAACTGATCAAATGGGTTTTGTATATTATGGGAACTATGCGCAGTATTTTGAAGTGGCTAGAGTTGAATTATTTAGAGGATTAGGAATATCCTATAAAAGTTTAGAAGAAGATGGTATTTGGATGCCAGTGTTAAATTTGAATATTCAATATATTCGACCAGCGGTATACGATGATTTATTATCGATTGAGGTTTCTATTAGTGAAATAAAAGGAAGTCGTATTATTTTTGATTATAAAATTTATAATGAAGAAGAAGTATTATTAAATACAGCACAAACCACATTAATTTTTATGAATGCCGAAACAAAACGTCCTACACGTTGCCCTGAAATATTATTAGAAAAAGTAGGACTATAAAGAAGTGATGACATTTTTTAATAAAGACAACTCTTCTATAAAGGATTCAGTTTTAGATTTTCTGATGGAAACTTGAATTTCACATGAGAGCTCCATTTTTTGTTTCAAAATGGTTGCTTCATTCTTTTTAATACGGTTCATTACTTCAGATAGTTGAGGATATTGAAAAGATATAGTAAGTTGATCTTCAATTTTCTTTTCTATAATTTGGGCTACCTCAAGCGTTTCTTTGGCGTTGGTTTTATACGCTTTGATTAAACCTGAAACCCCTAATTTAGTTCCACCGAAATAACGAACTGAAATAATTACTAGGTTTGTTAAGTTATGTGATAATATTTGATTGTAGATTGGAATTCCAGCAGTTCCATTGGGTTCTCCGTCATCATTAGCACGATATTGTATCGTTTTTTCAGTACCCAATTTATAAGCATAACAATGATGTCCAGCAGTAGGATGTTCTTTTTTTATTTTTTGTAAAACATCTTTTACATCTTCTATAGTAGACACAGGGAAAGCAAATCCCCAAAATTTACTACCCTTATCTTTATATAAAATATTTTCAACAGCGTGCTCTATGGTAAAAAAGGTATCAGTCATATAGAATGTGAATTATTTTTAAAAAAAGATAAAGTATCCTGTTGAATAAACTTCTTTGATATAAATTGGTGATTTTTTAATGAAGGCGATGTAATTCCTTCTTTAAAAAAGCTACTTCCAACAAAAATACGAGCTTCATCCCATAAATTAGAATCAATAAACGATTGTGTAGTACGTTTTCCTCCCTCAATAATTACCGATTGAATTCCTTGATCGTATAGAATAGCACAGATTTCTTGAGGAAGATTCTCAAAATTAGCTTTAATATAATATAAATTGTCTTCTTTTTTTGTTAGGTTTTGATTGATAATAATGGTTTTTTGAGATTGATCATACAATTTGTAATCATGGGGTATTTCTAATTTTCGATCAATTACAATTCGAATAGGGTTTGCTCCAGTCCATAAACGAACATTCAGTTGAGGGTTATCATATAAAGCCGTATTTTTTCCTATAAGAATAGCTTGTTCTTCTGTTCGCCATTTATGTACCAATTGTTTAGAATATGGATGGGTGATCCAATTAATTTTTGGAGAAGTATCTTCACGTAATTTATCAATAAAGCCATCTTGAGTTTCAGCCCATTTTAGAATAATATAAGGACGTTTTTTTTGATGAAAAGTAAAAAAGCGTTTATTTAAGTCAAAGGATTCATGTTGTAAGGTAGAAATAACAACCTCACATCCCGCATTTTGTAGTTTTTGAATACCCAAACCATTCACTTTTGCAAAAGGATCTTGAATGCCAATAACTACTTTTGGTATTTGATGTTTAATAATTAAATCTGAACATGGAGGTGTTTTCCCGTGATGAGAACATGGTTCTAAAGATACATAGATAACAGAATCTTTAAGGAGTGTAGGATCTTTTACAGATTGAATGGCATGAACTTCTGCATGTGCTTCCCCTGCTTTTTGATGCCAACCTTCACCAATAATTCTGTCTTGATAAACAATTACAGCCCCAACCATAGGATTAGGGTATGTTCTACCTAATCCATTTTGAGCTAGCTGTATACAACGTTTTATATAAAACTCTTCATTCATAAATCGTAAGCCAATAATCTTTCAAAGATAAAGAAAAAAGGGTGAAAAATGATAGCCACTTACCAATAACGGCAAAGTGGCTATTTGAAAAAAGTTGTACTAACTCAATACCAAAAAAGTTAAGTACAATAAAAATTGTGATTCAATATACTAAAAAAGAATGAGAAATTTGAACTTATCATGATAATAAAATATTATTTAGGAATTTGACAAATTAATAGTAACTTTAGGGGCAAATTTTAAAGATATGTCAGTACAATATTCATCAGAAGAATTAATTAAAATAGAAAATAAATACGGAGCTCATAATTATCATCCGTTACCTGTGGTTTTAGATAGAGGAGAAGGAGTATATGTTTGGGATGTTGAAGGAAAAAAATATTATGATTTTCTTTCTGCTTATTCAGCAGTAAATCAAGGACATTGTCACCCTAAAATTATCAAAGCGTTAAAAGATCAAGCGGATAAATTAACCTTAACATCTCGTGCTTTTTATAATAGTCAATTAGGGCATTACGAGAAATTTATTACAGAGTATTTTGGATTTGATAAAGTACTACCAATGAATACAGGAGCTGAGGCTGTTGAAACGGCATTAAAATTAGCTCGTAAATGGGGATATGAGAAGAAAGGTGTTCAATCAGCAAAGATTATTACATGTTTAAATAATTTTCATGGGAGAACGATTTCTATTGTTTCGGCTTCTAATGATCCAATAGCACGTAATAATTTTGGTCCCTATACTCCTGGAATTGAATCAATTCCTTATAATGATTTAAAAGCATTAGAGGAAGTACTAAAAGATGATCAAGTGGTAGCTTATTTAGCTGAACCAATTCAAGGTGAAGCTGGTGTTTTTGTTCCAGATGAAGGTTACTTAAAAGGAGCTTATGAATTATGTAAAGCTCATAATGTTTTATTTATAGCGGATGAAGTTCAAACAGGAATAGCACGTACAGGAAAATTATTAGCTGTGGATCATGAAAATGTAAAACCTGATATTTTAATTTTAGGGAAAGCCGTTTCAGGAGGAGTATTTCCTGTTTCAGCTGTTTTAGCAGATGATTCAGTAATGGAAGTAATTACTCCAGGGTCACATGGTTCTACTTTTGGAGGAAATCCATTAGCATGTGCAGTAGCAAAAGCAGCATTAGAAGTTATTCAAGAAGAAAACTTAACTGAAAATGCAGACCGTTTAGGTAAAATTTTCCGTAGTGAAATGCAAAAATTAGTCGAAGAAACCAATATCGTAACTTTAGTAAGAGGAAAAGGTTTACTAAATGCAGTAGTAGTTAATGATTCTGAAGAGGGAAGTTTAGCGTGGAATATTTGTGTTGCATTAAAAGATAATGGATTATTAGCCAAACCAACACATGGTAACATTATTCGTTTTGCACCTCCTTTAGTAATGACTGAAGAACAATTGATGGAGTGTGTTGAAATTATTAAAAAGACGATTCTTTCTTTTGAAAAATAGGAAGAAATAAAATATTGAATAAAAAACATCCCAAATTAACTTTGGGATGTTTTTTTATAATGTAATAACGATGTCTTTTCTCTTTTATTCTTTTTTCTTATGTCTCACTCACTAATTCAATTCCTTGATCTGTAATTTTGATCAATCGCTTTTTATACAATGTTCCAATCGCTTTTTTAAAAGCCTTTTTACTCATTTTTAAGTGATTTTTGATATCCTCAGGGTTGCTTTTGTCATTTAGATTTAAAAATCCATTTGATTTTTTGAGGAGGTCTAGAATCTTTTGAGCATGGTCTTCAATTCCTTGCATGCCTACTTTTTGTATGCGAAGATCTATTTTATTGTCGTCACGGATATTTTTAACAAAACCTGTTATGATACTTCCAATTTGTAGTGGTTCAAAAATATCACTTTCAAAGAGCATACCTTTATATTGGTTATCAACAATAGCCGCATAACCAAATTGATTTTTTTCATAAATCAGGAGGGATACTTCTTGATTTTTTTCTAAATCAACTTTATCAAAATTAATAAACTTGTTTGTTTTTGTACTACCAACTAAACGTTCGGTCTTTTCATCTAAATACATATAAACCAAATGATATTCAGATTCTTGTACTTTTTCTCGTTGCTCTTTAAAAGGGACAAAAAGATCTTTGTCAATGCCCATATCGAAAAATGCACCGTGTTGTGTCACTTGATTTACCTTTAAAACAGCAAAGTGATCTAATAAAATTTTAGGATTTAGTGTAGTTGAAATAGTTCGTCCTTCATTGTCTAAGTAAACAAAAACATCAATCCAGTCACCTAATTCAAACTCTTCTTTTTCGTATTTAATAGGTAATAAGACTTCATCATCATCTTTTCCTAAGTATAATCCGAAAGAAACTTCTCTTAGAACTTCTAAGGTATTTATTTTTCCTAATTCTATCATAAAGGCAAAGGTAGTTAAAAGGTATGATTCGTTTTCTATATTTTTTAAATCTTTAAATTTTCAAAACCTAACTTTTGAACGAAGAGTATTGAGCAATTCAATTTAAAACGATATCTTTGCGCCTTTTAAAAAAGGTAAAAAAGAAAAACGAACTTATCAAAAGAACAAGGATATGGCAGAATTTAAACTTATAACAAAAAAAGTCGCCAATGCTAAAGATGATATTCTTTCTGGAATCACAGTAGCTTTAGCATTAGTACCTGAAGCAGTAGCTTTTGCTTTTGTAGCAGGAATCGATCCTTTAATTGGATTATATGGAGCTTTTATGATGGGAATTGTTACCTCAATTTTTGGTGGAAGACCAGGGATGATATCAGGAGCGACAGGAGCTATGGCTGTGGTAATGGTTAATTTAGTAAGAGAAGGAAATACCTATGGTATAGAAAAAGGAGTAGGAGAGCTAGGACTACAATTTTTGTTTGTAACATTACTTTTTGCAGGTTTGATTCAAATATTTGCAGGTGTCTTTAAATTAGGGAAGTTTGTTCGTCTAATTCCACATCCTGTAATGATGGGGTTTGTAAATGGTTTAGCTATTGTAATATTTCTGTCTCAATTGGGAATGTTTAAAAAAATGGCGACGGACCCAATAACAGGCGAGGCTACAAAACAATGGTTACAAGGAAATGATTTATTTTTAATGATAGGTTTGGTTGCTTTAACAATGTTCATCATGGTTGGACTTCCTAGAATTACAAAAAAAGTTCCTGAAGCATTAATTGCCATCTTAATTGTTTCAGCTATTGTGATTTTTGGGGGATTAGATGTAGATACAGTGGGCTCGTTTATTAAAGATGGAGGAGGAGTTCCCCTAAGTGAACGAGGTGGCTTTTTAGATTTGTTACCATCATTTCAGTTTGATTTGTTTACCAATGCTTCCTTATGGAATTTTAAAACACTGAAGATTATATTACCTTATGCGGCAATTTTAGCTGCAATTGGTTTAATTGAATCATTGATGACATTAAACTTAATTGATGATTTAACCGAAACACGTGGAAATGGAAACCGTGAATGTTTAGCACAAGGAAGTGCGAATATTTTAAATGGTCTTTTTGGAGGAATGGGTGGTTGTGCTATGATAGGACAATCCATTATCAATATAAAATCAGGTGGTCGTGGTCGTTTGTCAGGAATTGTAGCAGCATTAGGACTATTGTTTTTTATCCTTTTTGGATCACAATATATCGAGCAAGTACCAATAGCAGCATTAGTAGGAGTAATGTTTATGGTAGTAATAGGAACTTTTGCATGGTCTAGTTTTCGTATTTTGAATAAAATTCCAGTAACCGATGCCTTGGTAATTATTTTGGTATCAGCCATAACTGTATGGCAAGATTTAGCTGTTGCTGTTATTGCAGGGGTTATTATTAGTGCGTTGGTTTTTTCATGGGAAAATGCAAAACGTATTCGAGCTCGTAAGTCTTTAAAAGAAGATGGGACAAAAGTATATGAAATTTGGGGACCTCTATTTTTTGGTTCTATTACTGATTTTAATACAAAATTTGATGTAAAAGGAGATCCAGATACTATAGAAATCGATTTTATTGAAAGTAAAGTAGCAGATCATTCGGCTATAGAAGCGGTACGTGGAATTGTAAATAAATATGAAGCAATTGGTAAGTCAGTAAAACTAAAACATTTGAGTGAAGAATGTAAGTTTTTATTGAATAAAGCAAATCCTAAATTTGCTGAAATTATTATAGAAGATATTGATGATCCACGTTATCATGTTTTAGAAGATCCGGAAGCTTTTAGTGCTTCTTAAATGAATAGAACAAAAGGTTAGAATTTAAATATTCTAACCTTTTTTGTTTATTATAAGATTCATTATTTTATCTTTGAGATGAAAATCAATTAAAACATATTAAAATGAAAGTACTTTTTAAAAATTGGTGGATGGTAGCACTTAAAGGTTTATTATTGCTATTATTCGGGTTATTTGCTGTTACAAAACCTGGTGCAGCTATTATGACACTGGTTACATATACTGGAATTGTTTCTTTAATTACAGGAGTGTTTTTAGTAATTGCAGGCTTAAGCAATTCAAAAAGAAAAGGTTCAGGTTGGACTATTGCAGAAGGAATCTTCGATGTACTCTTTGGTATTATTGTATTAACGTATCCATTTGGTAGTTCGGTAGCAGCCGCTACAATTTTCTCTATATTTTTAGGTTTTTGGGCTCTTTTTGGAGGTTTTACATTAGTAGGAAATGCTTTTCGTTATAGAAAAGTAAAAGGAAGTAAATGGGGATTAATTTTATTAGGAGGTATTTTAACGGTTATTTGTGGATGGGCGATTATTACCAATCCATTTGCTAATATGGTCGCATTAACAGTTCTAATTGGTGTTTTTGCCATTATATTTGGTACTGCAACGATTGTGTGGGCTTTTGAATTAAAGTCAATAAAGGATAAGGTAGAAGAAGCTTTAGATGATTGAGAAAGTATAAAATAAAAAGATAAAAAATATCCCGAATTCATTTCGGGATATTTTTTTAGTATATAAAAAGTTATAATTTACGCTTCAGGAGCCAGTTCTACAGTTAAACCATCTAATTCATCTTTTAAATAAATCTGGCAACCTAAACGACTGTTATCTTCTACATTAAAGGCCTGATCTAACATATCTTCTTCATCTTCACTCATTTCAGGAAGGTCGTGACCTGACTGAACATAAACTTGGCAAGAAGCACACATGGCCATTCCTCCACAAGTACCTTCAACCGGTAATTCATAAGCCTTACACAGTTCCATTAAATTCATATTCATATCGGTAGGAGCTTCTAAAGTATGTTCAACTCCTTCTCGATCAATAACTTTTACGTTGATTATAGATTCTGACATGCTCGCAAAAATACAAGATTAAATCGATTTAACAACGGCTTTTTTTGCTTCTTTTTTCTCTCCATCAAATCCTTCAACACCGTTAACCGTTGTGTATTTCATCACGTAACGCTTTTCTGGATTGATGATATTATAAGCATATTGGATCATAATAGCCGCTTCATGGAATCCACATAAAATTAATTTAAGTTTACCTGGATAGGTATTAACATCTCCAATAGCAAAGATTCCTGGAATATTGGTTTGATAATCGAGTGCATTGTTTACTTTTATTGCGTTTTTCTCAATTTCTAACCCCCAGTTAGCGATAGGACCTAATTTAGGAGCTAATCCAAATAGAGGTATAAAATGATCTGTTTCTACGGTAATATCACCTTTCTTTTTATGTTTGATTAGAACAGATTCTACTTTTCCATTTCCATGGATTTCTTTAACTTCTGCTTCAGTAATAAGGTTGATTTTTCCTTCTTCAGCTAATTCAGCTACTTTTTCAACAGAGTCTAGAGCTCCTCTAAATTCACTTCTTCGATGTACTAATGATACCTCTTTTGCAACATTAGCTAAATAAATTGACCAATCTAAGGCAGAATCACCTCCTCCAGAGATTACTACACGCTTATTGCGGTAGATTTCAGGATCTTTAATAATGTATTCTACTCCTTTATCTTCGAAATCAACTAAATTAGGAATAGGTGGTTTTCGAGGTTCAAAAGAACCTAATCCACCAGCAATTACAACAACGGGTGCAAAATGTTCTGTTCCCTTATTCGTTGTTACTTTGAAAGTTCCATCTTCTAATTTATCAATTGTTTCAGCACGCTCACCCAAGGTATAACCTGGTTGAAAAGGTTTAATTTGCTCTGCTAATTGATCGATAAGATCACCTGCCAAAATTTCTGGATAAGCAGGAATATCATAGATGGGTTTTTTAGGATATATTTCAGAACATTGTCCTCCTGGTTGTGGCAAAGCATCAATTAGATGACATTTTAATTTTAATAAGCCAGCTTCAAATACAGCAAACATCCCTACAGGGCCTGCTCCAATAATAAGAATATCTGTTTTAATCATGTTTATTTTCTTTAAAAGGTTCTCACTTTTATTTAAAGTGATTATAAATAATTTGTAAATTTACGTATACTTCCTTAATTAATCAATTGTTTCGTGATTTTATTCAATTCTTGAACTTTATGTTCAAAATCATCACGAAGTGTTTTACGATAATGGTTCAGATTCTCAGCTAATTCATTAATGTCTTCAGGGATTACATCTTCAAAGAATTGACGCAAACGTTTAGCCATCGTTGGGGATTTCCCATTTGTTGAGATAGCGAGTTTTACATTTCCTTTGGTTACAATTCCACCTAAATAAAAATCACAATAATCAGGTGTGTCGGCTATATTGACTAAAATGTTTTGTTTTTTGGCATCATGATAGATTTGATGATTAATTTCTTCAAAATTAGTAGCACCAATAACCAATTGTTTGTTTTTTAAGTAATCAGGATGGTAAGTATCTTGAATTAATTGGATTGTTTTTTTTCCTTCAACTAATTCTAGTAAATCTTTACCAAATTCTTTAGCTACGACTGTTACTTGAGCATTGGGACTTGATTTTAATAAAAAAAAAAGTTTCTCATGTCCAACAAAACCACCTCCAACAATTAAAACATGGAGTTGATGTACTTTTAAGAATATCGGATATAATTCGTTCATTTTACTAGTGTATTTTAGTATGTTGGATACTGGGTTTTTTTGATAATAGTTGGGTGAGGTTTTATGTTTTCTTTGTGGACTTCAGTGAAATTTTGATAAAAAGATTTCAATTGAACACTTTCTTTTACTACATCACCAATGATTATAATAGCTGGGCTTGATAGTTGTTTAGCATGTACTTCATCAATAATGGTTTCAACCGTGCCAATGCCTACTTTTTCATCTTTTCGAGTTCCGTTTTGTATAATGGCTACGGGTGTATCTTTTTTGCCTGCATTTTCAAAAATAGAAACAATTTGATTGATTTTATTCATCCCCATTAAAATAACTACAGTAGCAGTTGATTCAGCTGCTAGATAAACATCTTTACTTAATTTATGATTTTGGGTAGTTCCGGTAATAACCCAAAAACTTTCAGCAACGCGTCTATGTGTTAAGGGAATTCCAATACTGGCAGGAACAGCACTTGAAGAAGAAATTCCTGAAATAATTTGAGTCTCAATACCAAAAGAATCAGCATACTGAATTTCCTCAGATCCACGACCAAAAATGAAAGGATCACCACCTTTTAAACGAACTACATGACCGTATTCTAAGGCATTTTTAACAATCAATTCGTTTATATGATTTTGTTTACAATAATGTTTTCCAAAACGTTTTCCAACAAAAATTTTGATTGCATCAGGAGCATGTTTTAACAATTCTTCGTTAACTAAAGCATCATACAAAACAACATTGGCTGAGGCTAAAGTTTTAAAAGCTTTCAAAGTAATTAAGTCTGGATCACCGGGGCCAGCACCAATTACGGTTAATTTTGGGATTCTATTTTTTTTCATTTAATTCTTGTTTTAAAAAATTTACTTTTTACTTTTCAATTCTTTGGCTCTAAATTGATCTACCTTTTTGTAAAAAGATTTGGCTAGAGCAAGATAATTAACAGCAAAAGCTTCTGTTGGCTCGTTGTTTTTGATTTGGTTGACTAAATCTTCGAATGAATGATCTAATTGAATTTTACTTGTTTGTACATAATGTTCATCAAATTGTTTGATAATCATATTGTAACGATTGGTTTTATGTTGATCAGCAGTTAATAAAGCTTTGGCACTATTTATCAAAGAAGAGTAGGAGTGGTAGATACTATCGGCCCAATTCCCTGCTTCATAGTTTTCTTGTGCAAAACCTATTTTTTCTTCACTTTCAAATAATAGAGTGGTCACCAAATCAATAATTACAGCAGCGCATTCACCAATACCTATGGCTTTAATGTAGGGCTTTTCGTGTCCCCAATCAATAAAATCATCTTCAACTAGGTTATCGGTTTGAGATAATTCTTTTAGCAAATCGAAAAAATAAATCTTTCCTTGACGATCGTAATAATTCAAAAAGGTTTCATCCGTTTCTTTTTGAGATTGATAATCGTCTAGTAGTAAACGTAACGCTTGAGGACCTCTTTTACTAGGTATTTTGATTACTTTGTCAGCAAAACGACCTTGACCATTACCTAATATTCCACCACCTAATAAAACTTGTAGAGCAGGTGCAATAAGTTGTCCTGATTTAATGGTCATTCCTTGGAACCCAATTTGTGCTAAACTGTGTTGACCACAAGCATTCATACAACCGCTTATTTTAATGTTCATATCTCGATTAGATAAGTATTCTGGATATTCGTTCTCAATAACTTTTTCAAGTTCTCGAGTAATTCCAGTACTACTAGCAATACCTAAATTACATGTATCCGTTCCAGGGCACGCAGTGATATCCACAATTGATTTATAACCTGATTTTGAAAATCCTATGGCTTTTAATTCATTATAAACCTCAGGTAAATATTCTTCTTTGATATTACGTAATAAAATGCTTTGTCCTATGGTGAAACGAGCTTCATCACTACTATATTTTTCAATAATATGAGCCAATTTTCGAGCTTCATTTGTGTAAAAATCTCCTAAGAAAATTTTAATACCTATAGCAAATAAACCGTCTTGTTTTTGAGGAATTACATTGGTTTTTTTCCATGATTCGTATGCTTGTTGATTTTCAATTTCTACTGGTGTAGATTTGAAAGAAGGAAGTTGAGGTTCTTGATCAAATGCTGAGGTATCCACAGGGTATGTGTGATACGGTAATGCCTTTTCTTCATTTTTAACCAATTTTAGAAATTCGTCTAAACCTACTTCTTTTAATAAGAATTTCATACGGGCTTTCATACGCTTAGCACGTTCGCCGTAATGATCGAATACACGCAATACACTTTCTGTAAAAGGAATGACTTGATCTTCAGGTAGAAACTCGTGAGCAATTTGCGCATGATGAGGTTGCGCTCCGATTCCTCCGGCTAACATAACTTTGAATCCACGCTTACCATCTTTTATTTTGGCGATGAATCCTAAATCGTGAACAAAACTTACGGCTAGATCTTTATCAGAAGCAGAAAACGAAATTTTAATTTTACGCCCCATCTCTTGACAAACAGGGTTACGAAGTAAATACTCAAATAAAGCATGAGCATAAGGAGAAACGTCAAATGGTTCATCAGGATCGATTCCAGCCGTTTCTGAGGCTGTAATATTCCGAACTACATTTCCACAGGC
This sequence comes from Flavobacteriaceae bacterium UJ101, assembly GCA_001880285.1. Classification (NCBI taxonomy): domain Bacteria; kingdom Pseudomonadati; phylum Bacteroidota; class Flavobacteriia; order Flavobacteriales; family Flavobacteriaceae; species Flavobacteriaceae bacterium UJ101. The sequence goes on along the minus strand of CP016269.1, from coordinate 268,632 downwards.
TTCACGTAATGTAATATCACTTTTTTCTAAATCTTCCCATAATTGAGGTGTTCTGTCAATGTTAACATAGTGTATTTGAATATCTTGTCGTGTCGTAATGTGTAAACGTCCTCTTGAGTATTCATCAGAAATATCAGCTAATTTTCGTAGTTGTTCTGAGGTGAACTTCCCATACGGTATCTTAATACGAATCATTTGTACACCCGGTTGGCGTTGACCGTAAATTCCTCTTGCTAAACGAAGACTTTTAAATTGAGTATCGTCTAGTTTCCCATCTTTATATAAACGAATTTTTTTATCTAATTCGATAATTTCTTTTGCGACAATTGGGTTTTCTATTTCAGATCTAAAACTTTCCATTTTTTTATGCTTTGTGCTTTTAAGTTATAAACTATAAGCGATTGTGTGTACTCTTATGAACTAATCCGTTTTTTGCTTTCCCCATTTTACTTGGTTCCAAATTCTTTCATGAAAAAAGTAGAGAATCATTTTAGAAAATAATTCTATTGAACCAATGGACAAGGCCAACTCAGGTTTACCTGTTACAAACCATGAAATGAGAATGGTATCTAATGTACCGATTGCGCGCCAGCTGAATGATTTTAGAACACTTCGAATGGGTGTTTCTGAGGCTTTGTCCTGTTCAAAGTTTTTTAATTTATTTTTTCTAAATAATGGATTTACAAACATTTGTGTTATCGTCATTTTTTAATTTGGTATATGAGGAGGTGTATCAACCTACTCTAATTTTGATTGATTTATTTATTATGTAAAAAGTATTATGGTAAAAGGGAAATTAACAGCAACAGCAGCTGCAACAAAACATTCGAGAAGAAGTATTGAAAGTAGTAATAGATTTAGATAGTAGGGTTTTGAAGTGATTTTGATCACGCCTTTTCTGATTTGTTTTCGAATGCGAAGATTCCATATCTTTTGATTTCTATATTAATAAAAAAATCCAACACTAATTTTAGTGCTGGATTTATATAATTTGTTCGTTCTCTTTAAACTTTATATACAGCACAGCAGATGCGTTTGACAACACATACAAGTACTGTTCATCATAGTATATGAAGTTACATTCCCTTTATTTGAAAGAAAATTTAATTGAATATTATGTGATTTTGTTTGAAACATTTGATGCGAATATAGATTTTATACACGAAAAAACCAAAAAAATATCGATAAATGGCTTTTAACTAACCTTTTGTTAACATTAGAATTTTTCTACAACTGTTTTAGAATTTTTCTGAGGTTTAATTTTTTCTTCAATAATATCTGTAACAAGTTGTTTTGTTTTAGGGTATAATGTTGTGACGTTGATTTTTTGTGGCCCATAATTATAATGCTGGTATTTTTCACCATAAACTGTTTTACCTAGGTAATAATTATAATCAAGATTATAACGTTCATACATAGGAATAGCAGAACTATACTCAGCTTGAATTGTATATAGAAATTGATCAGCATCATCATAGACTTCAAAAATATACTTATATAAGACTTGATCTCCTTCTTTGTAGTCTTTTTCATCAGCAAATGCTTCAAATGCTTTTACAGTATAGTTATCCACTGAAAATTGATCAAATTGATATTTGTCTTTTATGAATTCGGGTAATTGTTTGGTATCATAGCCTTCGTATAATCGTTTACGTAGAGTTTCTGTTTCCTCAGAGCGCTCTTGGGCATAACGAATTTGAATTAACTTGGCTATAGAAATGAAATCTTTTGGATCTCGAATTAATAATTCATTTAATTGTTCTTCAGCTTTTTCATAATCTTTTTGTTCAAAATATAAGGTTGCATTGATAAATTGAATATAGTCTTTGTGTTCTGTAAACCGTTGGTTCTTTAATAAGCCTTCTAGATAACTATGTGCTTGTTTGTAACGATTTTGACTAGTGTAAAGTAATGAAAGACTTTGAACAGCTTCCATATTGGCTTCTGTTTTTAGAACTTTCTGGTAAGTAGAAATTGCTTTATCATAGTTTGGTTCTTTAAAGCAATAATTATAAACTTTTGCCTTCATTAAAAGCGTTTGATTAGAAGGTTCTAATTTATACACTTCATTTAATGATTCTAAAGCTTTCCAACAGTCACCATTTTTGTTTTGTAAGAAAGCTAAGAATTGATAGTATTCAGCTGTTTTTTCTTTTTCAAGTGCCATTTGAATATAATTCATCGATTCTTGAGAATGGCCTTTTTGATGATAAAGCATAGAAGCATAATAGTAATCTTCAGCGGTTAGATTTTCATCTTGGCTAATAAGATCTAATACTTCGTCAATCTTTCCTTGATCTAAAAGTGTTTTTATTTGTTGTCCTGAAAGGAATATTGTAAAAAATAGTCCAGAAAGAAGTAATATTTTTTTCATGCAAATTGATTTTCAAAGTACAAATTTATAAAAGAAAATGATAGATAAAAAGAAAGCTGAGTAAAACACTCAGCTTTAGATTTTTATAATAAATGATTTAGGTCTGAATAACGCCAACATTAAAAGGTTTTTCAATAGGAGCATGATTGGCCATTTCAATTCCCATACTGATCCATTTACGTGTTTCAAGAGGATTAATAATAGCATCTGTCCAAAGGCGAGAGGCCGAATAGTAAGGTGAAATCTGTTGGTTATATCGTTCTTGGATCTTAGCTAATAATTCACTTTCTTTTTCAGGAGAGATTTCTTCACCACGTGCTTTGTATTTTCCTTTTTCAATTTGAAGTAACACTTTTGCTGCTTGAGCTCCTCCCATTACAGCGAGTTCTGCAGAAGGCCAGGCAATCATAAAACGAGGATCGTAAGCACGTCCACACATAGCATAATTTCCTGCGCCGTAAGAATTTCCAATCACAATAGTAAATTTAGGAACAACAGAATTACTCATGGCATTGACCATTTTAGCTCCGTCTTTAATAATACCACCATGTTCTGATTTACTTCCTACCATAAAACCGGTAACATCTTGTAAAAAGACTAGAGGAATTTTCTTTTGATTACATACTGAAATGAATCGGGTGGCTTTGTCAGCTGAGTCAGAGTAGATCACACCTCCAAATTTCATTTCACCTGTTTTAGATTTAACTAATTTACGTTGATTGGCTACTATTCCGACAGCCCAACCATCTATTCGAGCATAACCACAAATAATGGATTGGCCGTAACCTTCTTTGTATGCATCAAATTCAGAGTTGTCTACAACACGATGAATAATATCCATCATATCGTATTGATCGGAACGTGAAGCGGGTAATATTCCAAAAATTTCTTTTTCATCTAATTGAGGAAGAGCAGCTTCTTTTCGATTAAATCCTGCTTTATCATAATCTCCAATCTTGTCCATTAGACGTTTAATTTGGTCTAAGCAAGCTTCGTCATTTTCACATTTATAATCAGTCACACCTGATATTTCAGAATGGGTTGTAGCACCACCTAAGGTTTCATTGTCGATATTTTCACCAATAGCGGCCTTTACTAAATAGGATCCTGCTAAAAAAATAGAACCTGTTTTGTTGACAATCAAAGCTTCATCACTCATAATAGGTAAATACGCTCCTCCAGCCACACAACTTCCCATAACAGCAGCAATTTGAGTAATACCCATAGAGGACATCTGAGCGTTGTTTCTGAAAATACGTCCAAAATGGTCTTTGTCGGGAAATATTTCGTCTTGCATAGGAAGGTAAACCCCAGCACTATCGACTAAATAAATAATAGGGAGACGATTCTCCATAGCAATTTCTTGTGCTCGTAAATTTTTCTTTCCTGTAATAGGAAACCAAGCACCTGCTTTTACAGTAGCATCATTAGCTACTACAATACATTGTTTACCTGATAAATAACCAATTTTAATAACAACACCTCCAGAAGGACAACCACCGTGTTCTTCATACATACCTTCTCCAACAAAAGCACCAATTTCAATAGAGTCTGTATCCACATCAAACAAATAATCGATACGTTCACGGGCTGTTAATTTGCCTTTACTCTTATGTTTCTCAATTCTTTTTTCGCCTCCTCCTAAATATACTTTTTGTAGTTTTCGTCGTAAGTCGCTTGCTAATAATTTATTATGGTCTTCGTTCTTATTGAAGTCTTGATTCATATTGTATTGTTTATTGACTAAATATAAGTAAAATTAATGAGTATTGAAGAATTATAAAAAGAGTAAGTAGTAATTATTAGGTTGTAAGTAGGCGATATGGTGTTATGAATTTAAATAGTCTTCTTTTAATCCTAATTTTGGATTATCCAGTTTCATTTGTTCTATGGAAATAGGATACTGACTTTTGGATAATTGTATTGTATTATAACTTCTATAATGTTTGATGCAAATGGTTGTATCTTCAAAACGAATATAATTGTAAGTCCAATCATATAAATCGTAGTCAGACTCCAGAATTTCACCGTATTCTGCAACATCAGAAACAATTTTATAATAATTTGTTAAGGCACTTTGATAACTTTTAAATACAACTTCTTCTATATAATAAGTATGATCATTTATTAAAATAGTTTGATTTCTGGTGTGATGACCATGGTGCATCCAAACTTTTTTGTTTGATTTTAAAACGAGGAATGCTACAATAATGATAACTAAAAGTATAAAAACGAGCATTGAAGGTTATATTAAAATTCTAAATACTAAAACAATTATTTATATTTTCTTTTTACGTTTTTATTGCGTTGATTTCGAGCCTTATCTCCTTTTGTTTTGGCCTTTTTATATTTCTTTTTAATTTCTCTGTGATATTTGCCTCCTAAGTTTACTTTTTTATTTTTATCTTTTTTCTCATGAAAAGAGGCACCTTTTTCTTCCTCTTTCTTCTTTTTCTTTTGTTTTAATTTATTTTGTATTTCGATTTGTCGAGGTTTTTCATCTAAGGTAAGTTTAGTGGTAATTTCAACTTCTTCAGGAAAGGGGAGTAATGGAATTTCAATTTCCATTAAACGTTCAATTTGTTCTTTATAGTACCATTCTTTTTCAGTAGACAAAGTAATGGCAACTCCTTTTTTCTCTGCACGTCCAGTACGTCCAATACGATGCATATAATTTTCAGGGAATTGAGGCGTGTCAAAATTAATCACGTGTGAAATAGCATCGATATCCAAACCACGAGCAATAATATCTGTAGAGATTAAAATACGCTTTTCGTTTTCAGAAAATTGTTTGATAGATCGAATACGGTAATTTTGTGATTTATTGGAATGAATGATAACACATTCGTCAGGAATACGTTCACTAAGTTCTCTATAAACTAAATCAGCCATACGTTTATGGGCTGTAAAGAGAATAACTTTACTATATTCTTCATGATTAGAGAGTAAATGTTCTACTAAATTAATTTTAGTATAGAAATTACGTACTTCATAACTACGTTGTTCAATGTTTTCAAGAGGAGTTCCTGATTTTGCCACGGATATTTTAATAGGACTTTTAAATTCACGTTGAATTAAGTTTTCAACTTCTTCTGTCATGGTTGCTGAAAACAAAATATTTTGTGTTTTGGGAAGTAAATCCATGATATTGGTTATTTGGTATCGAAAACCTAAATCCATCATCACATCAATTTCATCAATTACAAATTGACGAACTAATTTTAAATTTAGATGTTGTGCGACCACTAAATCATACAACCGACCTGGTGTGGCAACTAAAATATCGAGCCCTTCTAAAACGACGAATTTTTGTGTATTAATGTTAGTTCCTCCATAAACACCACCCACTCGAACTTTATTGAACTGAGTTAATTTTTCAACTTCTTCAACCACTTGTAAAACGAGTTCACGTGTAGGAACCATAATGATTACCTTAGGTGGAATATCTAAAGTAGGCTTTAGATTTTTTATAATAGGTAAAAGATAGGCAAAGGTTTTACCTGTACCCGTTTGAGCAATACCAATTACATCACTTCCTGAAAGTATCGGTTTGTGCGATAATGTTTGAATAGGAGTTGGTGTTGTGAATTGTAATTGTTCTAAAGCTTGATACAAAGAATCAGTTAGATTCAGCTCTTGGAATGTACTACTCATGTTCTATTTTTTTGCAAAGATAGTGTTTTTGGTTTTGGGTTGTGTGTTTAAACTTTTGGAATGTAAATTCTTTCTTTGATAAAGGGTTGAAAAGTGTTGAGGTTAATTTATAATATAATAAAAAAGCGCTTGAAATTAATTCAAACGCTTTGTATAATAATCAAGTTATGACTTATTTTTTTGTTTTTACAAATTGATCTGCAAGTTTTACAGCATTATAAGCATCAATAACTCCTCCTGTTGTTGATAAGTTGGCAAATGATTGTGCTGGCTTTTTTTCTTTTTCAGTAGGAGTAGGAACTGTTCCGTTATAAACATTCACAGATTTTAATAATATATCACGTAATTCATGAACGGTTAACTCTGGGTAGTAAGACCAAACTAAAGCAGCAACTCCAGTGGCAATAGGTGTAGCCATAGAAGTTCCTTGTAAGTTTTTGTATTGATTATCTGGAATAGTAGAATAAATTTCAGTTCCAGGAGAGAATAAATCAACTGTTTTTGATCCATAATTACTAAAATCAGCAGCTAAATGATCTTTGTAAGGCGTATTAGCACCTACCGTAATCCAATTAGTAGCAATAGTATCATTTTTTGTAACATTCACTGGATAATGAGGTTGTAAATCTAAATTCTCACCATTATTTCCTGCTGCATGCATTAGTAAAACACCTTTTTTCTCAGCATAACGAATAGCATCATCTACCACAGATTTGTCTGGAGAATATTTTTTACCAAAACTCATGTTTAATATTTTAGCTCCGTTATCTACTGCATAAATGATCCCATTAGCTACATCTTTATCACGTTCATCACCATCAGGAACAACACGAACTCCCATAATTTGAACGTTATCTGCAACACCATCCATACCAATTCCATTATTACGAACAGCTGCTACTAATCCTGCAACATGGGTTCCATGCATAGCGTCAGGTCCTTCAACATCGTTATTCCCATAGTTAGAATCTTTTTTATTATCATAATCATCTCCTATAGTTTTACGTGTATTTAAATCAGGATTATAATGGTATTTAACTTTTGATTCGAGATAATTGATGTAATCGTTTAGATTTTGAGTGTCAGCTTTTAATAATTCATTAAACCCTTTTTGAACTTCATCCAAATTAATAGTCTTATTAGGTGCTTTTTCAGCAGCTTCGTAAAGCATTCCTAAAGCAGCATATGTTCGTTGATCTTCAATTTTATTCTCTTTGATAAAATCTTTTAATTGATCTGCTGTAATGGTTTCTGTTTTAAGTAATTTTTTTACATCTTTAAAAGCTATAGCAAATTGAGACTCATAAACAGCAAACTGTTCTCGTTGCGCTTTTAATTCAGAAAGTTTAGCTTTATTTTGAATGGTATTTTCATCAATTAATTTTTTCCCTTCTAAATAAGTTTCATACTCTTCTGGGTATTTCTTGATATTCTTTTTAATTTTTCGTTCTTTTAGATCTTCGAATTTAGGACGATATTGGGCATATAAACGAGTGATTTCTAAGTTATCACCGTTTACATTGGTTCCATCTGCATTTCCAAGAAAATTCCATCCATGGATATCATCAATATGACCATTCTGATCGTCATCAAGGCCATTTCCTGCAATTTCACCTTGGTTAACCCACATGATTTCTTTTAAGTCTTCATGTTCAGCGTCAACACCTGAATCTAGTATCCCTACAATAACGGTTTGTGGTGTACGTCCTGTTTCTTTTAAAAAATCATAAGCTTTTTTAGTATTTACACCGTAAGTTCCATTATCTATACTTTGATGAAACCAATCTAAAGGAGCTGGTTCATGTTGGTGACCGTGTTCTTGAGCAATAGTGCTCATTGAGAATCCCACTGCTAGTAGTGGTATGATGATTTTCTTCATTTATAGTAATTTTATGTTTTCTAAATAGGTTGTAGCATTGGGACCTTCGTTAAATAAGAGATCTAAAATGCTTAAATTCTTTATAAATCCTTTTTCTGGTGAAAAAACTTGAATATATGAATCAAATTCCTGTTGACTTTCTTTTTTCGTATGGAAATAGTTTCGAAGGTCTTGCTGTTCAGGATTAGGTATATATTCTGTTGTTTTTTTTATATCTACATCTAATTGTAGCAAATCATTGACCAAAATAAACGATTTTATGTTAAAATCTATTAAATATTTTTCTTTTGAAGTGAAAAGAGGGGTGATTTCATCCTCATAAAATTCAAAATAAGGAGATGATTGATAAGCTGATTTTAATGATTTAATATGATTGCGTTGCCAATCCATATCATATGATATAGGAGTGTCTTTATAAAATCGAGAGCCTGTTTTATGTATAATAGGAATGTTAAGATTAAGCTTCCCATTAGCTCCATAAATTGAATATCGATTTCGATAGGTTTGTTTTTGAAAATGATCTTCTCCTTCAAAAATATAGTGGTCAGCCCGTACTAAATAGGCATAATATTCAATAGAAGGGAAGAGATGTATGGGAAAAAAAATAGGGGTCATAATAGGAAAAATATTAAGCTGATTTGATGATCAGCTTAATATTATCATGTATTTAAAAATTTATTCTTCTTCTTTTTTCTTTTTGTTTTTTACAAAAGAATAGCCAAAATAACCAGCAATTAAAAGACCTACTAACCATAAATAGGAAGTTTTATCAGGATTCCCATTATTAGGGATGGTCATCATTCGATCAGGTCTAAAACTAAAGAACCCTTTTTTCCAATCAACACTTAACCAGGTTAAAACAGGAGATCCGATTATATGATCAAAAGGAACATAACCAAAGAAGCGAGAATCAAGTGAATTGGCACGATTATCTCCCATCATAAAATAGTAATCTTGTTTTACTTTATAGGTATTAGTTATTTTTCCATTTATTGTAAAAACACCGTCTTTATTTTCTAAAGTATTTCCTTCATATTTAGTAATAAGATTTTTGTATTGATTATAATTATCAGATGTTAACTGTATTTCATCTCCTTTTTTAGGAATATATAAAGGTCCATAATTATCTTGATTCCAAGTAGATCCTGTAGGGAAAATATCAAAACTCTCACCTAAAAAATGCCCTTGTTGGGTTTGTTCTATAGGCATTAAATTTTCTTTAATATCAACTACTATAGGAAGTTTTTTAAACATTTCAACTTCTTGTTTGGTTAAAGAAGTAAATTTATAAAGATTATTTTGACCTCTAACTTGTTCAAAATTTTGAGGGTCTGTAATTAAATAAGGAGTTTCTAGAAGGAATTGTTTTCTAAAAGGACTAGAAGTTTTTATATAATAAGAAGAGCATATCTGAGCATCTTTTGGGTATTGAAATTCTTTTCCGTTAATATATACAACTCCTTTTTTGATTTCTAAAGTAGAACCTGGTGTACCAATACAACGTTTTACATAAGGATCTTTACGATCGGTAGCTGTATTTAAAGAGTCAGTAGGATAGTTGAAAACTACAATATCATTAGCTTTAACGTCTTTAAATTGTCCAATTCGTTCATAAGGTAAACGGATAGCGTCTACATAGTTTTTAACAGGTTTTTTATCTTTTTGCCATAACGTTGCTTGACCAACATTAGGTACTTTTGATCCTGTAAAAGGAATATAATTTTGTAGAAATGGAATTCCAATGGGTGTTTGAGGAACTCGGTATCCATACGTCCATTTGTTTACAAAAAGACCATCACCTACTAATAGTGTTTTTTCCATAGATCCCGTAGGGATAATAAAAGGTTGAATGACGAATACATGAATAAAAGTAGCCACTACAACAGCATATAAAATAGCTGAGACAAAGGTTTCTTTGCGTTCATCATCTTCAATTCTTTGATAAGGAGATTGGTCAACATAGTTTAAGTAAAATAAATAAAAACCTAATGTGACTACTGCCAAAATGGAATCTTTTTGTGGTTTTCCAAAACTTTTAGGAGTATCATACCATAAAACACCTAATAAAATAGGTCCGATAATCGGTAAAAAAGGAATGAAACACCACCACATTGGGCGATTTATAATTTTTAACCAAATGGCAACACTATACACGGGTATAGCAGCTTCCCATGCTTGTCTACCAGCACGTACGTATAGTTTCCATGTTCCTAAGAAATGAATGACTTGTAAAATTACTAAGATAATAAGCCAAGTTGTCCAACTCATAATATTCTATATTTTATTATTGTATCGGAAGTAAACCGATATACTAATCTATGATTAATAAGTCTTTTTAGCGACTATTTTGTTACATATTTTTTAAATTTAAAACATCTTGCATATCAAATACACCTGTTTTTTCTTGTAGCCATTCAGCAGCAATTACAGCACCTAAAGCAAATCCATCACGTTTATGAGCTGTATGTTTAATTTCAATACTGTCAATATCAGATTGATAATGAATATAGTGTGTGCCTGGAATGATTCCAATACGCTTGTCTTTAATAGGAATAGCATTTTCTTTGGGAGTTGTTCCCTCTAAATACCAATCAGAATAATTCGAGTTTTCGATAATTCCATTAGCCAACGTAATGGCTGTTCCACTAGGAGCATCTAATTTTTGAGTATGATGTATTTCTTCCATTTCAACTTGATATTCGTTGTGAGGTGCCATCATTTTGGCCAATATTTGGTTGAGTTGAAAGAAAATATTTACACCTACACTAAAATTGGATGCATAAATAAAACTTCCATTATTTTGATTGCAAATGGTTACTGCTTGATTATATTTTTCAAGCCAACCTGTTGTTCCAGAAACAATTTTCACATGATTTTCAAGACAGGTCTTTATATTATCAAAAGCAGCTTCTGGAGTACTGAAATCAATTGCTACATCAATATTTTGTAATTCTTCTTTAGTTGGAGTTTCTTCTTTTGTTAAAACAATTTGATGTCCTCTGGTTTTTGCAATTTTTTCAATGGCTTGCCCCATTTTTCCATATCCTAAAAGTGCTATATTCATATTTAAAACTTAAAATTTAATCCAATTCCTACTTGAGGTTCAAAGTTAAGACTTTGTTGTTGAATAATAACAGGTGAGAGACTTAAATCTGGATCTTTTCGAACAGGATCTAAGTGTGCATCAACTGTTGCATCTACAATATTTAAAATATAAGCGAGTGCTGTTAGAAGAATGGCATAATCACGTGAACGTCTACGATCATCCATATTACTTGCTAAAGCCTCTGCTGAAATATCCAATCCGTTGTATAAGTAATTAGGATCATTGAGTTTGTTAATGTATCCATCACGAAAATCTTGATATTGTCCTTGATAATAGGCTGTAAAACCAATTCCTGTACCAATTAAGGCTAATGCCGCTCCTGCTTTTAAATATTTTTTATTATAAATTTGTCCTAATCCAGGTAAAACAGCTGAATAGAGTGCTGCTTTTTGTGGAGAACGAAATTTTTCTTCAATATCTTTTGCTATATTTCCAGTAAATTCAATCGTATCTTTTGCAATAATTGGCGAACTTTCTTCTACAATAAGAGTTTCTTTCTCTGAAATAGAATCGGTTATTTCTTGAGAGAAAGAAAATAAAAAAAGATTTAAAAAAAAGAATAGGCCTATTTTTTTGATCATGGTTTGATTAAGTTTTTGATACGTTCAAAATCTTCGTCATTTTTAAATTCAATCGTTATTTTTCCTTTTCCTGAGGTATTTCGATTAATAGCAATTTTAGTATTAAAGTGATTAGAAAAATCTTTTATCGCTTTTTTATGACTATTCGTTAATCCTGACTTTTTAGGTTTTGAACTTTCAATATCATCTTGTTCTTTGAATCGTTTTACAAGGTCTTCTGTTTGACGAACCGATAGATTGTTTTTTATGATTTGTTCGTAAACATCAATTTGATCAGTAGGATCTTCAATGATAATTAAAGCTCGACCGTGTCCCATGGAAATCATTTTATCACGAATTCCGGTTTGCACAATTGGATCTAGTTTTAAAAGACGTAAATAGTTGGTAATCGTAGACCGTTTTTTCCCAACACGTTTACTCATTTCATCTTGAGTCAAATTGATTTCATCAATCATTCGTTGGTACGATAAGGCTACTTCAATGGCATCTAAATCCTGACGTTGAATGTTTTCAACTAAAGCCATTTCAAGCATTTCCTGATCGTTGGCTAAACGAACATAAGCAGGAATGGTTTCCAACCCTGCCAGTTTAGAAGCTCTGAAACGTCTTTCACCAGAAACTAATTGAAAAATAGATCCATTTTTACGAACCGTAATAGGTTGAATAACACCTAATTCTTTGATGGAACCAGCTAACTCTTCAAGAGCGGTAGAGTCAAATTGAGTTCGAGGTTGGAAAGGGTTCACTTCAATATCGGAAAGTGATATTTCCATGATATTTCCGACAACCTGATCTGCATTTTTGTCTTGTGCAGAATTGATTTCATTATGATCTGCTGATAATAAAGCAGACAATCCTCTTCCTAAAGCTCTTTTTTTAGCCATTTATTGCGTCTTTATTCTTTTCTAATAATTCGTTTGCCAAATTTAAGTAATTGATTGCTCCTTTACTATTAGCATCATATTTTATAATGGATTCTCCATAACTAGGAGCTTCACTTAATCGTACATTTCGTTGGATGATGGTTTCGAAAACCATTTCAGGAAAATAATTTTTAACTTCTTCAACTACTTGATTAGATAAACGTAAACGTGAATCATACATAGTGAGTAATAATCCTTCTATATCCAAACTTTTATTGTGAATTTTTTGTACACTTTTGATTGTATTAAGTAATTTTCGTAATCCTTCTAAAGCGTAATATTCACATTGAATTGGGATGATAACTGAATCCGCAGCTGTTAATGCGTTTAAAGTGATTAAACCTAAAGAAGGTGCACAATCAATAATGATATAATCATAATGATCTTTAATTTCTTCTAAAGCATTTTTTAACATATACTCTCGATTAGGACTATCAACTAATTCAATTTCAGTTGCAACTAAATCAAGATGAGAACCTACTAAATCAACATTTGGAGAATCGGTTGTTACAATAACATCAGAAACTTTTTGTGTGTGTTCTAAAACTTCATAGGTTCCTGCTTCTAGTGTATCAACATCAATTCCTAACCCCGAAGTGGCGTTAGCCTGTGGATCAGCATCAATCAATAATACTTTTTTCTCTAAAACACCCAGAGAAGCTGCTAAATTAACCGATGTAGTCGTTTTTCCAACACCTCCTTTCTGATTTGCTATTGCAATTATTTTTCCCATAGGTTATAAAAAAATCAGCTGTAAAAATACGATTTTTTTTATTCTTATAATGAATAATAAGTATTTAATCATTTTTTATTTAATGAAAACGAAAAGATCTGTTTTCTATTGCGTATATTTGCACGATTAAATCTTATCGTATTGAATAAAAGTTTATTAGTAGTATTATTTATTGTATTAGGTTTAACTTTTGCTATGTTGAATTTGCTTTTTGGGAGTGAATCTTTATCTGTATCAGAAGTTTTTTCTGCATTGACAGATCCTAATCATGAATGGTATTCTGTTTTATACAATATTCGATTACCTAAAATGATTACTGCAATTTTAGTAGGATCTAGTTTACCTGTAGCGGGTATGTTATTGCAAACATTATTTCAAAATCCGATAGCATCACCTTCTATTTTAGGAATTTCTTCAATGGCAGGTTTAGGAACTGCTCTACTAATTTTTGTTTCGGAATTTTTTATTGCAGGAGGTATTATTACCAATTCATGGATTATCGTTCTATTTTCTGCATTAGGTGCTATTTTCGGATTATTTTTGATCAGTATGATTTCATATAAAATCAATAATAATGCTTCTATTTTGGTTATAGGATTGATTTTGGCAAGCTTGTCAAGTGCTATAATTAGTACCTTACAATATTTTTCAAGTTCAGATAAAATTAAAGATTATTTTATGTGGACTTTAGGCTCTTTTGAAGGATTGTCTTGGAATCAGATAGGTGTATTTTTTATTGTTATTGTTTTGTGTTTGATATTCTGTGTATTGATTTTAAAGCAACTTAATGTATTGCACTTGGGAGAAAGTTATGCAGAGACATCGGGTGTTCAGGTAGGAAGTTTAAGGATCATAACGATTGTAATATCAGGTTTATTAACGGCTGTAGTAACTTCATTTGTAGGGCCTATTGCATTTTTAGGATTAATAATTCCACATATTTCTCGATTATTATTTAAAACAACGAATCATAATTGGCTTTTACCAGCCAATATTTTAATAGGGATTGCCTTTACTTTGTTGATTAATTTATCAAGTACATTCTTCACTGTCGCTTTACCTATTAATATTATAACGTCTTTTATTGGAGCTCCTTTGGCCATTTTTATCATTGTAAAACAATCAAAGTTTATGTAAATGAGAGCAATCACGGTTAAAAATTTATCTATTGGATATGATAAAACGATTTTAAAAAACATCAATTTTTCAATTGAGGAAGGAGAAGTCGTTTCTTTAATCGGAAAAAATGGGGTAGGAAAGTCTACTTTAATTAAAACTATTTTAGGATTAATTCCATCAAAAGGAGGCGTAATTAAAATTGGAGGAGAAAATATAAAAAAATACAATTCAGTTGAATTAGCGAGAGAAGTTTCTGTAGTATTAACGAATCAGGAAGTGAACCCTATATTATCGGTTGTAGAAGTTTTAGGGCTTGGAAGAACACCTTATAAAAATATTTTTTCTAGGTTGAATGTAAAAGATTGGGAAAAAATTAATCAAACCATACAGTTATTGGAAATCGAGGATCTAAAAGAAAAACGTATAGGGGAATTAAGTGATGGACAAAAACAACGTGTTATGATTGGACGTGCATTGGTTCAAGATACGGGCTTAATTATTTTAGATGAACCCACTACACATTTAGATCTTTCAGGAAAATTTACCATTTTTCAATTATTAAGAAGGTTAGCCCAAATTACAAATAAAACGATCTTGTTGTCTACTCATCAAATTGATTTAGCTTTGCCTCATTCTGACAAGATTCTATTTATTAAGGGAAATCAATTGATAGAAGATACTCCTGAAGAAATAGGTTGGAAACATCAGATTTTTCAATATTTTTCAAATGAACAAATGCGATTTGATTATACATTGGGGAAATTCACATCGGTTAGAAGAGGTATTAGACATGTCCAGTTAGAAGGTGAGGGAGCTTTGTTATATTGGGTTAGACATGCTTTATATCGAAATGCAATTGATATAAAAGAAAATGCTCCAATTTTAGTGAAAGTTTTAGGAGATGTAATTTCAGTACATGTTAACGGTGTAATTGAATATGTAGATAATTTTGAAAATTTGATCAACTATATTAAGTTAATTCAGGTTGAAGGTTCTTATTCTTGATTAATTAGAATATTTAGAGCAATTTTAACTTTTTGGTCATCCCATTTTTTTGCTCCAGTACTCATATAAACTAATTCTCCTTTTTTATTAATTAAAATTGTTGTAGGAGTACTATCAGTCTTTAAATTAGGGTCTGTTTTTTTTGTAGTATAAATAGGGAAAGTATAATGTTCATTTTGTATAAATTCAAGAGATGCTTTGAGATTGCTATTTTGTGAAATAGTTAAAAAAACAATTTGGTCGTTATGTTTATAGTTAGAATATAGGTTTTGTATATAAGGTAATATAGCTTTTGAACTTGTATTAGAGTAATCCCAAAAAGTTAAAAAAATGACATGTCCTTTTAAAGAATTTAAGTCTATTGTTTGATTATGTACATCTTTTACATTCCAATTTAAAACATAAGCTCCTTTCCGATTTCTATATTCAAAATCCATTTGAGATAAATTAGGAGCAGAAAGCATAAATTTACTTATAGGAGTTGACCAAGAGGCTACTTTTTCACGAATAAAATTACCTAAAGGAGAAAAAAATAAAACACCTAAAATGCAGAAAAGAATTAAGTTATTTCTTGTTTGTGGACTCATAATTTATTTTAATAGAGCTATGATTTCTTTTAAAATGGTTTCACCTTTGTCTTTATTAAACCATTTTTGAACATCTTTCATAAACTCAGTTTTTGTATATTGATCATCCTTTTTAAATGTAGCTGTTAAATCCATTAATTCTTTTGGACGCGGCCCCCAATCACCTATAATTTGATTGTCTTTAATAATGATAACTTTTGGAATAGATCGTGTCCCATTGGTTTGAAATTGATCCATTAGTTCTAAATTTTCGTCTCTTAAAATAATTTTTAAACTGATAAAAGGAGAAGCTAATTCTAGATTTCGTAATACCGGTAGAACTTGTGAAGCATCACCACACCAACCTTCTGTAAGTACTAAAAATGTATACGAATTTTGATAGGGTTCAATTTTAGCAATAATTTCAGAAGGAATAGAAATGGTTTTTAATAATCGATTAATTCGAGTTATGTTGAGTTTTGTATGATCTAAAAGTGATTCATCATTAAGTTGGTTAGTTGTTTGATTTTGTTCTAATAACTTGTTAGTTAGTTGGATAAAAGTATCAAAATCTAAACTTTTTTTAATGTAATATTCTATGTTTTTCATTTTTTTTGTCTGTTAAATCAATACGATGTATTAGATTTTTTGTAATTTGTAGCATAAATATAAAATTAATTTTAAAATATATGCGATTTAACATTTTAATCTTTTTTACATTCGTCCATTTTGGATTATTTAGTCAAGATATTTTAGAAAAAATAGAAGTAAAAAAAATTTCGGATAATGTATATACGCATACAACTTATGGAAAAGTAGGAGAGAAAATATATCCGGCTAATGGTATGTTTGTGATTGGTAAGAATGGTATTGTTTTAATAGATACTCCATGGGATAGTAATCAAACTAGAAAACTGCTTGAAAAAATTGAACATGATTATGGAAAGAAAGTAAAACAATTTGTGCCTACACATTCGCATCGTGATCGTATGGGAGGAATTGATGTGATTTTAGAAAATGATATTCCAGTAGTTATAAGCAAAAAAACGTATTCCTTAGCTAAAGATCAATATGATTTATCAAAAGTAAAAAAACAGCGTATTCGCAAGAAGATGAAAGTGTCAATGGATGATGTTTCATTACAAATTTACTATCCAGGACATGGACATACAATTGATAATTTGATTGTATATAATCCTAAAGATCAAATTCTTTTTGGAGGATGTTTTATAAAAAGTGCTGGAGCTAAACATATGGGATATATAAAAGAGGCCAATTTGAAAAAATGGGGAAAATCATTGAGAGAAGTTCAAAATGAATTTAAACATACACAATATGTTATCCCAGGCCATGGGAGTGTAGGAGGATTAGAATTAATTCCTCATACGATAGCATTAATAGAAAAAGAAGAATCTAAATAAAAATGATAAGAATCTTGTTTTAGGTTAAAATAAAGTGTTTTTGATACACATTTGCAAATAAATAGGTAAATTTGAGAATCAAAACTACTACATAATGGATAGAAAAAATAGTATCAAACTTCTATTGATTGGATTTATGATTATATCGTGTAATTCAAAGCAAAATAATACAATGGAAGCTCAAGATGATCAAGTTAATTCGACAACAAATAATAATTTGGCATTTAATCCTTACAAAGATTACCCTATATATGAAGGAAATGATTTAGGTGTTCAATATGCAAAGGAAAATACAGTATTGAAATTATGGTCACCTGAAGCTGAACAAGTAAAGCTAAAATTGTATAAAACTTCTTTAGGAGATGATGTAATTGAAGAAATAGATTGCGTGAAAAATGATCAAGGCGTTTGGGTAGCTGAATTAGATGGAGACCAAAAAGATCGCTATTATACTTTTCAAGCAAAATTTCATGGAAAATGGAATACAGAAAATGTAGATCCTTATGCAAAAGCAATTGGTGTAAATGGAAAGAGAGGGCAAATTATTGACTTTTCTGAGACAAATCCTGAGGGTTGGGAAGAAGATAAAAGTCCTGAATTGAAAAATCCAACCGATGCCATTATTTATGAATTGCATATTCGTGATTTATCCATAAGCCCTAATTCAGGGATTAAAAATAAAGGGAAGTATACTGCATTTACAGAAGAAGGAACACAAAACAAAGGAGAAACAACAGGAGTGGATCATATCAAAGATATGGGGGTAACACATGTTCATCTTTTGCCTGCTTTTGATCATCGAAGTATTGATGAAACCAAGTTAGATTCTGCTCAATTTAATTGGGGATATGATCCTCAAAATTATAATGCTCCAGAAGGTTCTTATTCAACCAATCCAGAAGATGGAAAAGTTCGAATAAAGGAATTTAAAGAAATGGTGCAGTCCATGCATAAAAATGGGTTGAGAGTTGTGATGGACGTTGTATACAATCATACAGGTTATACACATGATTCTAATTTTGATCAATTAGTACCCGGTTATTATTATCGTCAATGGGAAAAAGATGAAAAATATAGTGATGCTGCTGCCTGTGGAAATGAAACGGCATCAGACCGAGAAATGATGCGAAAGTTTATGATTGAATCTGTTTTATATTGGGCAAAAGAATACCATATTGATGGTTTTCGATTTGATTTAATGGCTATACATGATATAGAAACGATGAATCAATTAGCTGCAGCACTAAAAAAAATAGATCCTTCTATTATTATTTATGGAGAAGGATGGACTGCACAAGATTCTCCATTACCTGAAAAATACCGTGCTTTAAAAATGCATGCTAATCAAATGAAAGATGTTGCTGTTTTTAGTGATGATATTCGTGATGCAGTAAAAGGAAATGTATTTGACGAAAAAAGTACAGGATTTATAAGTGGAAATAAAGAAATGAAAGAAGCTGTAAAAATTGGAATTGTTGCAGCAGGGAAACATCCACAAATTAAGTATGAAAAAGGATATTATGCAAAACAACCGTATGCGAATAATCCAACTGATGTAGTGAATTATGTTTCATGTCATGATAATCATACATTATATGATAAATTAAAAGTCTCTAGAGAGGATGTATCAGAAGATGATATTATTAAAATGCATAAGCTAGCTAATACCATTGTGATGACTTCTCAAGGTATTCCTTTTTTACATGCAGGAGTTGAAATGAAACGAACGAAGAAAGGAGAACATAATTCATATAAATCTCCTGATTCTATTAACCAAATTGATTGGAATTTAAAGTCTAAAAACAAAGAGTTGGTACAATATTATAAAGATTTAATTGCATTAAGAAAGAATCACCCTGCATTTAGGATGATAAGCAATGAAATGGTTCAGAATAAGTTGAAATTTATTGAGGTAGATGATGAACAGTTAATTGTATATGAATTGAAAGACCATGCAAATCATGATGAATGGAAAAATATCCTGTTAATTTTTAATGGTTCTGATAAGGAAAAAGAAATTATTTTACCAAATGGAGATTGGATACCAGCATTATGGAATTATTCATTTGAAAAAGATTTACAAAAACAGTTTGTAGGAAAGGTTCAGATACCGAATTATTCAGCCACTATTTTGTATCAAAATTAGAATAGAAAAGGCTGATTTTTGATAAAATAGTGAATCTAACTTAATTTTTAAAAGAATAAAGTTTGTAAAATTAAGATTTAACAATATATTTGCAACCGCAACGGAGAAATGGCAGAGTGGTCGAATGCGGTGGTCTTGAAAACCATTGACTGTCACAGGTCCGGGGGTTCGAATCCCTCTTTCTCCGCCAAAACCATTCTATTCATCGAATAGAATGGTTTTTTTATTCCTGTTTTGTATATATTTATATATTCAAAATACGTATTTATTTTATGAATTTAAAATAATGTGTTTTTTTTGGTGTTATTTTTGTAGTTTTGTAATAAAGTTATATGAGACATTTAATTATGAAATGATTACAAAAAGGGAAATTTAAATATATAAAATAAACAAATGAGGGGGAAATTTTTATTTATAAGTATTCTAGGAGCTTCTTCTTTACATGCGCAAGTAGGTATCGGTACAGAAGTAATTGATCCGTCAGCTTTTATTGAGATTAAAAGTTCAGACAAAGGAGTTGTTATTCCTCAATTAACTAATAGCCAAAGAGCCAATATTTCAAGTCCAGCTAACGGATTGTTAGTATACAATACAGAACTTGGATGTATGGAATCGTATAATGCCACAGATGGTACTTGGTTTAATTATTGTTGTGCAGCGAAGGTAGCAGCTAATTTTCCAAGTACATTAACTAAATTTTTATACATAGATGCTAGTGAAGCAACATCTGTAATAGATTTTAGTGGTACGAATGCGGCCCAAACAGGGTTTAATTCAAATAATGTTGAACAGTTATCTGATTTATCAGGTAATGATAGACATTTAAAAACAACAAGCACTAATTTAATTGAGTATATATCGATTCCACAATCAAGTTATTATTCAGAAATTTATATAGCTTCTAATGCAAGTTCGAATGGAGATTTAGAATATGAGCTTACCGGAGCTGAAAATTTTGATGATCAAGATTTTGATTTAAATATTGTAGCAGGTTTTCCAAGTGCTACAGCTGTTACCAATGCTGTATTCTTTTCTTCATATGATAGCACCATAGATGGTTCTTTTCAGATTGGGCAAGGTTCTTCATCTGCTGCTTGTGACAATACTTCTGGTGATGGAGAAGGAAAATATGTTTTCCGTTATTCTGAAAGTGGAAGTTTTTATGAAGTTTGTGGGCCAGCAATTGATGATAAACTTCATTTATTTAGAGTTACTCTAGAAGCTAACCCTGATGGAAATACAGGTACTAATGATGGTGTTTTTACAATTTATATAGATGGAGAACAAATTGCTACTGCACCAGCAAGCAATGGAAGTCGTTTTAATCGATTACGTTTTTTTAGAAATAGAGCAGGAGGAGTAACCTCTTTAGCGAATATCCAAGAAGTTGCTTTTTATGATAATATATTAAGCGAATCAGATCAAGGAGCACAAACAGAATATTTAACATGTAAATGGGGAGTTCAAAATTAACGAATATGAAACAGTATATACTTTTAATTTTAAGTACTTGTTTAATACATGCTTTTGGACAAGTTGGAATATCAAAAAATGCAATAAATGTAGATGCGTCAGCTATACTACATGTAGAATCTTCTGATCAAGGGATTTTGTATCCAAGATTATCAGTGGTTGAACGAAATGCTATAGGAGCAATTTCAAACGGATTAACGATTTATAATACAGATTTAAAGTGTCTGGAATTCTATAATGCACAAACTCAAACATGGTTTAGTCCATGTTGTCAAGATAAGATTACAGCAGATTATTTAAGTCAGATAGATAAATATTTATATGTAACATTAGCTGATAAAACAAGTGTAGTAGATGCAAATGGTTTTACAGCAAATCAAACTTCATTTGATGAAAATGATGTAGCAAGCTGGCTTGATCGTTCATCAAATGGTAGAAATCTTCAAGCTACAGCAGCAAATTATATATCGTATACAAATTTTGCACAAAATTCCTATGTGATTGATAATTATTTATCTGTAGATGGAAGTTCAAATAATGCTTTAGAACACGTATTTACTAGTGGTCAGGAGCTTTCTGGAAAAGATTTTGATATGACACTTCTAGGTGGTTTTCAATCGAGTACAGCTTCTTCTGATGCTATGTTAATGGCTTCGTCTAATACAACCGGGAATGGTACTTGGGAATTAGGACAAGGATCTTCAGTTCCATGTTCTAACCTTACAGGAGGAGTGTTAGGTACAGGAAGATATATATTAAAATTGAATAATAGTGGAGCAACTGCTAATATTTGTGGACCAGCAATTGATGATAAAGAACATCTTTTTCGTATATCTTATGACTCTGGAGCCTCTACTGTTTCTTTTTATATAGATAATGAATTAATTGAATCAACAACCTTAAATGGAGCAGTTTTTGATCGTGTTCGCTTATTTCAGAATAGAGCAGGTACTATCTCTTCTCAATCAAAAATACAATCTGTCATAATTTATGATCGAGTTTTAAGTACACAAGATGCTTCAGAACAAGAAAAGTATTTAACTTGTCAATGGGGAATTTAAAATTATAATAGAATTTTGAAAAATGAAAAAAATACAAATTACAATAATATATAGTTTCCTTTGTTCAATTGTTTTTGCGCAAGTAGGAATTGGGACTTCAACTGTGACTTCTGATGCTGTTTTAGAAGTGAAAAGTAATTCAAAAGGAGCTTTAATAATGCCAAGATTAACAGAAGTCCAGAGAGATGCTATTAGTTCTCCGGTTGATGGATTGGCAATTTTTAATACGGATATTGGTTGTGTAGAAACCTATAATGATGAAACAGCAGAATGGTATAATTACTGTTGTGGTTCTACGGTTTCAGCTAATTTCCCAGCTACATTAGCTAAATTTTTATATGTAGACGCTTCAGATCGTACAAGTGTTATTGATTGGAATGGAAATACACCTTTGGATTCCGGGTTTGAAGTTGGAAACCTTCGTTTTGTTAATGATCTTTCGGGAAATGGTAGAAATTTAAGAACGACCAGACAAAATTTAATAGAATATGATGATGTTTTACGTACATCGTATAGAACAAGTAATTCAGTAAGTTCTAATGCTAGTTTTTCAGATTCAGGTTTAGAATATACTTTTCAAGCAGGAGAATCATTTGATAATAAAGATTTTGATTTATTTATGATTGCTGGTTTTACAACTTCTACTGATATTCTTAATGGAATGTTTTTTGCCTCAGCAGGTTCAAATGGTATTGGAGCTTGGCAGATAGGTCAAGGAGGAACAGGTGCTATTACTTGTGCAAATACAGGAAATTCAGTTTCGAAAGGGTTATATATTTTGAGACATCAAGAAACAACAGAAGCCAGTTCTAGAAGAGATTTTTGTGGGCCTGCAATTGATGATCAATTACATTTATTTAGACTGTCATATAAAGATGACGATGGAAATGCGTCAACACGAGGAGGGCAATTTTTCTTTTATATAGATGGCGGTTTAATAGCGTCACCTAGTGTAACAGGAGGTTCGGCTTTTGATCGATTACGATTTTTTTTAAATGTTGCAGATACTAAATCAGCACCAGCAAGATTTCATGAAGTTTTTTTCTATGATAGAATATTAAGTGCAGATGATGTAGCTAAACAAGATGAGTATTTTTCATGTAAATGGGGATTAGTAACAGAATAGTTAATTACCACACAATATTGTAAAGCACCTAAAAAGATCTTTTTTAAGTGCTTTTTTTATACATTTAAATGAAATGGTAATTTAATCTCTTTTTTGAAAGGTATTTTTTGAAATATGATGATTAAGAAAGAAAATAACTTATAATATCATAATTTTTTAAACTTTTAAAAATAGAAGGCATTTATCTATGAAAAAAGATCGACTATCTTTAATATGAAAAAGTAGAAATGAAAACAAATATTGTAATTTGCGGAGCTGGAATAATAGGAGTTGCTACAGCTTATTATTTATCAAAAAAATACCGGAAAGGCTCTATTGTTTTAATAGATAAACAACAGCCTTTGTCATTCACAACAAGTAAATCAGGTGAAAACTTCAGAGATTATTGGCCCCAACAATGTATGACTGATTTTTCAACACGAAGTATCAATTTAATGGAAGAATTGAGGGCTGAGTTTGGGGAAGAAGCTTTTAAAATGGAATATTCAGGATATGATTTTATAAGTAAGAATAAAGGAAATCCTATTTTTTCTTCAAGAACTGTTGAGAAAGAAAATTCGACAGCTTTAAATGAAATTACGAATGAGGATGAAATTAAAGAAAAAAATAAAGCTTTAAGTGACGATGTTAAAAAAGTAATAGAAATTAAAAAAGCAGGAAATGTAGATGTTCAAGCTTTGGGTAATTTATTACTAAAACAAGCTAAAAAGAATGGAGTTCAGTTTGTAGAAGGAGAAATTGTAGCTATTGAAAAAAATGAAAATTATTCAATTAAAATAAAAGAAAGAGAAACGACGATACAGTCAGATAAATTAGTTATTGCAGTAGGACCTTTTTTAAATGAAATAGCACAAATGGTAGATTTAGAATTTCCAATAGAGAATATTGTTCAAAGGAAGTTTATTATTCCTGATCCAGAAAAAATTATCGATTCAAAGATGCCTTTTACAATCTATGCTGACGAACAGTATTTGGATTGGACAGAGGAGGAGAAGATTTTTTTAGAAGAAGAACAGAGTGATTATTGGCTTTTAAATAAGTTTCCAGGAGGTCTTCATGTAAAACCTGATTCGGGAGGTATAAAAATGGGATGGGCATTTAATCGTCAAAAAGAAATTAATCCAAAATGGGAAATAGAACGAATGGATCTTTTTCCTAATGTAGTTTTAAAAGGAGCCTCACGATTTATTCCCGAATTAAAAAAATATGAAGATGATATTCCAACTCCTTTAATTCAGTATGCAGGTTATTATACAAGAACTAAAGAAAATTGGCCCATCATTGGTCCGAGTAAAGATAGAAATATTTTTATAGTAGGGGCCTTTTCAGGTTTTGGAACGATGACAGCTTGTGCTGCTGGAGAGCTCTGCGCAGACTATATTGTAGGAAAGCAAGTATTACCATCTTATGCAGCATATTTCCATCCTAATCGATATGATAATGCTTCAATCATGAAAGAAATTATAGCATCTGAAAACGATGGGCAATTATAGTTAAAACTTTAATTTTTATTAAAAAGACGCTTCCAAACATCATGTTTTGAGGCGTTTTTTATTGATTTCTTTTAAATAATGATTATAAAGTTTTACAAAATAAAAATGTAAATATGACATATGTCATAAAAATGAGCTCAATGTTCACTATAAGTTTGTAGCAAAATAAAACAAATACGATATGAAAACGAGTTCAATTTTAGAAAATTTAGAATTTAATGATTCTAAGCCTGCAATTAAGCTTCTTTTGGAAAGTGATTTTAGTAAAGAAATCCGTATTTCTTTTAAAGAAGGTCAGATTATGCAAGAGCACCAAACACCTTATCCTATAGTGGTTCAAGTTTTTAAAGGAGAAATAAAATTTGGAGTTAATAATCAAATAGTATTATTAAAAGAAGGGGATCTTATAACGTTAGAAGGTGGAGTCCCACATGATTTAACAGCAGTAAAAGAAAGTATTGTTCGTCTTACATTATCGAAGTCCGATTCTTTACAAAGAGTTAAAAACATATAAAAATAAAAAAATGGATAAAGAAGTTTGGTTAGAATCACTACAAACGGCTACACCTCAAGAAGGATTTGAATTAGCGATTAAATTATCTAGAATGGGAGTTAAATCAACTCAGCCCGATGTTGAAGTATTAAAAAAATTACGTCCTGATTATGCTAATAATGCAGAAGGATTAACAGCTGCTTCACACGTTATTGCTGTGAATTTTCAAACGATATCAGCAGCAAATAATTATTGGAAATAATTTTAACAAGATAAGGGGATCAAAAGACATTACAAGAGCATACTCTTGTGATATTGAAAAATATTAAATGATATATAATGAAAAAAATTTGGATAGGATTTATTAGTGTAGTTGTTCTGTCATTTATTGCATTAATTTGGGTTGGAACGGATATTTATCAAACACAACCTCCCATACCAGAAAAAGTAGTAGTAAAAGAGACAGGAGAAGTTTTTTATACTAAAAAAGATATACAAACAGGGCAAAATGTTTGGGAATCAATTGGAGGAATGGAAGTAGGATCTATTTGGGGGCATGGAAGTTATGTAGCGCCCGATTGGACGGCCGATTGGATTCATAAAGAAGCCGTATTTATGCTTAATGCTTGGGCAAAAGCGGATTTTAATATGAGTTATGATGATTTAGATGTAGAGAAAAAAGCGGCATTGAAAGCTCGGTTAATAAATGATGTAAAGGTAAATTCATATAACCCTCAAGATAAATCCATTACAATTTCACAGGCACGATTGTCAGCAATTAAAAGTAATATTGAACACTATAGTAAAATATTTTCTGAAGGTAAAGCAGAATACGCTATTCAAAAAGGAGCTTTAGTAGATCAAACAAAATTAGAGCAACTAAATGCTTTTTTATTTTGGACTTCGTGGGCGGCAAGTACCAATAGACCTAATAAAAATTATACGTATACTTCAAACTGGCCACATGAACCTTTAATTGATAATACAATAACGAGTGATTCTTTAATTTGGTCAGGATTTTCAATTATTTTATTACTGTTCTTTGTAGGACTTCTTTCATATTATTATTTGTTAAATCATGAACATGGTGAATTGATTACAAAAGCAGATAGTGATCCTTTATTAGATTTGAAATTTACAGGATCACAAAAGGCAGTATTGAAATATTATCTTGTAATTTCCTTACTAATCGCATTACAAGTTGTTTTGGGAATGTTAACAGTACATTATACCGTAGAAGGACAAGGATTTTTTGGTTTTGATTTAGCGAAATATTTACCTTATTCTATTACAAGAACATGGCATCAGCAATTAGCTGTATTTTGGATTGCTGCTACGTGGTTAGCAACAGGGTTATTTTTAGCTCCAGCAATTTCAGGTAAAGAAATGAAGTTTCAAATCTTTGGGATTAACTTCTTATTTGTTGCTTTATTGGTTATTGTATTAGGATCTATGTTAGGAGAATGGTTAGGAGTTCATCAATTTTTAGATTTAACAGCTAACTTTTTCTTTGGACATCAAGGATATGAATATATGGATTTAGGTCGTTTTTGGCAGATATTTTTAGCTATAGGCTTGATTCTTTGGATGTTTATGGTGGGAAGACATGTAGTTTATGGTATTCGTAAAAATGATTCTTCAAAGCATATATTGATTATTTTATTAGTATCTGTTATGGCTATTGGAATGTTTTTCTTTTCAGGTTTAATGTATGGAGAGAATAGTACATTACCGGTAATCAACTATTGGAGATGGTGGTTGGTTCACTTATGGGTAGAAGGATTCTTTGAAGTTTTTGCAACCGTTGTAATTGCTTATTTATTCTCAAGAATGGGAGTTCTTTCAATGAAAACTGCTGGAAAAGCATCTATTGCATCTGCAAGTATATTTTTAGCAGGAGGAATTATAGGTACATTACACCACTTATATTTTTCTGGTACACCAGTTCAAGCAATTGCTTTAGGAGCCACTTTTAGTGCTTTAGAAGTAGTGCCTCTTACGTTAATGGGATTTGAAATAAAAGAAAGTTGGGATTTATTAAAAAGTAGAAAATGGATGCAACGATATAAATGGCCTATCTTTTTCTTTATTTCAGTTGCTTTCTGGAATTTCTTAGGAGCAGGAGTATTTGGATTTTTAATTAATCCTCCAATTGCTTTATATTATATTCAAGGATTAAATACTACAGCAGTTCATGCACATACTGCTTTATTTGGGGTGTATGGAATGTTAGGTATGGGATTCATTTTAATTTGTTTACGATTCTATTCTGATAGAAGTTGGGATAGTAAAAAGTTAAAAAGAGCATTTTGGTTATTGAACATTGGATTGATTGCAATGGTAGTATTTAGTTTATTACCAATAGGTTTAATTCAATCATATACTTCAATAACAAAAGGATATTCATTTGCTCGTGATGCTGAATTGTTATACTCACCTTCAGTACAAGTGATTAAATGGATGCGTATCATTGGAGATGTTATTTTCTCAGGTGGAATTGTTTACTTCTGTTGGTTTACAGTTGAAGAAACAATGTATTGTTTGAAGATGAAAAATAGAGCATAATATAAACATTAATCTAAAAGGGTATTGTTTACAATACCCTTTTTCATATATTTAGAGGTATGAAAAAAATAGAAAATAGGGAAGATGTATCGTTGCTAGTAAATACTTTTTATAAAGCGATAAGAGAAGATGAAATGTTAGGGCCTATTTTTAATAGTCATATTTCAGAAGATCAATGGCCTGCACATTTGTCTAAATTAACTGATTTTTGGGTTACAAATTTATTTGCCGTAGCTGCATATAAAGGAAATCCAACAGCAGTTCATAAGAAAGTGGATGAGAACTTAAAATATACAGTTGAGCAAACTCATTTTGGACAATGGTTACATTTGTGGTTTACAACAATCGATTCTTTATTTGAAGGAGAGAAGGCACAAAAAGCCAAAAATGCAGCACGTAAAATGTCGACAGTTCAATTTATGGCTATTTGGAAAAATAGACCTGATTCTAATTATTAATCAGAATTAATATATTTTTTGCCCTTTCAAATACGTAGCTTTTACTTTAGTTTTTGAGATATGGTGAGGAGGAATTTTAAATAGATTTTGATTAATGATAATGAAATCAGCTTCTTTTCCTATTTCTAGAGAACCTACTTTGTCTTCTTGTCTCATAACATAGGCAGAATTAATTGTATAAGCTTTAATAGCTTCTTTTAAAGAGATATTTTGCGGTGTACGAGTGACAGCATTTTGAATTCCTATAAAAGGATTTAGATCACTTACATTCCAATCACTACTTAATGTAATACGAGCATTGGCTTCATATAAACTTTTTAAAGGAATTTCATTATTTGCTAAGGTTGAGCCAATTAATATATCGTTATCATGCCAGAACTCAGGTTGAGTAAAATCACCCGCTACTTGAGCATCAGCAGTTACATTGAGTGATTTGAATCTTGCCAAATCATTGTGATCAATCATTTCAATGTGTGTCAAACGATGACGCCCTTTATGTGAAGTCCCTTTTTCAATAGCATTTAGAGCTTCAGTAACACCCCTATTTCCAATTGCATGAATATGAAAATCAAAGCCTATAGGTTCCAGTTCTTGAATGTATTTTGTGATTCGATCTTGAGTAAAATAATTTAACCCATTGTTAGTAGTTAGCCCAAAGTAATCTACTAAATAATTGGAATGTAACGCAGCTGTAGTATTGTGTGTAATACCATCACTGTACAATTTAATTTGATTGAATTTTAATAAACTAGTTGAGTCATTGGAAAAGAATGATTTCAAATCAGTTAATTGAGTAAGGTCATCTTCAGTTGGGTAGGCCCAAAGACCTATATTAAAACGAGCTGTTAATTTTCCTTCATCTGCTAATTTTTTCCAAGCTTTATGCTGTCCTCTTTTCCAATAACAGCGTGCATCAGAGATAGAAGTTAAACCATTTTTAGCTAATTCTGGTAAAACATATTCTATCATGCCTTCATATTCACCTTGAGAAGCATTTTTAAGAGAAGAAATGGCTTGTTGCATGACAATATCTCCGGCATTGTCAATAAGCATTCCCGTTAATGTGCCATCTTGATTTTTTAAAATAATACCTCCTTGAGGATTAGAGGTTGAAGTTGTGATATTAGCTAATTCTAATGCTTTAGAATTTACCCACATAGAATGTGAAGTTTGTTCCATAATAATAACAGGACGGTCTGAAACGGCTTCATC
Organism: Flavobacteriaceae bacterium UJ101; assembly: GCA_001880285.1. Lineage (NCBI taxonomy): Bacteria > Pseudomonadati > Bacteroidota > Flavobacteriia > Flavobacteriales > Flavobacteriaceae > Flavobacteriaceae bacterium UJ101. The sequence continues at coordinate 239,244 of CP016269.1, read as the reverse complement.
AATAATTTCTAAAGGAGATCGATTTGCATTTAATAATGTATTGATAGAATGACCAAAACCAATTAACCATGTTTCAGAAGTATGGTTTTGTGAGGCTTTCTTAATCTTAGGAATATAATTTTCGGCATTGATTTCTTCTTCAGAAAGTACGAAATGATTATAGGTAGCACCAACTTCCATAGGATGCATATGGACATCATGAAGGCCTGGTAGAATCATTTGTTTTTTTAAATCAATAATAGAAGTAGAAGAAGTGATATGTTTTTGTGCTTCTATAGTAGAGCCTACATAACGTATGATACCATCTTCAACAATCATTGCTTCTGCCCATGGCTGTGATTCATTTACAGTATAAATAGCACCATTGATATAAATCTGAGTATCGGTACTATTATGATTCTTAATTTCTTGTGAAGAGCAAGAAAACATCAAACCGGTTAAAAACAGATTGATAATAATTTTTTTCATTTTAGTTATAGAGTAAAGTATTTATGCTATGGTTTAATTTAAGGAAGCCAAAGGGTTTCTTTATATTGGTTATCATTTCCAATTTTCCTAGCTAGAGTAAATAAATAATCAGAAAGACGATTTAAATATTGAATGAGTTCTGGACGAACTTTTTCTAGATTTGATAGAGCTACAACAATACGTTCTGCCTTTCTACAAATTGTCCGTGCAATATGGATTTGAGAAGTTGTTTTGTGTCCTCCTGGAAGAATAAAGTGGGTTAGAGGAGTTAAGTTTTTTTCGTATAAGTCAATTTGTTCTTCTAAAAATTGAATTTGAGAAATTTCGATAACTTTTTTTAATCGATTTTGACCATTAGCTAATACTTTTTTATCAGGATCTAAGGCTAATTCTGCTCCAATATAAAATAAATTTTTTTGAATTTTTAACAATGTGTTTTGATCTGTTGATAGTTGAATTTCATCACGGATTAAACCAACCCATGAGTTCAACTCGTCAACGGTTCCATAAGCATCAATTCGAATATGATCTTTAGAAACGCGTGTGCCCCCATATAAAGCAGTCGTTCCTTTATCACCTGTTTTTGTGTAAATTTTCATAAAGATTAACCATTTAAAGATTCAATAAAAAGAGAATTATTCTCGTTCAATTTTTTTATAAACAAAGTTTTCACCTAAATAGACTTTTCGAACCATTTCATCATTGGCTAATTCTTCAGCTTCTCCAGATTTTAAGATACTTCCTTCAAACATGATATAAGTACGGTCTGTAATAGCTAAAGTTTGAGAAACGTTATGGTCAGTAATTAAAATTCCAATATCCTTTTTCACTAATGAAGCAATGATTTTTTGAATATCTTCAACAGCAATAGGATCAACCCCAGCAAAAGGCTCATCTAGTAAAATAAACTTTGGACTTACAGCTAAACAACGTGCAATTTCAGTACGACGACGTTCTCCTCCAGAAAGTAAGTCTCCACGGTTTTTGCGAACATGTTGTAAGCTAAATTCTTCCAACAATTCTTCACATTTTAATTTTTGTTCTTTTCGTGAAAGCTTTGTCATTTCCAAGACACTTTTAATATTGTCTTCAACGGACATTTTTCTAAAAATAGAAGCTTCTTGTGCTAAATAACCAATACCGTTTTGAGCACGTTTATACATAGGGTAAGTCGTAATTTCTTTATCATCTAAGAAAACTCTTCCTCCATTGGGTTTAACCAATCCAACAATCATATAAAATGAAGTAGTTTTTCCCGCTCCGTTTGGGCCAAGAAGTCCAATAATTTCTCCCTGTTTTACTTCTAATGAAACACCTTTTACTACGTTTTTTCCTCCGTATGTTTTGACTAAGTTTTCGCCTCTTAAAATCATAGTTGCAAGATAGGAATTTTTATTAATGTATCAAGAAGCTTATACTAAAATATGGTAATCGTAGTATACGCGTCTAATATTGTAAAAGTAGTAAAAAGAGATTTATAAAACTTTAAAGTGTTTTTTATGAACTAATGTGTATGTATATATTTATCAAGTGTGGTTTCTATATCAATGTCATTGAATTGAAATCCAGATTGAATAATTTTATTTGAAGAAATTCGTGTTCCGTTTAATAAAAGTTCAGCACGATCACCAAGAAATATTTTTAAAGCCAAAGCAGGTGTTACAGGTAATTTTATTTTTCCTAATTTTTTAGCAACTAAGTTTGTAAATTCTCTATTTGTTACAGGGTTTGGAGATGTAGCATTATACACACCATTTAAATGTTCATTTTCTAATAAATGAATAAATATGTTGGTAACATCGTCTACACTGATCCATGGGAACCATTGTTTTCCATTTCCTAAAGGAGATAAGATAGGTTGTGATTTTAATCTATTTAAAAGACCTTCTTCACCTAATGTAAGTCCAATACGTACTTTATTTACACGAGTAATCTCTGAAAATATATCAGCTTTTTCTTCCCATTTTTTACATAAAATAGCTGCAAAATCTTGATTTTGAGGAAGTGTGTCTTCATCAAAGAATGTATCTTGAGTGACCGCACCATAATAACCGATAGCTGATGCAGAAGTAAAAGAATCAAGTTTTATATTATGATTTTGAATACTATTAAACAAAAGATCAATAGAACGAGTTCTACTCTTTATTAATCGTGCTTTATTATATTTGTCCCAAGGTTTTTCTAATATGTTAGACCCTGCAAGATGAATGATATCAGTAATTCCTTCTAAAGCTTTTTCATCAATAAAATTTTTAGAAGGATCCCACCAAAAGGTTTGAGCTGAATCAACATATTCTTTTTTACGACTTAATATATTAATAGCATAACCTTTTTGATTTAATTTTTTAATCAAATTTTTACCGATAAAACCAGTACCACCTGTAATTAATATATTTCTCATAATGCATATTTGCAGCGTCAAAAGTACTATTAAAGTTTGAATTATACCACCCAAAAAAAATGTTTTCTTTCATAAAATGTGTTCCAGAAGTCTATTTTATAGTCATAAAATATGAAGTATAATTAAATTGAAATAGTTATCTTTGAAATAAAATAAATCGTTAGAATTATAAGCTTTGGGATATACAGTTGGAAAGTAAGATATGAATAAATTAAAGAGTACATTACATGAAATTATATTTGAAGCAGATACTTTTTGGGGAAAATTCTTTGATGTAACCCTATTTATTTTAATTATAATAAGTATAGGAATTGTCTTTTTAGATTCTATTGTGTCTTTTCATAATGCACATGAGAATTTATTACTCATTTCAGAGTGGGCTGTAACGATTTTATTTACCATAGAATATGGATTAAGAATATGGATTTTAAAAAAACCATGGAAATACATTTTTTCTTTTTATGGTATCATTGATTTTTTATCTATAATACCAACTTATTTAAGTCTTTTCTTTGTTGGAACACATTTTTTAGCAGCAATAAAAATAATGCGTTTGTTTAGAGTTTTTAGAGTCTTTAAACTTAGTCGTTATATTAAAGAGAGTAATTTATTAGTTGCATCCTTAAAAGCCAGTATTCGAAGAATTATTGTTTTTATTTCTTTTATCTTTTTTGCTGTAGTTGTAATAGGTTCCATAATGTATGTGGTAGAAGGAGAAGAAGCAGGTTTTACGAGTATTCCAACAAGTATTTACTGGGCTATTGTAACCATTACTACAGTTGGATATGGAGATATATCACCTGTAACTCCATTAGGACAGTTTTTAGCTTCTTTAGTTATGCTTCTGGGTTATGGAGTGTTAGCGATCCCTACTGGTATAGTGTCTGCTGAGATGGTTAATCAAGTGAGAAAAGAAGAAAAAGAGCATGAATTTGAAGTGTCAACACAGGTGTGTCCGAGCTGTGGAGGAGAAGGACATGCTTTAAATGCTAAATATTGTAAGTTTTGCGCACATAAACTATGATTTTAATTCATCTCGTATTTGATCACTTCGTAAACGTTTTGTAACGTAAAAGGTTGCGTTTAATTCAAATCCTGTTAAGATAATGATCACGTTAATGTAAATCCATAACATTAAAATTAAAATGGTTCCTAATGAATTATAAAGTGTTTTATATTGAGCAAAATATTTGATATAAACACCGAATCCCCAAAATGATAAAATAAATAATAAAGTTGCAAAGATGGCTCCAGGTAAAATTTCTTTGAAAGAGAATTTTGTTTTAGGACCATATTTATATAATAAAGAAACTCCTAAAAAGAAAGTGGCAATGGTTAAAGTAGAGGCTAGTCCACCTGAAATTAGGTCAGAATAATTCGATATGTAACGCATTTGCCTCTCTTCAATATAGCGACTCAATGGAGAAGCATAATAGATGATGAAGAGCATCAAAATAAAAAGTAATGTAAAAATTATAGTGAGAATTAAGGCGATGAAATACTGTCGTATAAAATGTCTTTTTTCTAATTTATGATAGGTTAAATTAAAACCGCTAATCAAAGCGTTAATTCCGTTAGTAGTGAAAATGATGGATAATAGAAATCCAGTACTTAAAATGGTAAGGTTTTTTTCTCCAAGAATACTATCAAGTGAAGTTGTGAGGTTAGCTGAATTATCAGGGAAAATTCGTGCTAAAACAGTTTGTTCAAAAACGCGTTGTAAATCGTCAGCTAGTTCAAATTGTGGTAATAATGAAAAAAGGAAAATAACAAAAGGAAATAAACTCATAAACAAACTGTATGAAACAGCTGCAGCACGAGGACCAATAAATCCGTTTATTAAACCTTCAATGAATATTTTAAGTAAATCATAAAGTCCTAAACCGTGTAAACCAGGGATTTTAATATGATTTAATGTTTTCTTTATAAAGCGAAAAAAATTATTTTCAGTCCAGTTACTTTCCATTTAGGGTTGCATTTCCATGCAAAGTTGCATATTTTTACCGATATTATAAAATGGTCTATGAAGATTCGCTTAATTTCAATTGGTAAAACAGATGAAATAGAAATACAAAAATTGATAGAGAAGTACGAGAAACGTTTGAAACATTATGTTTCTTTTGAATTGGAGATTATTCCAGACTTAAAAAATCGTAAAAATTTATCCATTGAGCAACAAAAAATCGCTGAAGGAAAACTGATTTTAGAAAAGATTTCTAAATCAGATACGACTATTTTGTTAGATGAAAAAGGAAAACAATTTACCTCAGTTGGTTTTGCAAATGAATTTCAAAAATTGTTTAATTCAGGTACAAAACAAATCAATTTTATTATTGGAGGACCTTATGGCTTTTCAAAAGAAGTCTATGATTTTGCATCTCGAAAAATAGCACTTTCAACTATGACTTTTTCACATCAAATGGTTCGTGTTTTCTTTGTAGAACAAATTTACCGAGCCATGACCATTATCAGAAACGAAAACTATCACCATGAATAATCAATTAGAAGAACTAAAAACAAAGAACCATTTCTTTAAACTGAGTTATGCAAAAGCGATATTTTATATCATTATTTTCATTTTAGGGATATTGCCTGCTTTTTTGGTACAAGGAATAGCGCAATACTTTTTTGGGTTAGAAGGAGATGTAGGAAAAGCTATTATGATTACAACCAATATCATTCCTTTTATTGTAGTGATTTTGATAGCATATTGGTGGAGTAAAAATGACAGTGAACATTTACAATTTAATTTCAATCTATCATGGAGTATGATTCCTATCATTACATTATTAATGTTAAGTGTAATGATGTTAAGTAGTTATACTACTACATTTGTTCCTCACGATTCAGGTTGGTTAAAAGATTTATACGATACATTTGAAGCGATGTTCAAAGAATTAATGAATCCTAAATGGGCTTTAATTATTTCTACGTGTGTTTTTGCACCTATTTTTGAGGAAATTCTATTTCGAGGTATTCTATTAAAAGGATTAATTAATACCAGTACGAATGAAAAAGAAGTTTGGTTAGCCATTGTGTTTACTGCATTTATGTTTGGGGTAATTCATATGAATCCTTGGCAATTTATTGCGGCTATGATATCAGGGATTGCATTAGGTTATGTATATTATAGAACAAAATCTTTAGGAAATACTATTTTTATGCATACTTTAAATAATGGAATTTCTGTATATATTTTATTGCAATATGGAGAAATGGAACCCACTAGTTTAAGTGATTATCCAGAATGGTATAATATGGTATTTTTAATAGGTTATATTCTATTAATGTATGCAGTGTACTATTTTACAAGAAATAATACTACACGTTTAATTAAATAAAAAAACTATAATAGTAAGTTGATGCAATTCAACTATCAATAAATGATCTCCATTTGATCTTAAAAAAATAGAATAGTAACAAATGAAAAAAATTGTCTTGGCAAGTAATAATGCACATAAAGTTCAAGAGATAGAATCGATTTTAAAGGGTATTGAAATCTTAACACTTAAAGAAATTGGGTTTACAGATGAGGTAGAAGAAACAGCTAATAATTTTGAAGGAAATGCATTGTTAAAAGCAGTAACAGTTTTCAACGAAGTAGAATTGGCTACATTATCTGATGATTCAGGGTTAGAAGTTATGGCTTTAAAGGGGGCTCCAGGTGTTTTTTCAAAACGTTATGCAGGAACAGGCAACTCTGAAGATAATATCAGAAAGCTTTTAGAAGAATTGAAATATGTAAAAGATCGTAGTGCCCAGTTTCGAACTGTTTTGTGTTTTTTTGATGGAGAAGAAGAACATTATTTTGAAGGGGTTGTAAAAGGAACGATTCTTCATGAGAAAAGAGGAAAAGGAGGTTTTGGATATGATCCGGTTTTTGTGCCAGAAGGTTATGATAAAACATTCGCAGAACTTGGTTCGGATATTAAGAATACGATAAGTCATCGAGCTTTAGCAATTCAAAAATTTGCAATATTTTATAAGACTATACAATAATTATTGATTTTCTTAATACAGCAATACAAGCAAAGACAATAGAATAAAGAATAATTGAATTGATTCTATTATTCTTTAGAATAAGAAGGGATATTTTCTAAAAAATAATATCGCATCTTTTCATGATCCATTTCACAACAATAATGTTGTAAACCATTGGTTACAATTAATGTTTTGGCTTTTAAAATCATATTGTAGCGTGCAATTTGATCAAAAGTATCTTGAGTAATAGCTACAGAAGGTCTTTTGCATTCTACAATTAATTCTGGTTTTCCTTGTTGATTGTAAAATAGAATGTCGGCTCGTTTTGTCATTCCATTAATTTGAACAGGAATTTCGATACCCATTCTACCTTTTGGATACTGTTTTTCATGAATAAGAAACTGCACAAAATGTTGACGAACCCATTCTTCTGGAGTTAACACATAATATTTTTTTCGAATAGAATCGAAAATATATAATTGGTTATCCGTATTTTTGGTTCGGAATTCGTATTTTGGTAAGTTCAGTTCCATAAAAAACAAAGATCCATAAAGTACCTAGATTATGCAAATAGAATCAATTTTAAATGATATTAAGCAACGTAAATTTGCTCCTGTTTATTTCTTAATGGGTGATGAGTCGTATTTTATAGATCGAATTACTAAAGCATTAGAAAAAACAGTTTTAACAGAAGAGGAAAAAGGGTTTAATCAAACGATTGTATATGGTAAAGAAACTACAATAGAAGAGGTGGTGGGAGCTGCAAAACAATTTCCTATGATGTCAGAACATACATTGGTTATTGTAAAAGAAGCTCAACATTTGTCAAGAACGATTGATAAATTAGCGCATTATGTAGAAAACCCTTTAACAAGTACAGTTCTAGTTTTTAATTATAAATATAAAACATTAGATAAACGAAAAAAGGTTACTAAACTACTAAGTCAAAAAGCTGTTTTATTTGAAAGTAAACGTTTGTATGAAAATCAAGTTCCCGATTGGATAGAAAATTACTTGAAATCAAAAAATCTTCAAATTGAACCTAAAGCTAAGTTTTTGTTGGTTGAATTTTTAGGAACTGATTTGGCACGAATTGTAAATGAATTGGATAAGTTATCGATTCTTGTTTCAGGGAAAATAACAGTAGATGATATTGAACGAAATATAGGTATTAGTAAGGAGTACAATAATTTTGAATTACAAAAAGCATTAGGAACTAAAAATATAGTAAAAGCCAATCAAATTATTCATTATTTTGGACAAAATCCAAAAGATAACCCTATTGTTGTTACATTGGGGGTGTTGTATAATTATTTTAGTAATATAATTGTATACCATTCTTTGAGTGATAAAAGTAAGCCCAGTGTTGCTAAAGAGTTGCGCATCAATCCTTATTTTGTGCAAGATTATCAAGTAGCGGCATCTCATTATCCTTTGAAGAAAAGCGTACAAATTGTTTCATATTTACGTGATGCAGATTTAAAATCAAAAGGATTAGGAGCAACGAATCTTTTATCTTCTGAAATTTTAAAAGAATTATTGTTTAAAATTTTACATTGATACATTAATAAAGTAATTTTTATTACAGTTAAGTTGTCCATAATTTTGTAGTGTGACAAAAGCTAGGTACTTTTGTCTCAAAATTGGATATGATGAATACGCTAAAAATAAAGACTCATGTAACATTATTGGTTATGAGTTTTGTAACATGGGGATTCTTTGTTTTGCTTGGGTTGCCGGATTATTATCAAAGTTGGAGCTATGATGCAAAAATTCTTATTTGTATTGGAGTAACACTTCTATATGTTCCTTTAGCACCTCTTCTGCTTAAAAGACTCTTTGATGAAAGAGAAGAATATTTTAGAAATTCAATATGGTTAGCATTTTATTTAACCGTACCATTATTTACCTATGATGTTATTTATATAAGTTGGATAGGAGAAGAAGATCTTTCTTTTGTTTCAAGGTATTGGTATTTAACTTTTTTTTATTTTTCTTTTTGGGTGCAATTTCCTCTAATAGGATTGTTAATGGAAAAAGAAAAGACTGCTTGAAAAACAAACAGCCTTTTTTCGATTTATAAATAAAAGTTGAACTTCCAATAATGTAGAGAATTCCTTTTTTAGTGATGATATTCAAATTGTTTTGAAGTATTTTTTTCACCACCAGCTTTCAAAGCTTTCTCTCCAGTGAAAAAAGTTTTATGATCATCTCCTAAATCAGATCCTGCCATTCTTTGATGTTTAACACAAGATACGCCTTTGTGTATTTCCTTTCTTTGAACGTTTTTAACGTATGCTAACATACCTTCTTCTCCAAAATATCCTTCAGAAAGGTCATTCATATGAAGCGCAGTAGTATGGTAAGTAGGTAATGTAATTAAGTGATGGAAAATTCCAGCTTCTCTTGCTCCGTCAATTTGAAAAGTCCTGATTTTTTCATCTGCAATTTTACCTAGTTCAGAATGATCATATTCTGTAGCCATTATATTCTCTTTATCATACATTGAAACATCTTTTCCTTCTGTCATCATTTCATCATAAACTTGATTACGGAAATTTAATGTCCAGTTAAAAGAAGGAGAATTATTATAAACCAATTTAGCATTGGGTACTACTTCTTTAACTCTGTTTATCATATGAGCAATTTGTTTAACATTGGGTGTAGGAGTCTCTATCCATAATAAGTCTGCACCATTTTGAAGACTTGTAATACAGTCTAAAACAACTCTATCAATATTTGATCCTTCTTTAAACTTATATAATCCATTGGCTAATCTTATAGGGCGAACTAACTTGCCGTTTCTCTTTAAAAGAACATCATCTTCATTCGTATCTTCGATTGCTATTTCTTCAGCATCTATAAAAGCTAGATATTGAGAAGCTAGATCTCCAGGCTCTTGACTTACAGGTAATTTTTGAGTAAGTCCAGCCCCTTCAGAATCGGTTCTAGCTACGATAATTCCATCTTCGACACCTAATTCTAAAAAGGCATAACGAATGGCGTTTATTTTAGCTATAAAATCTTCATGTGGTACGGTTACTTTACCATCTTGATGGCCACATTGCTTAGCATCTGAAACTTGGTTTTCTATTTGGATGGCGCAAGCACCTGCTTCTATCATTTTTTTTGATAATAAATAGGTTGCCTCTTCGTTACCAAAACCGGCATCAATATCAGCAATAATAGGAACGACATGTGTTTCGAAATTATCAATTTGGTCTTGTACATCTTCTCCATTTTCTAATCTTCTAAACAAATCATTTAATTCGATGGAATCAGCTTGGCGTAAGAAATCATAAATCTCTTTAATAAGTGCAGGAACAGCTGTTTTCTCATGCATAGATTGATCAGGTAGTGGTCCAAATTCAGAACGTAAAGCGGCTACCATCCAACCAGAAAGATACAAATACTTTTTATTCGTTGTTTTGTGATGTTTTTTAACCGCAATCATTTTTTGCTGAGCAACAAACCCATGCCAACAACCTAATGATTGAGTGTATTGTGATGGGTCACGATCATAAGTAGCCATATCTTCCCTCATGATGGCTGCAGTATATTTTGCGATATCTAAGCCTGTTTTAAAACGATTTTGCGACGCCATTCTAGCAGCATTTTCAGGGTTTATAGCATCCCATGTGTTGCCATATTTATTTTTAAGGTTTCTTACGGTTTCTAGAGCAGATCTATAATTATTTTGTGCTAAATTCTTCATGATATTTATGGATATTATTTTAATGTTATTGTATGAGTAGAGTTAAAAACTATTTTTTGAGTTTTGAAATCATTATATGTATTGATAAGCTTTTGTTGTTAAAAATTCTTCAAAATTTTTGTCTAAAACGAGTTCATCAAATAATTGGATAGCTAATTCAAATTTTCCATTTTTAAAACGCTCTTCACCTACTGTTTTTTGTAGATTTTGAATTTCACTTTCTAATAGATGATTGTACAATTCAGGTGTTAAAGTTCTGCCATCTTCTAATGTGGCTTTATGATGAAGCCATTGCCAAACTTGTGTTCGCGAAATTTCAGCGGTAGCAGCATCTTCCATTAAATGATATAGTGCAGCAGCTCCAACTCCAGAAAGCCATGATTCGATATACAAAATTCCTACATTAATATTTTTTCGAATACCTTCTTCTGTAATGGTTCCTTTAGGAATTTCAACTAGTTGAGCTTCTGTAATAGTTAAATTTTCTAGTTTTTTATCAATTTGATTTGCGTTAGGCATATATTCATCAAAAGCAGTTTGTGCAATATGTGCTAAGCCAGGGTGTGCAACCCAAGTTCCATCATGACCGTTTTTTGCTTCTCGAATTTTATCAATTTTCACTTTTTCAAGTGCTTTTACATTCGCATCATGATCGTCTTTAATAGGAATTTGTGCGGCCATTCCTCCCATAGCGTGTACATTTCGTTTATGACATCCTTGAATTACACGTAAAGAGTAAGCTTCCATAAAAGGAGATTGCATAGTAACTTGATCACGGTTTGGAACCATAAATCCTTTATGATTTCTAAACTTTTTAATGTATGAAAAAATATAATCCCAACGACCACAGTTTAATCCAGCCATATGATCTTTTAATTCATAAATAATTTCATCAATTTGAAAACTAGCAGTGATTGTTTCGATTAAAACGGTTGCTTTGATAGTATCTTGTGGAATGTTTACATAATTTTGAGCAAATACAAATACATCATTCCACCAGCGAGCCTCTAAATAATGTTCTAGTTTGGGTAGGTAGAAGTAAGGTCCATGACCATTTTCTATTAATTTTTTAGCATTATGAAAGAAGTATAGTCCAAAATCGAGTAAAGAACCTGAACATTTTTCATTGTTAATCAATAAATGTTTTTCTTCTAAATGTAAACCTCTTGGTCGAACCAATAAAGTGGCTGTTGTAGGGTTTAATTGGTAAGTTTTATTTTTTGCTTTATTTTCAAAAGTGATGGTCTTGTTAATAGCATCTCGAAGATTGATTTGTCCTTCTAAGTTATTTTCCCATGTAGGAGCGTTACTATCTTCAAAATCGGCCATAAAAGTATTTGCACCTGAATTTAAAGCATTGATTACCATTTTTCGATCTACGGGTCCTGTAATTTCAACACGACGATCTAATAAATCTTTAGGTAAAGGTTTACAGACCCAATCAGAATTTCTAATATCAGCCGTTTCGGTAGGGAAATTAGGATAGTTCCCTTGATCAAAGAAATGTTGTGTTTCTTTTCTTTTTTCTAATAATTCAAGTCTTCTAGGATTAAAACGTGTATGTAATTCATTTAGAAATTCTAGAGCACTTGGAGTTAAAACTTCGGGATAATCATGATGTACATTATGGAATGTGATCTGATTTTCTGTAGTCGTTTTTGCGTTGTTCATGATGTATTTCTGTTTGATGTTGGTACAATATTAAAAATAAATTTTTTAAAAAACAAGCGAACGTTCGCTAAAAATGTAAAAATAATTTTAATTGTATGTTTTCGCTATAATGATTATCTTTGTGAAATGGTGATAGAAGAAGAGTATATTAAACGGATTTTTGGACTGAAATTGAAGCAAATACGTTTAGAAAAAAATTTATCTTTATTTGGATTAGCTAAGTTGACAGGCTTATCAAAATCATATTTAAATGAAATTGAAAAAGGGAAAAAATATCCCAAAAGAGATAAGATTATTATACTCTCCAATAAATTAGATGTTCCGTATGATCATTTAGTTTCTTTAAAATTAGATAAAAATTTAGCTCCTCTAGGAGATATTTTACAATCAAAGATTTTAAAAGAAATTCCATTAGAATTATTTGGTATTCGAGAAGGAGATTTAATTGATATCATTTCAGAAGCTCCTGATAAAGTAAATGCTTTTATTTCAACACTTATTGAAATAGCTCGAGATTATAATTTAGGAAAGGAAAACTTTTTTTTACGTGCATTACGATCATACCAAGAATCTCATCATAATTATTTTCATGAAATAGAGATAGAAGTGGATCGTTTTGTAGAAGCATATCAAATTGATCAAAAACAATTGGATAGTAAGTATTTGGAAGAGATTTTAGTAGAAGAATATGGCTATTCTATTGATTATAAAAAAATACATAAATACGAAGAACTTGAAAATATACGCTCTATATTTAAACCTAAAAGCAAAACATTATGGTTGTCAAATAGAATAGATGATTCTCAAAAAGCCTTTATTTTTGCAAAAGAGATAGCGTTTAATTTTTGGGGAATAACGGAACGTTTGTATTCTTTTCCATGGGTTGAAATTACCGGTTTTGATGCTTTGTTAAATAATTTTAAAGCATCGTATTTTGCAGGAGCCTTATTAATATCTAGAAATGATTTATTGGAAGACTTAAAAGTTTTTCTAAATGAAGAAAAATGGAATAGAGATGGTTTTGAGAAGTTAATGTTTAAATACAGTAATTCTCCTGAAACTTTTTACCAAAGATTGACCAACTTATTGCCCAAATATTTTAATCTTAAAGATTTGTTTTTTTTACGAATAACAAATAAAACCGATTCTGATAGTTATTTTGTAAATAAACAATTACATCTTTCTCAGCAATTTATGCCTGTAACCAATGTGATGAATGAACATTATTGTCGAAAATGGTTATCATTAAAAAATATTAAAAAATTAAAAGAAAAGTCGGAAGAAATTACCCATATTTCAGATTTACAAATATCCTCTTATGAAGAAGAAAAACAATCGTATTTAGTGTTTTCAACAGCAGTAAAAGACTCTATCAAAAAAGATTCATGGCGTAGTATTAATTTAGGTATTTTACTAAATAATCATTCTAAGAGAAAGATTGAATTTTCAAAAGATATATCGATTGAAGAAAATAGAGTAGGAGTAACGTGTGAAAATTGTATGATTTTAGATTGTGAATCGAGAGTGATAGAACCTAAAAGATTAGAAAGAAAAAGAAAAGAACAAGAGTTGAGAAAAATGATTAACAAAATCATTAAATAAAGTGTAATGGAAGATCCTGATTTGTTATTAGTTATTTTTTCGGGCGCATTCGTTATTTTTGGTATAATAGGGTCTTTATTACCTGTATTGCCAGGAGTTCCTTTGTCTTTTTTAGGAATTGTGTTGTTTAAATTTTCAGAGAAATGCGAATATGGCTGGGGAACAGTAGTAGCATTAGGTTTGATAATGTTGGTATCAATGTTGCTTGATTATTTAGTGCCAATGTGGGGAAACAATAAATTTGGTGGATCACGTTATGGAGCAGCTGGTTGTTTATTAGGAATGATAATAGGGCTACTTTTTTTTCCTCCATTTGGAATGTTGATAGGGTGTTTTTTAGGAGCTGTAATTTTTGAAATCTTGTTGGACTCTAAAAGTTTGAGGCCTTCAATTAAAGCAGGTTTTGGAGCTTTTCTAGGTTTTATATCCTCTACGCTTATTAGTTTTTTAATTAGTATTTTATTTGCCTATATTTTTTTTACTTCAGTACGTTAATTATTTATTAAAATATAAAACAAAAAATACTATGCTTGCATAATATTTTTTTTATTCTTATCTTTAGAAAATCTTTGCTTAAAGATACATAAAATTAAAGGAATGAAAAAAGAAGATAATGAAATACAATTTCCTACTATAGATCATGTACTTCGTTCAACATGGTTAGCTGTTTTTAAAATGTATAATGAACAAGCTGCTCAATATGATTCAACGATGGTTACAGGTTTTACTTTATTATCTATTGATCCGGAAACAGGTACACCTAGTACAAGTTTAGGGCCTAGAATGGGAATAGAACCAACAAGTTTGTCAAGAACGATTAAAAATCTGGAAGAAAGAGGTTTAATTGTTCGTAAACCAAATCCAGAAGATGGACGTAGTGTATTAATTTGTTTGACAGATTATGGACAAGAAATGCGAGAAGTATCAAAAGGAACAGTACTAACATTTAATAATAAAATAAGAGATATAGTGGATGAAGAAAAAATGAAACATTTTTTCGAAGTCGTAACCACTATTCATAATTTAATAGATAACAACCAAATATTCGACCAAAAAAATGAGAAGAATTCGTAAAGTTGCAGTAGTCGGTTCTGGTATTATGGGTACAGGTATAGCCTGCCATTTTGCTAATATTGGAGTAGAAGTCTTATTACTAGATATTTTACCAAAAGAGCCTTCAGCTAAACAAAAAGCACAAGGATTAACCTTAGATCATCCACAGGTGCGTAATTTAATTGCATCTGATAATTTACAAAAAGCATTAAAATCTAATCCATCACCTATTTATGATAAAAAATTTGCTAGTCGGATTACGGTTGGGAATTTAGAAGATGATTTATCTAAAATAAAAGAAGTTGATTGGATTATTGAAGTAGTTGTAGAACGATTAGATATCAAGAAACTTGTGTTTGGTAATATTGAAAAACACCGTAAACCAGGAACTTTGATTTCTTCTAATACATCAGGAATACCTATTAATTTAATGCTTGAAGATCGTTCAGAGGATTTTAAAAAGCATTTTTGTGGGACTCATTTCTTTAACCCAGCTCGTTATTTGAAGTTATTGGAAATTATTCCTACTAAAGAAACATCTCAAGAAGTGATTGATTTTCATATGAGTTACGGTTCGAAGTTTTTAGGTAAAACGACTGTTTTATGTAAAGATACTCCCGCTTTTATAGGAAATCGTATTGGAATTTTTGGAATCATGCACCTATTTAATTCAGTAAAGGAATTAGGGTTAACAGTTTCTGAAGTTGATAAATTAACAGGGCCTGTGATTGGGCGTCCAAAATCAGCAACTTTCCGTACTGCAGACGTAGTAGGGTTGGATACATTAGTACATGTTGCAAATGGTTTATATGAGGCAGCTCCAAATGATGAAATGCATGAAACATTTGCTTTACCAGACTATCTTCAGAAATTATTAGATAATGGTTGGTTAGGATCAAAATCAGGACAGGGATTTTATAAAAAGTCGAAAGACGAAAAAGGTAAAAAAGTAATCTTAGAATTAAATTTAGATACTTTAGAATATCAACCTTCTAAAAAAGCTTCGTTCCCAACACTGGAATTAACTAAAACAATTGATGAAGTTAAAGATCGTTATAAAGTTTTAGTTGGAGGAAAAGATAAAGCAGGTGAGTTTTATAGAAAATCCTTTTCAGGATTATTTGCTTATGCTTCGAATCGTATTCCAGAGATTTCTGATGATTATTATAAAATTGATGATGCCATGCAAGGTGGATTTGGTTGGAAACATGGACCATTTGAAATTTGGGATGCTATTGGGTTGAAAAAAGGATTGGAATTGTCAAAAGCTGAAGGTTTTAAACCCGCTCAATGGATTGAAGAAATGGCAGCTGCTGGTGTAGATTCTTTTTATCAAGTAAACGAAGCAGGAAATAAATGCTATTATAATTTAGAGAAAAAAGCCTTTGTAGAAATTCCAGGACAAGAAAACTTTATCATTTTAGAGAATATCCGTGAAGCAAAAACGATTTGGA
The DNA here is from genome assembly GCA_001880285.1 of Flavobacteriaceae bacterium UJ101. NCBI lineage: Bacteria > Pseudomonadati > Bacteroidota > Flavobacteriia > Flavobacteriales > Flavobacteriaceae > Flavobacteriaceae bacterium UJ101. The sequence continues at coordinate 222,899 of CP016269.1, read as the reverse complement.
GTAATTCAGGAGCGAATATTATCGATTTAGGAGATGGAATTTTAAATTTAGAATTCCGTTCTAAAATGAATTCATTAGGAGGAGAAGTACTTCAGGCGATGAATAAAGCAATTGATTTAGCAGAAGAAAGTTATAAAGGATTAGTTATCGCTAACGAAGGAGATAATTTTTCAGTTGGAGCCAATTTAGGAATGATCTTTATGATGGCGGTTGAGCAAGAATATGATGAATTAAACTTTGCAGTAAAATCATTCCAAGATACGATGATGCGTTTACGCTATTCTTCAATTCCAGTAATTGCTGCACCTCATAATATGGCATTAGGAGGAGGTTGCGAAACGTGTCTTCATGTAGATAAAGTAGTAGCTCATGCAGAATTGTATATGGGATTAGTTGAATTTGGAGTTGGAGTGATCCCTGGTGGTGGTGGATCTAAGGAAATGGCATTACGTGCTTTAGAAGATGCTGAAAAAGGAGATGTAGAGTTAAATCGCTTACAAGAAGCCTTTTTAAATATAGGAATGGCAAAAGTAGCAACGTCTGCTTATGAAGCTATGAATATGAAATATTTGAAAAAAGGACGTGATGTGATCGTAGTGAATAGAGCAGAGCAGATTTTGATTGCTAAAAAACATGCTTTATTAATGTATGAACAGGGCTATACACAACCTCCTAAGATGTCAGGAAAAGTTTTAGGTAAACAAGCTTTAGCTATGTTTAGAGTAGGAGTGGATAGTATGGAAGATGGACGCTTCATTTCAGAACATGATAATAAAATTGCTCAGAAGTTAGGAAATGTAATGTCAGGAGGTGATTTATCAGAAGCAACTGTTGTTTCAGAGCAGTATTTATTAGATTTAGAAAGACAGGCTTTTGTAGAGTTATGTGCTGAAAAGAAAACATTAGAACGAATTCAGCATATGTTAACGAAAGGAAAACCATTACGTAACTAAAAGGATGAAAATTAGAAGGTGAAAATCTAATTTTTTAAAAATTAAAAATTAAATAAAGTGAAAACAGCATATATAGTAAAAGGATATCGTTCAGCAGTAGCTAAAGCTCCAAAAGGATCTTTACGATTTGTACACCCGAACGATTTAGCTGCTGATGTAATTAAAAAATTAATCAGTGAGCTGCCAGAAGGTTTTGACAAATCTAAAATAGAAGATGTTGTCGTAGGAAATGCGATGCCAGAAGCAGAACAAGGTTTAAATATTGCCCGTTTAATTTCTTTAATGGGATTAGAAATAGATACAGTACCCGGTGTAACTGTAAATCGTTTTTGTGCCTCAGGTTCAGAAGCTATTGCAATTGCAGCTTCAAAAGTAGTATCTGGAATGGCTGACTGTGTTTTAGCAGGAGGTGTAGAAAGTATGTCTTCTGTTCCCATGACAGGAAATAAACCCGCATTAGATTATACGGTTGCCAAATCACATTCTGATTATTATTTTGGAATGGGGTTAACAGCCGAAGAAGTAGCAAAACGTTTTAATGTTTCGAGAGAAGATCAAGATGCATTTGCTTTAAAATCACATGAAAAAGCATTAAAAGCATTAGAAACAGGACGTTTTAAAAATCAAATAGCTCCGATTGAAGTAGAAAGAACGTATCTGAAAGGAGGTAAGAAAGTAACGGAAACGAAAGTATTTGATACTGACGAAGGACCTCGTGCAGGATCATCTATGGAAACCTTAGCAAAATTGAGACCTGTTTTTGCCGCAGGAGGTTCTGTTACAGCAGCCAATTCATCACAAATGTCAGATGGAGCAGCTTTTGTTTTAGTTTGTTCTGAAGAATTTGTTAAAGAACATAATTTAAAACCAGAAGCTAAATTATTAGCTTATGCTGCAGCAGGTTTAGAGCCTAAAATAATGGGGATGGGACCAATTTATGCAGTTCCTAAAGCATTAAAACAAGCAGGTTTAGAACTAAAGGATATCGATTTAATAGAATTGAATGAAGCTTTTGCATCACAATCGTTAGCTGTAATACGTGAATTAGGCTTAGATGAATCAAAAGTGAATGTGAATGGAGGAGCCATTGCGCTAGGACACCCATTAGGTTGTACAGGAACAAAATTGACTGTACAATTATTGGATGAGATGAGACAACGTGGAGATAAATATGGTATGGTAACCATGTGTGTAGGAACAGGGCAAGGAGCTGCTTCTATTTTTGAATTAATTGATTAAACAACAAACAATAAAAAAGATGAAAAGAAAAAAGGTAAAGGTTAAATCTTTTTTCTTTACTCTTTTTTCAACCATCTAAAAAAAATAAATATGAGAACCAAAGGAGGAGAGTTTTTAATAAAACAAGTAGAGAAAATCTTTACACCAGAAGATTTTTCAGAAGAACAAAAAATGATGCGTGATTCAGCAATTGAATTCGTTGATAGAGAAATTTGGCCACATAAAGAACGATTTGAGAAAAAAGATTACGATTTTACAGAAGAAGTAATGCGTAAAATAGGTGAACTAGGTTTCTTAGGAGTTTCTATTCCTGAAAAATTTGGTGGTTTAGAAATGGGTTTTACATCTACTTTGTTGGTATGTGATTATATTTCTGGAGCAACAGGTTCAATAGCTACTGCATTTGGTGCACATACAGGAATAGGTACTTTACCAATTGCTTATTATGGAAATGAAGAACAAAAACAAAAATATTTACCTAAGATTGTAATGGGAGAACATTTTTGTTCTTATTGTTTAACAGAACCTGATGCTGGATCTGATGCGAATTCAGGAAAAACAAAAGCTGTTTTATCAGATGATGGTAAATATTATGAAATCACAGGTCAAAAAATGTGGATTTCAAATGCCGGTTTTGCCGATGTATTAATCGTTTTTGCTCGTATTGAAGATGATAAAAACATTACAGGTTTTATTGTGGAAAATGAAGCGAGTAATGGAATTACAATGGGAGAGGAAGAACATAAGTTAGGAATTCGTGCTTCTTCAACACGTCAAGTATTTTTTAATAATACTAAAGTACCAGTTGAAAATATGCTAGGTGAGCGTGGAGAAGGATTTAAAATTGCTTTGAATGTATTGAATGTTGGTCGTATTAAATTAGGAGCAGCTTGTTTAGATGCACAACGTCGTGTGATTTCAAATGCAGTTCAATATGCAAATGAGCGTATCCAATTTAAAACACCTATTGCTAATTTTGAAGCAATTCAATATAAGCTATCGGAAATGGCTTCTAAAACGTTTGCAAGTGAATCAGGATCATACCGTGCAGCTTATGATATAGAAAAAGCAACAGATGAGCATATTGCAGCTGGAGATTCTCATGAAGTAGCTGAGAAAAAAGCATTTGAAGAGTTTGCTGTAGAATGTGCATTGATAAAAGTGCATGGTTCTGAAGCAATTCAATTTGTTTCAGATGAAGGAATCCAGATTTACGGAGGAATGGGATTCTCAGAAGATACACCAATGGAAGCGGCTTGGCGTGATGCTCGTATTGCTCGTATTTACGAAGGAACTAATGAAATTAATCGTTTATTATCCGTAGGAATGCTAGTTAAAAAAGGATTGAAAGGTCAATTAGATTTAATGACACCTGCTACAGCTGTTGGAAAAGAATTAATGGGAATACCTTCTTTTGAAACGCCTGATTATTCTGAAACATTAGCAGAAGAAAAGGATATGATCGTTAAATTACGTAAAGCTATTTTGATGATTGCAGGGAAAGCGGTTCAAACTTTTATGATGGATTTAGAAAAGCAACAGTTTTTATTAACGGATATATCCAATATGTTAATTGAAACGTATATGGCTGAATCAGCAATTTTACGTGCAGCACAAACAGCAGAAGCTAAAGGAGAAGAAGCTGCAAAGCATCAAATTGCATTAGCCCAATTAAATCTTTATAACGCAATTGATATTATCAATAAAGCAGGTAAAAATGCCTTACATTCATTTGTAGAAGGAGATGAGCAACGTATGATGTTAATGGGATTAAAGCGTTTTACAAAATATGCTAATACACCTAATCCTTATGAATTACGTAAAATCATTGCTAAAGAATTAATTGATAAAAATGATTACGCATTTTAAGTAACGTAAAATAAGAATATAACTTAACCTAACAGATTTTAATAATTTGTTAGGTTTTTTTAAAAAATAATATCAAATGAAAAATATAGTTTTATTTGTTTTACTTTTTATTTTTATAAGTATGAATGGACAAAATACAACAAAAGTAGAGACTTATAAGCAAATTCCAGAATATCCAGAAGCATATACTTCTGGAAGTATTGTTTCTCGTTTAATTGACGGATTGGGTTATCGGTATTATTGGGCAACTGATAGTTTAAGACAAGAAGATTTAGATTATAAACCTTCTGAAGATGGGAAAAGTGCACAAGAAACTTTATATCATATAGCAGAATTATCTGAAATGATTCAAAATATTTCAAAAAAAGAAGTAAATAAGGGGTATTTTGATTATAAAAACCTTTCATTAGTAGAACTTAGAGAGAAGACCTTACAGAATCTGTATGAAGCGAGTCAATTGTTCTTAGAAAAGACAGAAAAAGATATGGCTTCTTATGATATTGTTTTCGAAACACAAAGTGGTGAAAAGAAATTCCCTTTTTGGCATACACTAAATGGTCCTATATCAGATGCCCTTTATCATACAGGACAATTGGTTGTTTTTAGACGAGCATCAGGTAATCCTATGAGTCCAAAAGTGAGTGTGTTTATGGGAAAAAATCGAGAATAAAAAATCAGATATAATAAATGATAGATATAGCCGTTCTATTATGAATGGCTTTTTAGCTTTTAATATAATTTAACTATCTTTGCATCTTAGCTTTATTTAAGCTAAATATGAAAAAATTACAATGAAAAAAACAATAGTATTAACACTAATTTTACTGTTAGGAACTTATTTAGAGGGGCAAGTAAAGGTAAAAGGAGTCGTTTTAGACGAAGAAGGAGAACCTTTACCTTATGCAGATGTATATTTTAAAAATACCAATATAGGTGTTGTTTCTGATATAGAAGGAGCATTTTATATTGAGTCAGACGATTTTTTTCCTGAATTAGAAGTAACTTTTGTAGGTTTTGAAGACCAAGTTGTCGAGCTTAAAAAAGGATACCAAGAAATAGAAGTGAAAGTAAAAGCTTTTGAGGATGATAGCGAATCAATTGGAGAAGTTGCTGTTGTAGGAAAAAGAATAAAATACAAATCAAAAAGAGAAAATCCTGCCTATCGAATTTTAAAAAATGTTTGGAAACATCGTAAACATAACGGATTAAAAATGCGAGATGATTATGAATATGAAAAATATGAAAAAATAGAATTTGATATTAATAATATTGACAGTCAGTTTATGAAAAGTAAACTGTTTAAAAATTTTGAATTTGTTTTTGATAAAATTGATACCTCTAGAATTACAGGAGGAGCTTATCTACCTGTATTTTTAAATGAATCTATTTCAAAGGTTTATGGACAAAATAATCCTGAAAAAGTTCGAGAAGATTTGATCGCAAATAAGGCTTCTGGGTTTGAAAATAAATATGCTTTAATAGGTACCGTAAAAACATTGTATACTGATTTTAATGTTTATGATAATCAAATTGTACTATTCAATAAGCCTTTTGCTAGCCCTTTAGCAACCAATGGGTTTAGTTTTTATGAATACCAATTGGTAGATTCTGCTTTTGTCGATGGAAGAAAAACGTATCGAATTAAGTATTTTCCTAAAAATGAGACTGATTTAACCTTTAAAGGAACCGTTTGGATAGTAGATGAATTATGGGCAGTGAGCGAAATTGATTTACAGGCTACTAAAGAAATTAATGTAAACTTTGTTAAGAATGTTTATATAGAACAGGAATATGAGGTATTGAATGACTCTATATTTATTCCAAAATCAGATTATGCATTATTAGATTTATCTTTAATTAGTAAGAAAAAAAATGCAAAAGGTATGTACGCACATAAAACGCGTATGTATAAAGATTATAAATTTGATTCAGGTAGACCGTCAACTTTTTATGATGTAAAAGTGGATCCTTATAAAAATGAAGAAGAAACCTTTAATAAGTCAGATGAATATTGGGCTGAAAGCCGTCATGAAGCATTAGATAATGATGAAGGAGGAATATATGAAACTCTAGATAGTTTAAATAAAATCCCACGTTTTAACCGATTAGTAGACCTTGTAGAAACAGTTACATCAGGTTATATTAATATGGGAAAAATTGAATATGGAAGTATTTATTCAAGTATAGGTATAAATGAAGTAGAAGGCTTACGTTTAAGAGGAGGTTTAAGAACTTATTTTGGACAAAATGATCGTTGGAGGTTAAATTCTTATTTAGCATATGGTTTTAAAGATCAGCAATTTAAATACGGTTTAGAAGGTAAGTATATGCTAAGTAAACCTAATCGTTGGATTGTAGGTTTGGGAACTAAAAGAGATATTGAACAATTAGGAGCTCAATTAATTTCTGATGAAGGAATTGTGACGCGTTCCTTTGGATCATCTTCCATTTTGACAAGTGGAACAAATGATAAATTGAGTTCAGTAAATAAAACCAATGTTTTTACCTCTTTTGAATTAGCAACAAATGCTGTTTTACGTCTTGATGGAACTTATCAAACGATTAAATCAGCTCATCCTAATTTTAATTCAAGTTATTATTTAGAACCAGATCCAACTCATACTGCACCATCATTTGATAATCTAACCGATTCTCGTATTGGTATTTCGTTTTCAGCAGAACCTGGAAAAAAATATACTGGAGTTGGAGTAGAGCGTTACAGTCATGATCAAGTTGGAGTGTATCCTACCATTATTTTTAAATACTCGAAAGGATTAAAAGGAGTCATTGATTCTGATTTTGAATATGATAAAATGGAGTTTTTCTATAAACAACCTATTTTGTTAAATACGTTTGGAAAATTAGAAACTACAATTACCTTAGGAAAGACGGTAGGAGATGTTCCTTTATCATTAATGAATATTATACCTGCAAACCAGTCATATGGTTATGTAGAAAATACTTTTGGTTTAATGAATTTTTATGAATTCGTTACAGATCGTTACGCTACATTGCAATTTGAGCATCATTTAGGGGGACGTTTATTAGGTCGTGTTCCATTGTTTAAAAAATGGAAATTACGTGAAGTCTTTTTCTTAAGAGGTGCTTGGGGGAAATTATCAAATGATAATTTGAATATGATTGCAGATGAGAAATTACGAAATGATATTCGTGATTATGGATTTTCGAATAATAAACCTTATTATGAATATGGTTTTGGTATTGAAAATATTGGATTTGGAAATATTCGTTTCTTTAGAATTGATTTTAACTGGAGAGGGAATTATTTAGATAATCCTGATATAAGTAAATTTGGAATAAAGTTAGGAATGGATGTAAGTTTCTAAGTTTACCTCGAACATATAGAAAAAGGTTGTTTATATATTTAAACAACCTTTTTTAGTTAAAAAACAATAATTACATATAGGTATTATATAATTATATATCAATAGTTTATGTAATTTATGCTTGTAAAAAAGTACTTCATCTAAAAATTGATTTTTTTGGGATACTTTTTGATAAATTATTTGTTTTTATGTTAATACTTTACTAAATTTGGACAAATTATAACCCACTTGTGTAATTTTCAAAATTGATTTTTTCATTTAAAAAGGCTGCTTTGGTAGCCTTTTTTTTGTAAAAGGAATATAACTATAATAATTTTGTTTACAAAATAATAAGACCTATTTTTGCATCAGATTAAGGATTAATGAGTACAGATATAGTTTTAGAGGAAAAAGTTATCGATACTACAAATGAGGAAGTGTTTTCATACAAACTTTGGAAGAAAGTATCCGATATCCCTATTGATTGGGATCGGTTAGTAGCTACGAAAGATTTGTTTTTATCATTGAGATACCTTTATACTTTAGAGAAAACTACTCCTAAAGGAATGAAACTATATTTTGTAGGGTTTTATAAAGAAAAAAGACTAATTGGTACGGCATTATTTCAAACAACTCGAATTAAAGCTTCAGAAGCCTATCGTCCTAAGTTTTCAAAAGGAAAAGGTTTTTTATTTTCTATAGATAAATTTTTTAAAACGACTATCCCTAAATTATTTAATTTAGATGTACTAGTGGGAGGAAATTTAATGTTAACAGGTGAACATAGTTATTATTTTGATTCTAGTTTAATTTCAGAGAAAGAAGTATTAAATCTATGGTATAAGGCTATTTGCGATTTTAAAAGAACAGAGTTTAAACCTAACTTAACATTATTGAAAGATTTTTTTGAGTATAAAAAGTATGATTTTGAAGCCTTAAAAAATGATGAAAACCACTCCTATTATGTAGAACCGAATATGATTTTACATTTGAACTCAGAATGGAACTCGTTGACAGATTATGCAGCTGTTATGAAAAAGAAATACCGTGCGAGAGTTACAACAGCTAGGAAGAAAATTATTGCTCTTGAGAAAAAATCCTTATCGTATTCAGAAATAGTAAAGTATAAAACAACCCTTTTTAAATTATATAAAAGTGTTTCAGATAATGCTTCCTTTAATACGTTTATTTTAAATGAAAACTATTTTGAAGAAATGAAACGAAATTTAAATGAAGAATTTCGTTTGGTAGCTTATTTTTTGGAAGGTGAAATTGTAGGATTTTTTACCGTTATTTTAGATCAGAATAGGGTTGTGACACATTTTTTAGGTTATTGTCCCAAATGTAATAAAGAATATCAATTGTATTTTAATATGTTACTTGATATGGTTGAAATAGGGATTGAAGAAAAAATGAACGATATTATTTATGCACGAACAGCTTTAGAAATTAAAAGTAGTTTGGGAGCTGTTCCATATCAAATGGAAGGTTTTATGAAATATGAAAATCCAGTTTTAAATAAAGCCATCTTTTCTATTTTTAAATTTATTAAACCTAAAGATAATTGGATACAAAGACATCCATTTAAAAAGAATTAAATTACTTTATTGTAAAATAAAAACTGTAAATACTTCTTAAAAAAAAGCATTTACAGTTTACAAAATCTTGTTAATCAGATATTATTTTATTTCTCTTTTTTTAATACAATAGGTTCTGTATGTTCAAAATCATAATCATATTCAATACCTAAAACATCTAATGTAATGGTTCCTTTATATGTTATGTTCATTTCTTTTTGAGAAACAGTACTTAATACATTCCCTAGGAATCCTTTTTCTTTAATAATTTTTTTAGGAGAAAAATCTATGGTTAAAGGTATACTGAATTCACTTTCTTTATTTACTTCAAAACTTGGAGATTTAGCTTTACCTAAATAAATACTGTCTTTAAAAACATCAATGTCTGATCGTTTAATAGTAACTCCTAATACATTTGGATTATTAAATACAGCATCGGCTTGTAATTGAATGTTTTTCAATCCCAGCTTTGTTACTTTTATATTCTCCATTCTTTCATATTCAGGTTGTTCATTAACCTTACAACTTGTGAGCATTAATAGTATGGAAGAGCATACTATAAAAAATAATTTTTTCATATTAATTTATTTGTTTGGGCAAATATAGTTAGAAAATATTGTTATACTTAATTTAAATGCATGAATATAAGTTTTTACTTTTATATGTTTGAAAATCAGTAAATTAAAATTTAATAAAGGGTTTGAGTTTGAGTATAAAAAAAGATCTTAGAATTTACTAAGACCTTTTTAAAGTGGGGTGTGTAATTTGTTAGATTAGTAATTTTACTTTATTTAAAAAAGTAGTTTTTTATGATAGTCCTGCATTAGCCACTTGATGATCATCTTCAACAGTTGAACCTGATACGCCAATAGCGCCTATAATATTTCCTTCTGTATCTTTAATAGGAATTCCTCCAGGAAAAGAAATTAAACCATGATTAGAGTGTTCTATATTATATAATGCTCCTCCTGGTTGAGATAATTCACCAATAGCACCAGTATTCATATTAAAATAACGAGCAGTTTTGGCTTTTTTTATAGCAATGTCAATAGAACCAAGCCAAGCACCATCCATACGTTCAAAAGCTTTTAAGTTAGCACCTGAATCAACAATGGCAATATCCATTTTTACACCAAGTTTATTGGCCTCTATTTTGGCTTTTTCAATAATTTCCTTCGCCCTTTCTAACGAAATATCCATACTAAATTAATTTTAGTACAAATTTATGATGCATTCATAATAAAAAAATTGATTGAAATCAAGAAATGATCTTTTTACGCACTCTACTTAGAGTTTCAGGAGTCATTCCTAGAAAAGAGGCTAGTTGATAGTTAGGTGCTTTTTGTTCTATTTTAGGATATTCTTTTACGAAAGATTGATATCGTTCAAAAGGAGTCTTAATTAAATTAGATAAGACACGTTGTTGAAGTTTTGTAAATGCTTTTTCATATCGTTTTCTAAAATTACTGTCTAAAGCAGGTATTTGAATGAAAAGATTTTCCAAATCGGTTCGTTTTATTTCTAAAACATGAGTTTTCTCTAAAGCTTTTAAAGTTAACGTAGCTCTAATATGATCATTATAATAAGCGTTATAATCACTAATCCACCAATCATCAATAGCAAATTGTATGGTATGTTGTTTTCCTTTTAAATCAGTTTGATAAGCTGCAATAGCTCCTTTTACTATATAAAATTGGCTGATTACCTGATCATTTTCTTTAATAATTAATTCTTTTTTTTCAAAAGTACGATACTTGAAAAAAGGAAGGATCTTATCAATGTCTGAAGTGGTTAAATTATGATCTTTTCTAAAATGTTCTATTAATTGAGCTTTAGTATTCATTTTATTTAATACGGATCAACATCCACTATAATCTGGATGCTCCTGTAAGCTTTTATTGTTTTAAAATTTTCTAAAATTTGTTCAATATACTTTTTAGCAGATACAATTTTTTTAGGATTGATTAATTTAATTAATATCCTTTTATGATACAGGTTTTTTATTCGAGCAATAGGAGGCGTTTCAGGCCCTAATAATTGTTCTCCAAATGATTTTTGTAAATGTTGAGCTAATAAATTAGAAGCAACATCTAATTTTACTTGATCTTTATGCTTTAAAGTCAAGATAATCATTCGATTAAAAGGAGGATAAACAAATTGGCGTCGTTCATAGAGCACTTCTTTTGCCATTTCCTTATAATTATATATCGAAATTTGTTGTAAAATATTGTGTTCAGGATTAAAAGATTGAATTAAAACTTTTCCTCGATCTTTTTTTCTACCAGCTCTTCCTGCAACTTGTGTCATAAGTTGAAAGGCACGCTCATGAGCTCTAAAATCTGGATAATTTAAAAGAGTATCGGCTTTTAAAATACCTACTAATCCAATATTATCAAAATCCAATCCTTTCGCAACCATTTGAGTCCCAACTAGAATGTCAATTTCTCTAGCTTCAAAAGCATGTATGATTTTTTCAAAACCATGTTTCCCTTTTGTTGTATCAGCATCCATTCGTCCAATTTTATGGTTGGGAAATAAAAGACTTAATTCTTGCTCAATTTGTTCAGTTCCCAAACCTTTGGTATCTAGGTTAAAACCATGACATGAAGGACAAAATTTAGGTTGTGCTTGCGTATGACCACAGTAATGACATTTTAATAGGTGAGATACTTTGTGATAGGTTAAAGAAACATCACAATTAGGGCAATGTGGAGTGTGCCCACATGTTTGACATTCAACAACGGGAGCATAACCTCTACGGTTTTGGAAAATAATTATCTGTTTTTTTTGCTCTAAATTGTCTCGAATTTCATTCAATAAAATATCAGAAAAATGCCCTTGAATTTCTTTCTTTTTATATGCTTTTTGTAAATCAATAATTTGAATTTCCGGCATTAAAACGTTTCCATAACGTTGTTTTAATTCAACAAAACCATATTTTCCGTTTTTACTATTGTAGTAACTTTCTAAAGAAGGTGTTGCAGATCCAAGTAAAGTTTTGGCTTGGTGAATCTTAGCCCACACCAAAGCTGTATCACGAGCATTGTAGCGAGGGTTGGGTTGATTTTGCTTAAAACTTCCTTCATGTTCCTCATCCACAATAATTAAACCTAAATTTTCTATAGGTAAAAATAAAGCAGAACGAGCTCCGATTAAAATTTTATATTGATTATGAAATGTTTTAAGCCATAACTCAACTTGTTCTTGATTATTGAATTTTGAATGATAATAACCTACATCATTACCAAAAAATTGTTTTAAACGGTAAATTAATTGGGTTGATATGGCAATTTCGGGTAATAAAAATAAAACTTGTTTACCTTCTGCTAAAGTGTCTTGAATTAATTGAATATAAATTTCTGTTTTTCCACTTCCTGTAACGCCATATAGAAGGGAAATGTCATTTTCTTTAAAAGATTGATGGATTTCTTGATATGCTTTTTCTTGAGCATCAGATAGAGAAAAAATAGGTTGTAATTCTTGTTCTTCTGTGTATGTTCTATCGGTTTGTAATTGATAAATGTTGAGAATATTCTTTTTAACTAAACTGTTGAGAATACCGTGTGAGGTATTAGTGAGTTTAATGATTTTAGAAGCTTTAATGGGTTTGTTTTCAGCTTCTAAAGTTAACAATCGCATAACGATCTCCTTTTGTTTTGGTGCTCGATCTAGTTTTAGAAAAGCTTCTGAAAAAGCTTCTTTGTTATTTTTTAAATCCTCATTAAATCGGACATAATTTTCAATTTTAGGAACGTATTTTTGTTTTAGTTTTTCATCAATAACAATTAAATTTTTATCTAATAATTGTTTTATTATTTTGAGGATATATCGATTATCTAATGTTGAAGCTAATTCTTCAACCGAAACACTTGATTTTTTTGCTAGAATTTCTAAGATATAGCCTTCTTCTTTGGTTAGTTTTTCATCAACTGGATGATCATTTCGTTTGATAAAAGTTTCACTATTTACTTTTAAAGCTGAGGGTAAGGCTTGACGAAAAACATCTCCAATGGAACACATGTAATAATCAGAAATCCATTCCCATAAACGAATTTGTTTTTCTGTAACAATAGGAGCAGAATCAAGAATTTGTTGAATGGGTTTAGCTTTATAAAGTTCAGGTTTATTTTGATGTAAATGATAAACCAATCCTGTATAAATTTTTTTTGAGCCGAAAGGAACAGCGATTCTACACCCAATAGTTAGGGCATTAAATTCCTCTTCTTCTAATTTATAAGTAAAAGTACCTTTTAATGGTAAAGGTAATATAACGTCAACAAAATATTCTTCAAACACAAAAAAAAATTAATAATACAAAAATACGGTTTTTAATTGTATCAGCTATTGGTTTTTTTAGAAGAAGGTAAACGACTTTTAATAAATTTAATTTGGCCGTTATGATTAGATTCGTGTTCACATACATGAAACCATTTGCAATAATTATTTGTAGGCCCCCAATACCAATCATGATCGACTTTCATCAACCATTCGTCATCACGTTTTGCTAACTCATTTAAAGTGTGTTCTCGAACTTTTTTTAACTTTGTTAAATAGAAATCTAAATCATGTCCTTTAATAACCTCCCGTCCCTTGTCTCCTAGACTGGAAGCAATACTCCACATATCTTTATCTTCTTGAGACCAATCTCCCCATTTTTTATTTTCAAAAGTATGAATCTGATAATAACGCTCTGTAGCCGCTAAATGCCATAACATGGCACCAATTGAATTAGATTTTTGATCCAATAAGTAATCTAAATCATCAACAGACATTCCTTTAACAGGTGATATAATAACGTAACGCATCCAGTTAAGCATGGAGACTAAGGTTCCTATTTGGGGTGTAAATCCTTTTTTAGGTCCAACAATATTGAGTTCTTCTATAGATGAAGTAGGAGAGTTGGTGAATTTAGTATGTGATAAAGTGAGAATTCCAGTACTTAGAGTAAAAATAGAAGAGTTTTTAATAAATTTTCGTCTGTTAATTGTATTTTTTTGTTCCATGATGTCAATTAGTTTTTTTAAGCTATTTCTAAATATAAGAAAAAATAGATTGTCATTAGAATTAAAATGTGAATAACTTCTTTGTTGGTAAAGTTTCTTTTAAAGAAGAATACAATTATTTTTGCAAAATAAATATGATCGATACATATAAACATAAAGGATTACGTCAAAAGTTAGTTGATGAGTTACGCCAATTAGGAATTGAAGATGAAAATGTTTTGAAAGCTATTAATTCAATTCCTCGACATTTGTTTTTAAATTCTGCTTTTGAAGATTTTGCTTATCAAAATAAGGCTTTTCCAATTGGTGAAGGGCAAACTATTTCACATCCTTATACCGTAGCATTTCAATCACAATTACTAGATGTGCATCAAGATGAAAAAGTATTAGAAATAGGAACAGGGTCAGGTTTTCAAACAGCTGTTTTACTTGAAATGGGAGCTAAAGTATATTCTATTGAGCGTCATAAAAAATTACATGATACAGCTAAAAATTTGTTAAAAAGATTAGGGTATCAACCTCGATATATCACTTTTGGTGATGGTTATAAAGGGTTACCAACTTTTGCACCTTTTGATAAAATTATTGTGACAGCAGGAGCACCTTTTGTACCAAAAGATTTATTACTTCAATTAAAAATTGGAGGAATGTTATTAATTCCAATTGGAGAGGGAGATCAAATTATGACTTCTTTTTTAAAAACAGGAGAGAAGTCATTTGAAAAAATGGAATTTGGAGATTTTAAATTTGTTCCAATGTTAAAAGAAAAGAAAAAGTAGGAAGTAAGGAAGATTACTATAACATATTTTGAGATATAACATATTTTGAGAATTAACTTTTTAAATTTAAAAACTCCTCATTTTATAATTAAAAAGAGGAGCTTTCATAATAATTTTTGAGTTAAGTAAAAATTAATAGTATGTATAACGTCGAACCTTAGCAATATGTTTTGCTAACCGTATTACTTGGTGACTATATCCGTATTCATTATCATACCACACATATAAAATAATATTTTTCCCATCACTATTTACAATGGTGGCATTGCTATCAAAAATGGAAGGAGCAGAAGAACCTACGATATCTGAAGAAACTAATTCGTTTTCAATAGAGTATTTAATTTGTTCTACTAGCTTACCTTCTAATGCATATCTTTTAATTGTATTATTTAGATGTTCAAGTGTAGTTTCTTTTTCAATTTGAAGATTTAAAATAGCCAAAGATCCATTAGGAACAGGTACACGAATAGCATTGGAAGATAATTTTCCTTCTAATGAAGGTAAGGCTTTTGAAACGGCTTGTCCAGCTCCAGTTTCAGTAATGACCATGTTTAATCCTGCAGCACGTCCTCTACGGTATTTTTTATGCATATTATCTACTAAATTTTGATCATTAGTATATGCATGAATTGTTTCTAAATGACCATGAACCACACCAAATTCATCTTCTATAACTTTTAAAATAGGTGTAATAGCATTAGTTGTACATGAAGCAGCTGAGAAAATATCGATTTCATCAGGTCTATTTTCTTCATGATTTGCACCATAAACAATATTAGGAACACCTTTTCCTGGAGCAGTTAATAATACTTTTGCTGCCCCTTTGGCTTTTAAATGACGACTTAAAGCTTCGTGATCTCTAAAAGCACCTGTATTATCAATAATTAAAGCATTTTGAATCCCATATTGAGTATAATCAATATCTTCTGGTTGATTAGCTGAAATGATGTAAACAGTGCTTCCATTAATGATTAAGGCTTTATTTTTAACATCAATAGAGACAGTTCCTTTAAAATAACCATGAACAGAATCAGTTTTTAATAAAGAAGCTCTTTTTTCTAAAACTTCTTGTGTAATTTCACCTCTTGTTACAATTGCTCTCAAACGTAATTGACTTCCCTTTCCTGCTTTACTAGTTAATTCACGTGCCAAAAGACGACCAATACGACCGAAACCATATAATACGGTATCTCTAGGCTTTATAGCATTTGTTGTTTTAGCTCCATCTAATTTATTGGAAATAAAAGTGATAGCATTTTTTGAGTTTTCTAAGTTAAATTCATAAGCTAATTTTCCTAAGTCAAGTCTAGATGGATTTAAATTTGCTTTTTGAATGGCTTTTGCAATTTTTAAAGTATCATCAACCGTGATTTTTTTCTCAACAAAATCAGTTGCATAATTGTGTAGATCAATAATTTCATTTACACTTTTATCAAGGATTTGATTTCTAAATAATACGAGTTCAATTGATTTATCGTACCATAAATCGTGAGTGATTTTAATTAATTCAACCGTTGTTTTTTTACTTTCCGTTTGTGATTTTAATTCTTGCTCGTAAGAATCGTGTAATGTCATTCTATTATTTTTTAAAGTAATTTTGGTGTAACAAAAGTAAGTCAATTCTTTTGTATGAAAAAGAAAAAAATAATTTTTAATCAATTGATATTAAGTGTTTTATAAACACTTTTCGAAAGTGTTTGAAACACATTTACTATCCAAATTACTGATATTATTTAAGTTAGAGTTTAAACAAGTTTCTATATTAATTGAAAGAATTATAAAAAAAATCTCCGTAAGCAAGCTTACGGAGAAAACCTAACTAATTTAAACTATGAAAAAGCTACCTTAAAGTAGTTTTTAATTTGAACTTCATAGCAAAGATAATAAAAAATAATTATAAAAATAAAAAATACGGTATTTTATTTTGTAATAATTTTTATTTCATATAGAGGGTAATATAAATTTTATATTCGTGCATAATTAAAAAAGAAAACTTTCTATAACAATGTTTAGGATTTCATAGAAAAGATTTATCTTCGCCGGAAAGAAAGTATAGACATGAGCTTATTGCAAGGAAAAAATGTAATTATTACAGGTGCTACCCGAGGAATTGGAAAAGGGATAGCTGAAATTTTTGTTAAACAAGGCGCAAATGTGGCTTTTACATTTGCTTCCTCAGTTGAAAAAGCCAAAATTGTTGAAGAAGAATTATTAAAATACGGAACTAAGGTTAAAGGTTATCAGTCCAATGCAGCAGATTTTGATGCTGCTCAAGAATTGATTAAGACTATTCTTGACGAATTTGGAAGTATTGATGTATTAATAAATAATGCCGGTATTACAAAAGATAATCTCCTAATGAGAATGAAAAAAGAAGACTGGGATCAAGTAATTAAAGTAAATTTAGATTCTGTCTTTAATATGACAAAAGCAGTTTTACGTCCTATGTTAAAACAGCGAAAAGGATCTATAATTAATATGGCATCTGTGGTAGGAGTAAAAGGAAATGCAGGACAAGCTAATTATTCTGCTTCTAAAGCAGGGATTATCGGTTTTTCAAAATCAATTGCTCAAGAATTAGGATCACGTGATATACGATGTAATGTTATTGCTCCAGGTTTTATTGAAACAGAAATGACGGAGGTTTTAGATGCAAATGTAAAAGAAGAATGGATTGAAAATATACCTTTGAAACGTGGAGGTACACCAGAAGATATTGCTAATGCGTGCATATTTTATGCTTCTGATATGTCAGCGTATGTTACGGGAGATGTGATGCATGTAAATGGAGGAATGTATATGTAATATATATTAGAAAATAAAATTAGCTTTTAAAAAGTGACTTTAAATTAAAATATTTAAAGTCACTTTTTTTATGATTAAATATTATATAACAAAATGGTTGTAGTTGAATATATAAATAAAACAAAAGATGAACATTTTTATCAAAAAATTACAATTCAACGAATAAATTAGATTGCTTATCTATAAAATGATTGATCTTAAAGATGAAATTAAGTATAAATATAATCAAACGATAAATAATACTGCATTTTTGATTTGAAAAATTGATATTTGATTATTCTATCTTTTTTTTTTCGGTTCTACCTTTGCCTTGTAAATAATTTAAAGCTATAAACCTATGAATATAAAGGGATTCAATAGGATGAAAGTTGAATTATTTTTAAACAAAAATTTAATTAAGAATTAAGGTGGAGGTGAAATATGGTTATTAAAAGTTTACATTTTTCTTTTTTTAGTATAGCATTTGATAGAGAACTTTCTCTTATTTTAATATCTCAAGGCACTCTTTTAGTTTTAATCTTATGTATTTTATATTGTGTATACTTTTTAATGCAAAAAGAAAAGAGATTTAAATTAAAAATAGAGCAGGTAGATCATTATCGAATGGATCTGGAAAAAAAAGAAAAAGAATTAAATGAGTTACGGAAACAACTGGATAATTTTTCAGATGTAACGCAAGATAAGAAGAAAAAAGATCAAAATTTATTGCTGAGTCTTATAAAAGCAAACAATCCTTTGTTTTTAGATAAGTTTAAGGAAATGTATCCTGAATTTGTGGAGATGCTTTATAGTGTTAATCCAACGTTGACTCAAAATGATTTAAAATATTGTATTCTAATCAAATACAATTTTTCTTCAAAAGAAATAGGAGATATTTTAAATGTATCAGCAAATTCTGTAGGGGTTAAACGTCATAGGATTAGAGAGAAGTTACAAATAACTTCCAAAATCAGATTAAACGAATGGTTGAATACAGCTTAAATAATATTATCAGGAGTATAACATATGAGCTTGAATGAATGATTTAAATTGTTTAAATTGTTTATTATCAGTGTTTTAAAAAAATATAACATTGTTAATATAAAACTAAATAATGTTATTGTAATTTTTTCGTAAATGCGATTATGTTTGCCAAGATTTTAAAATAAACCGAAAAACAAAAAAGTTTAAATTTTTAGAATATGAAAAAAATATTTTACTCAGTGATGGCATTAGCGCTAGGCGCAACTATGTCAGCTCAAGTTGGTGTGGGTACTAGCAGTCCTCGTCAAGCGTTTGATATCAATACAGACGGGACAAGCCTAACAAACAACTTACTAACTTCTCAAACAACGACAGGAAACACAAAAGGTATGGTAGTGCCTATTGTTTCAAATGTGGCATCTATTACAGATCCAGTTGAAGGAACTTTAGCTTACGATTATACAGACCATTGTTTGAAAGTATATAGTTTAAATGGAAAGAAGACAACATGGGCTACTTCTGATTTAGAATGGACATGTGTTTCAGATGATATCAAAGCAGAAGAAGGAAATCCTTCAATTGATATTGACTTAACGAATGGGGATGTAGTTTTATTAAACGATGGAGGTACATCTATTGCAACCGGATTAGGGAAACTATTAGGTTCTTTAGGAGGTTCTTTTACATTAACAGATGGAACTGTAGTGAATATTAATTCAGATAGTACTTCTGCTGTTACGGCTCAAATTAGTAGTATACCTTCTACTGAATATGATTTGACAATGAATGCTAAATTAGTAATTGTAGGGTCACCAGGTCGTAGTACAGAAGAAAGACAAGCAATTAGAGATCGAATGGATCAAAGATTACCTACTTTATTTTTATCAGATAGTAGTGATGATTTCTTAACCGATTCTACTTATGGTTTTGGAATGTCGAGTACAGAAACACACAGTGCTAGTTCAGGAGATTACTCTGTAGCAACATCAGGAAGTACACATCCAATTATGACAGGAGCTGATACTGGAAATGCAGTAACAGGAAAAGTTGAAATGTTTGGAGATACTTATACGGTTGATATTGCTGCTATACCATCAGGGTATACGAACTTGTTAATTTACGATAGAGAATTAACTGAATCAGGAGCTTTTGTTTCCGATACAATTCCATTTGTATTTAGTGCAGATGAAAATGTTTTTGGAGAAATTAATGATGTAGGAACTTGTGATGATAATGTAGGAGGAAGTTATGCTTGTAATACTTTAATATGGTTATTACAAAGAGGTATCGAATTAGGTACTATTTCATTTGAATAATTAAAATTATAGATCAAAACTAATAAATAACTAGAAAATAGTCTATCGCAGGAACCATTTGCATAGATTATTTTCTAGTTTTTCTAAATTATAGAATAACCCAAAATCAAGAATTTATGAAAAATTTTCTATTTTACTTTTTCATATGTTGTGGTATTACGATGACATATGCTCAAGAAACATTGGAAATTTCAGTATCAGATGATAATGATGATGTTGAAGTGGAAGATGATGGAGGTTTCAGTAGAGGAAGTGGAGATTTAGAATTACATGGATATGACGGTGAGCCACAAGCAGTTTACATTCGTTTTCGTGGAATTACATTACCTTCTGATGCAGAAATCACAAGCGCTTATATAGAATTTGTAGGAGATGAAACTGAAAATGGTGAATCTTCTATTAACATTTATGGAGAAGTAGGAAACTGTAAGGAATATACAAGTGCTTCTGATGTAAATAGTCGAAATTATACAACTTCTTTTGTAACATGGATTACAAATGGAAGCCGTTCAGATGAAATTTATAGAACACCTAATATTAGTTCTTTGATAACGGGTATGTTTTCAGGGAAATTAACCAATGCTGATTTAGGCTTTAAATTTGATGGTAATGGTGAAGGAGGAATTACAGTAGAATCTTATGACGGATCAAGTAGTGAGGCCCCAAAATTGATTATCAATTACAATACAGATCAAAGAAAAGTTACCAAATTGATTACTTCTGGTTCAAATGATGCAGAAGAAAATTTAGCTACAGGAGCAGTTAGTTTAGGTAATTCTACCTTAGAAATAGGAAGGAATATGTCTCGAAAAACAGCTTTGCGATTTGAGAATATTACAATTCCTTCTGATGCACAGATTCAAGATGCTTATATAGAATTTTATTCGTATGGTTCTAGTAATAATAATGCTGAAATTATTATTAAGAATGAATTAGGGAATGCATCCGTATATAATAATGCTACAAAAAATATATCGAATAGAAATTATACAACACGTAGAGTTCAATGGACATCAACCGCGTGGACATCGAGTAATACAAAATATAGAACTTCAAATCTTAAAGAAATTATAGATGAAAACCGATTGTCAGGCTGGACTCCTGGACAAACATTGGCTTTTATGCTAGAAGGAGATGGAGAGGTAAGAGCTTGGTCTAGAAATGGTAGTGAAAGATACCAACCCAAATTAGTCATAGAGTATTTGGATAATGGAAAAGGACCAAGTGTAAATCCAGCACCAATAGATGAAACTATCCGTACTTATGTAGGTAACTTTAATAATGATGCAGAAGAATATTTAACAACAGGATTGGTGACATTAGGAGATGGTGTTTTGGAGATAGGAGGAAAGAATGGAAGTACACCACAAATATCTGCGCTACGATTTGAAAATATAGACATCCCTTCAGATGCACAAATTGAAGATGCTTATATAGAGTTTTACTCTTATGGAACAAGTAGTGATAATACGGAAATTATTTTTAGAACAGAGTTAGGTAATGCTTCAATTTATACAAATAGCCGTAATAATATAACGAATAGAAACTATTCCTTACGTAAAGTAAAATGGAATATTGATTCTTGGCCTAATAGTAATACGCGTTATCGAAGTCCTAACTTAAAGGAAATCATAGATGAAAATAGACTTGAAGGATGGAAAACAGGTGAATCATTATCATTCAAATTAGAAGGAAATGAAGGAAATGTTCGTGCTTGGTCAAGAAATGGTAGTGAAGGCTATCAGCCAAGATTGGTTGTTAAATATTTAAATAATAAACAAGGACCAAGTGTAGGACCAGTACCATTAGATGAAACCATTCGTACTTATGTAAGTCATTTTAATAATGATGCAGAGGAATATCTAGCCACAGGTTCTGTTTCATTAGGAGATGGTGTTTTAGAAATAGGAGGAAAAAATGGAAGTCGTCCACAGGTATCGGCACTTCGATTTGAAAATATTATAATTCCTTCAGATGTAGAAATAACAAAAGCTTATATAGAATTTTACTCTTATGGAAGTAATGATAACCCAGCTGAGATTGTTATTAAAAGTGAGTTAGGAAATGCATCTATTTTTGAAAATAATATCAATAATATAACACTTAGAAATGTAACGAAACGTCAAACTAAGTGGACTACAAAATCATGGAGAGGAAATACAAGATATGTTACGCCTGATTTAAAAGAAATTATAGATGAAAACCGTTTATCAGGTTGGAAATCAGGAAATGCATTAGCATTTATTTTAGAAGGAGATGAAAATACAGAGGCTAGAGTTTGGTCTCGAAACGGTAGTGAAGGCTATCAACCAAGATTGGTTATTGAATATGTTAAAAATGGAAGAGGTCCTAATGTAGGTGATATTCCTGAAGAAGGAGATTCAAAAGTTTATATAAGTCAGTATAATAATGATGCTGAAGAATATCTTAGTACGGGAGCTATAGTTTTAGGAGAAGCAGCCTTAGAAATAGGAGGTGTAAATGGTAGTACTCCTCAAATAACAGGACTTCGATTTGCAAATGTTAGAATTCCAGAGAATGCAGAAATAGAAGATGCTTATATAGAATTCTATTCTTATAGTTATGATCGAAATGGTGATAATGATATGACTATTTTACTTCGATCAGAATTAGGAAACGCTTCTATTTATAAAAATGAATTAAGAAATCTTTCTAGTCGAAGTTATTCATTAAGAAGAATTAAATGGGATGTAGAACCTTGGACAGATGGTAATGTTAAGCACCGAACACCCAATCTTAAAGAAATTATAGATGAGAATCGAATTTTAGGTTGGGAGTCTGGGCAAGCTTTTGCATTTAGACTAGAAGGTTTTGGAGATGCTGGAACTTTACGTGCTTGGTCTCGAAATGGTAGTGAGCGTTATCAACCTCGTTTAATAATTAAGTATAAGAATAATGATAAAGGACCTAATATAGGTTTTATACCATATGATAGTGTAACGAGAACGATCCAATATAATAATGATGCAGAGGAATATTTGACAACAGGAGCTGTAGCATTAGGTGATGGTGTACTAAATATAGGAGGAAGAGAAGGAGATCGATTGCAGATGAGTGCTCTTCGATTTGAAAATGTTGAAATACCAGCTGACTTAGAAATAACCGATGCTTATATAGAATTTTACTCTTATTATACAAGTAATAATAATGTTAAAGTAACTATTAGAAGCGAAAAAGTAGATAGTTCATTTATTTATGAAAATGAAAATCGAAATATATCAGGGAGAACGTATACGGAGCGAAGAATAGAATGGGATGCAGGACCTTGGTCAGAAAATAATATTAAGTATAGAACAGCAAACCTTAAAGAAATTATAGATGAGAATCGATTATCTGGATGGGAAACAGGAAATCCATTATCATTTATGTTTGAAGGAGAAGGAGAAATAAGAGCTTGGGCTCGAAATGGTAGTGAACAATATCAGCCTAAATTGATTATTGAAGGAATCAAAAGTGGAGAAGGTCCATCAGTAAGTGAAAAACCTTTAGAAGAAATTGTTCGTACTTATGTGATGAATTACGATAACGATGCTGAAGAATATTTAACGACCAATTCAATAGCTTTACGTGATGGAGCGTTAGAATTAGGAGGGAAAAATGGAAATAGACCTCAAGTTTCTGCGGTACGATTTGAAGGAGTAAAAATACCAGATGATGTAGAAATTAAAGATGCTTATATAGAATTCTATTCTTATGGAAGTAGTAGTAGAAATGCTGAAATGTTGATTAAAAGTGAATTAGGTAATTCAGTTATCTATAAAAATGAAAATCAAAATATAACGGGTAGAAACTATACAAAGCGAAGAGTAAAATGGACTACAGAAGCATGGACAAGAAGTAATACCAAACATCGAACACCTAATCTTAAAGAAATTATAGATGAGAATCGATTGGATGGATGGAAATCTGATGATCCTCTTTCTTTTAAATTTGAAGGAGATAATGGAGATGCTAGAGCATGGGCTCGTGATGCTAGTGAAAGATACCAACCTCGATTGATTATAGAATATTTAAGAAATGGAAATGGTCCAAGTGTAGGAGAAATTCCATTAGATGAAACAATTCGCGTTTATACAGGTGATTTTAATAACGATGTAGAAGAGCATTTGACTACAGGTGCTATGAGATTAAGTGATGGTACTTTAGAGATTGGAGGTGAAGACATAGGAGGTGAAGCTCAGGCAACTGGAATCCGATTTGAAGATGTTAGAGTTCCTAAAGATGCTGAAATAACTGATGCCTATATTGAATTTTATTCTTACGGTAGTGATGGACGAGAAGCAGAAATAACGATTTCTTCTGAATTAGAAAATAGTGAAGCTTACTCATCAAAAAACCAAAATCTTACAGGGAGAATATATACCAATATTACCAGTTCATGGAATGTAGAAAGATGGAATAGTAGTAATACCAAACATCGAACACCAAACCTTAAAAATATTATAGATGAAAATCGTTTGTCAGGTTGGGAATCAGGTCAGTCTTTAGCCTTTAAGTTAGAAGGAAATGGACAGCGTGTTCGTGCTTGGTCTCGAAATGGTAGCGAAGATTATCAACCTCGATTGGTTATAGAGTATTTAAACAATGGTAAAGGTCCTGAAATTGAAGGAGTAGAAATGGATGCTTCTAAGATGGATAAGATATATATTAATGAAGTAGCTTCTTCTGGAACTGTAAAAGAAGGATCTGATTGGATTGAATTATACAATGACCATGAGTTTCCTGTTTATATAGAAAAGAATGTCTATTTATCAGATAAAGAAAGTGATAAAAAACTGCATAAATTGAAGAAAATCTATATTCCAGCGAAAGGATTTACAGTATTGTATGCAGATGGATCACCTGAAGAAGGAAATAAGCATCTTGATTTTAAATTAAGTAGTAAAGGTGAAAATATTTATTTATCAAGAAAAATTAATGATGAAATTTCAGTTCAAGACTCTGTAGTTTATCCTGAGTTTGATTATGATCAATCTTATGGAAGAGATACAGATGGATTAGGTAAATGGATTACTTTTATTGAACCAACATTTAATAAAACGAATGTTAACTCTTCTAGAAAAGTTAATTTAGAATTTAGTAAAAAAAGAGGCGTATATCCATCAGAATTTACGGTTACTTTATCATCAACTGATGGAGCAACAATTAAATATACAACAGATGGTTCTTATCCTTCAGAAACAAGAGGTACTACTTATAATGGTAACCCTATTAGAATTGAGGAAAATACAGTTCTAAAAGCATATGCCTATACAAGTAATGGATATTCTGAAATGATTTCTCATAGTTATTTCTTAGAGAATAATTTATCAGAAGAAGCTGGATGGCAATATAAAAGTAATCTTACAGATGCAGAATATGCTGAAGCTTTAAATGAATTACCTATTGTATCCATTTCAGGAAACTCAGTGAGCTTTAATCGAAATTATAGAGAAACTAGTTTTGAATTTATTGATAATCAATTAGATGAAGATAATGAGACTTTCTTTAGTAATTCTGGAACGAAAAAGTTTGGAGCTTGGTCATATGGTTTATCTAGTGGAAATTATAAATCAAAATTCAATAAGGATTACGGTGCAGAAAAAGCAAGCTATAATTTCTTTGATGAGGTTAAAAATGATGCATTTCCACCTGAAGATGTTTCTAGAATGGAACTAAAAGAAGGAGAAGATGGTCCACAAGTCAATGTTTTTGGTCTTGGTTATGCAAGATTAAGTGAGAAATTGATTATGAATACCTTTAAAGAAATGGATACCTATGCTTTATCAACTCGCTTGGTTCATTTATATCTAAATGGAAGATATTATGGAGTACGAACGATGAGAGAAGATTTCCATCCAAATAATATGGAAGAATACTTTGGAGGAGATGATGATGACTACACAGAAGTAAATCTAAAAGATGGTTATTGGAGTAGTGGTACAGTAGAATCAGGAGATGGATCAAGAGAAAAATGGAATGAAGTACGTGATTATATTCGAAATAAAGATTTCCAAAAAATAAAAGAATTGGTAGATGTTGATGGTTACATTAAACAATTAATGATGTATGTTTTAATGGATATGGAAAATGAAGCAAACGCTATAGGACATAATGATGCTCCTAATTATACCAAATTCCGTTTCTTATTGAATGATACAGATGGTGCTTTATGGAATCAAACTGGAGTAAATTGTGGGAACTATGAAAGAAAATGGAATAGTGCAGGATGTAGTATTAATGGACCTGGAGGTTTATCAGGAGCATTTATAGGTACTAGTGAAGCAGGATTTAGTAATAATACACAATATACAAAGGTTGGAAATCTTGAATTCAAGACCATGATAAAAGACCGTGTTTTAGAATACATGGAAAAAGAAGGAGGTGCATTAACAGCTGCTATTTTGAATGAAAAGATAGATCGTATTCAGAAAGAATTGGATGTATCGTATAAAATGGATGCTGCATATAAAGCCTTTAGTAGAGATGCTTATGAAGAGTGGAATAAGAATTTGTCCCGAATTAAAGAAGAAATGGAAGAAAGAGTTGAATATGTGGTTAATAAATGGGATCAAAAAGACTTAACACACTCTTTAAGTGCTGTTATTATTCAGTATGGAACTGGAAATAAAGTGAACTTTATAAATCTAAATCCAAATACAAAGACCTATTACACATTAGATGGATCAGATCCTATGGGTGATGATGGGAAAATATCCCCAAATGCCTTTGAATTTAAAGGAAGTGAAGTAGTACTTACACAAGATGCTACTATTGTAGTGAGAGCTTTTACTACAAATAATTGGGGACCTCTAACTGGAGATGCTTTTGAATTTAAAACAAAACCAGGAATGATGCTTACAGGTATTCATTATAATCCATCATTGGATACAGAATCTGAATTTATACTGTTAACGAATGCAGGAGAGGAAGATTTAGATGTTTCAGGTTATAAAATAACGGAAGGAATTGATTTTGAATTCCCGCAAGGAACTAGAGTAGCTAGCGATGAGACGATTGTATTAGCTAAGGATTTGACTATGTTACCAGGTTTCCAAGATAACGAACAGTTTGAATGGACAGGTGGTAAATTATCAAATGGAGGGGAGTTAATAAAATTGGAAAATGCTACTGGTGAAACGATTGATGAAGTTGAGTATGATGATGTAGATCCATGGAATCCATTAGCAGATGGTCAAGGATATTATTTAAAGCTGATTAGTACAGATTCGGATAATAGTTTAGGAGAAAATTGGGAAGCAATAAAACCAATTGTAAATAATCCTTCTCAAGAATTAGAAAGAACAGATTCTAAACCTGTTACTCGTGATTCTAAACCTGTGGTTGAAGAGATAGCAGTTCAAGCTTACCCAATACCTTTTAATGAGCAATTGAACATCCGATTTGATAATGAAGATGAAAATATTCAAATTACAATGTATAATTTCTCAGGTAACGTTGTCTTGAAGAAGAATCTTAAAAAAGTATATTCTTTACAGCCAATCGTACTAAATACAGGCTATTTAAGATCGGGAATATATTTTGTGAATATTCAATCGAATACAGCGAAAAAGGTTATTAAAGTGACAAAACGTTAATATCATTGTATTAACTATTAGAAAAAGCCTAACCAAAATTTTTGGTTAGGCTTTTTACTTAATGTAATAAAGACAAGTTGAGGTTATATTTATGTTTATAAAAGATTATATTCTTTTAAAACAGAAGTAATTTTATTTTTATATTGTTTAGGTAAATTTGAGTCAGCTAAGTTATTTTTAACATAGTTTAAATCTACTTGAAAACCATTGCGATAGCCTAAAAATTTAGGGGATTGTGATTTTAATAAGGCCCGTATGTAACGAGCTTCAATCATATTAGGGTGTTGATTTATTAAATTTTCTAGTAATTGTTTTCCCTTTTTGAAAAAAGATAACTTTTTAGTAGGGAAAAAAGCATACTCAGCTTTCCACATTAATGAAGAAGCTAAATATGCTAAGGCCTCTGGATTTGAACATTTTTTAGTTTTTTCAATAAAAAGATCTAATTGCTTTTCTGTTTTTATTTGGTAGAAGTCTGTTCGAATTTCATCTATAGATACTTGAGCATTGGCTATAAAGAATATGAAGAAGAAAAAGTAAGAAGTAATATGGCGTCGCATAATGTTTTGTTTTAAAGTTATGCTAAATATCATACTTTTATTTATTTTTTATTCAAAAAAATAGATAAAAATATAATTATACTCTATGAAATGATTGATTTTGGGTATTAATTGTCAAAATTGGTTACCAAATGTTCTCGATAAGCGGTAAGAAGTTTAGATCGTGATATAAAACCAATATAGAGATCTTTCTTGACAACAGGTAGATTCCAGGCTTTACTTTGTTCAAATTTTTTCATAATTTTTTCCATAGAATCCTCTCCCAAAAAGATAACTTCTGGAGCTTCGTGCATAAAAGTTTGAACATTAACCGTATCATACATAGTTTGATCAAACATAATATGGCGAATATCATCTAATAAAATAATACCTAAGAACTGTCTTTTATCATTAATTACAGGGAAAATATTTCGATTTGAGTGAGCAACTCCATTTTTAAGCATTTCGCCTAAGGTCATTTCAGGGTGTATAGGAATGAAATTATTTTCAATAACACTTCGTACATCTAGTGTGGTTAATACTGCCTGATCTTTATTATGAGTAATTAAGTCCCCTTTTTCAGCTAATTCTTTAGTATAAACAGAATAAGAGACATAATATCGCGTAATTCCAAAAGAAATAGCAGAAACAAGCATTAAAGGAATAAACAAATCATAACCCCCTGTAATTTCTGCTATGAGAAATATCGCAGTCAAGGGAGCATGTAAAACTCCAGCCATCAATCCACACATTCCTAATAAAGTAAAATTACTGATAGAAACATCAAATCCTATTTTGTTAAAAAAGTGTGCAACAAAGTTGCCTGCAGATGCTCCAATAAAGAGTGTTGGGCCAAAAATTCCTCCAATTCCTCCTGCATGTAAAGTAGAAGAAGTTGCGATTGGTTTAACTAATATTAATACAAAAAGTAATATAATAAAACCCCAATCAGTTAAACTTATACTCTGAAAGGATTGAAAACTAGTTAATTCGGGTTTTTTATTATTAATTAAGTTATTAATCAAACCAAAACCTTCTCCATATAAAGGGGGAATAATGTAAATTAAGATTCCGACAACAATTCCACCTATAAATACTTTTTTTAAAGGAGTATTAATTGTAGCAAATAATTGTTTTGATTTAAAATAGACTTGGGTAAAGTACAATGAAATAAATGCTGTAAAAATACCCAATGCGGAATAGAGTAAAATTTGATCTAATTGAAAGTCTTCAACTAAATTAAAATGAATTAAAAAAGATTCTTCTTCAGTGAAAATTAATCGAGTTAAAATAGCTGATATAGAGGCAATTAGTAAAGGCATTAATGAGGCTAAAGTTAAATCTAAACTAAAAACTTCTATAGCAAATACAATCGCTGCAATGGGAGCTTTAAAAATAGCAGATAATGAAGCTGCGGCAGCACAAACTAATAATAATTTACGGTTTTTAACATCAATTCGAAACCATTGAGAAATTCTAGAACTCAAAGCTGATGAAGTTACAGCAGCAGGCGCTTCTAATCCAACGGAGCCTCCAAAACTAATGGTTATGGGAGCTAAAATAAGAGAGGCATACGTTTGATACCTTTTCATAATCCCTTTACGTCTTGCTAATGAAAATAGAGCAACAGGAATACCAGCTCCAATCTCTTTTTGAATGAGTTTTTCTTTAACAAAATAAACAATGAGTAAACCAATTAAAGGAAAAATAAAAAAATAGAATTTATGATAAGAATCTATAGCATCACTATCTAGAAAAGAGGTAGATAAGTGAACAAACCATTTTAAAATAACAGAACCAACTCCAGAAATAAAGCCTATGAAAGCGGAAAGTATATATAAAAACTGTTTTCCAGTAATATTTTTATACCTCCAGATAATAAATCGTCCCCATAATGATGCTTTTTTTGAGAATTGATTCAATTGGTTGAATTTATTTACAAAAGTAATAAAAAAAGCACTACGAAAAGTAGTGCTTTTGATATATTGTGTTTTAAATAGTTATTTTAAATGCTTGGCAAAGAATCCCATCATAGCTTCGTACAATTCAATTCTATTTTCTTCATGACCAAAACCATGTCCTTCGTTATACTTTACCATATAAGGAACGTCAAAACCTCTATTTCTAAGATTTACAACAATTTGGTCAGATTCTTCAATATTTACTCTTGGATCGTTTGCACCTTGTATAACAAATAAGGGTTTGGTAATTTTATTAACATTAAGAGCAGGAGAAACTTCTTTCATTATTTTTTGGTCTTCAGGATCATTTTCATCATACCATTGTTCATAAACTTGTCCTAAATAAGGTTTCCAATAAGGAGGAAAAGCTTTGAAGAAAGTAAATAAATTTGAAACTCCTACATAATCTACACCACAAGTATATAAATCAGGTGTTTTTACTAAACTTCCTAAAGTTGCCAATCCACCATAACTTGCTCCATAGATGGCTATTTTATTTGGGTCAATTAGATTTAATGTTTTGATATAAGCAACACCATCTTCTAAATCATTTAACATTTTACGACCAATTTGTTTATTACCTGCCATAGAAAATTTCTTTCCATAACCTCCTGAACCTCTATAGTTTACCTGTAGAGTAGCATAGCCTCTACTTGCAAATAATTGAGTTTCAGGGTTAAAACCCCATTGATCACGAGGTCCATAAGGGCCGCCATGTGGATTTACAATTAAAGGAACTTTCTTACCTTTTTTTGCTTCATTTGGAATGGTTAAATATCCATAAAGTGTTAAACCATCTCTTGATTTAAATTTGATAGGGCGCATTTCTGCCATATCCTGTTCTTTCAATTGAGGCATTAAGTTCATAATCTCTTTGAAAGAATCTGTTTTTACATCATATAAATAATATACACCATATAATTGATCACTTCCAACATAAATTAAGTATTTATCCTCATCATCTGTTTTGTTTGTAATAGAGAATTCTTTATTACCAAATTGATTTTTAAATTTTTGATGTAATGCTTTATAGGTTTTACTAACAGGAGTAACATGTTCTTTTTCTCCTGTATAATAGAAATAATCTACCTCATAGCCTCTTTTTCGAGAACGACTCATTCCTCCAACATCAAAAGTATTGTTATGGTATACTTTTTTTATTGTTTTATTTTTTTCAAAATCATACAAAAGGATTTCATCAGTGTCACTTTCTAAGTTTGATATGACATAAGCGTCATGTGGATTATCAGTTGTATAATCAAAACCAATAATATAGAAAGAATCTTTCCAAGTAGTTTGAATGATTTTTTTGAATGGATCATTTTCAGATGTTCTATAATATAAAACATACTCAGTTCCATTTTGTTGTTGTGTATAGGCTTTTAAATTTCCATCTTTGTCAAAATCATAACCTGAAATAGGGTTTGCTGGATCTGTATTCTCAAATAATTTAACAAGTTCTCCTGTATTGATGTTAATTTTATAAGGTTCAAAAATTTGTTTATTATCCTTATTCATTGAAATAATCATGAAATCAGGTTGATCTTTTAATGAATTAACAATATTAACTTTTACATCTTCAAAAGGAGTTAAAGCTTTTGCATTTTTTCCATCTAAATCAATAGCAAATAATTGGTAGTTTTCATCACCTCCTTCATCTTTTACATAAATGATACGATTATCATTTGCCCAACCATAACCTCGAATTAATTCTTCTCCTTCATGAATAATTTTGGTTACTTTGTCTGTTTTAGTGTCTTTTACATAGACGTGTTTTTTACCCTTATCATCTTTTTCACGATAGGAAAAATAGTTTCCATTTGGAGAAAATTTAAAAGATGATTGTTTGGGTTTTTGAAAATAATCTTTAACAGAATAAGCGTAATTCCCTGTTTCTAAATCAGCAACTTGTTTTAATTCTTCTGTTGTTGAAGGTAAGGAAGTGTTTCCTGGCAATGTATTTTTATCCATAGATTTGTTTTGTGAATATGCAAAAATACTAAAGCTTGCAATACCTATTGCGAAAATTAAGTTTTTCATGCTCTCGTTTATGTTTAATGTTACATATAATAAGACACAAGATGTTTAAAAATGTTACAATTATTTTAAGATAAATAGATTTTATTTTATTGTAGTAAACAAAAAGCTGCTAAAATATAAATTAAGAGATACTGTGAATAATGAATTTATTTTTTAATAATTATAGAAAAAGCCCTAACTTTTAAAGGTGTAACAAAAAAAGCTTCATTAAAAATGAAAATAAAAAAAGTATTAGTAGCTAATAGAGGGGAAATAGCCATTAGAATCTTTAGAGCTTGTACAGAAATAGGTCTTGAAACAGTTGGGATTTATACTTTTGAAGATCGATATTCTTTACATCGATATAAGGCTGATGAAGCATACCAAATCGGTACAGATCAACAGCCATTAAAACCTTATTTGGATATTAGTGCGATTATAAAAGTTGCGAAAGAGAATCAAGTTGATGCGATTCATCCAGGATATGGTTTTTTGTCAGAAAATGCTGAATTTGCTAAGAAATGTGAAGAAAATGATATCATTTTTATAGGTCCAAAAGTTTCTGTATTGAAAGCTTTAGGAGATAAAATTACAGCAAAAGAAGTAGCTGTAGCTAATAATATTCCTATTATTGAAAGTAATCATCAAGATCTAGTTGATATAGATACAGCTTTAAGTGAAGCAAATAAAATAGGATTTCCTGTTATGTTAAAAGCAGCTTCTGGTGGTGGTGGAAGAGGTATGAGAGTAATTCGAAATGAAGAAGGATTAAAAAAGGCTTTTAAAGAATCCAAAAGAGAAGCTCTTAATGCTTTTGGTGATGATACTGTATTTATTGAAAAATTTGTTGAAAATCCAAAACATATTGAAATTCAAATCGTGGCAGATAATCATGGAAACATGGTACATCTTTTCGAAAGAGATTGTTCTGTACAGAGACGTTACCAAAAAGTAATTGAATATGCTCCTTCATATGGTTTAGATCAAGAAATAAAAGAGAAACTATACGAATATGCATTGAAAATATGTAAAGCAGTTGATTATAATAATGTAGGAACCGTAGAATTTTTAGTAGAAGGAAATGCTATTTATTTTATAGAAGTAAATCCTAGAATTCAAGTTGAACATACTGTTACGGAGATTGTTACGGGAATTGACTTAATTAAATCTCAAATTTTTATTGCAGGAGGATATCAACTGTCGGATACTCAAATAAAAATAAAAAATCAAGAAAGTTTACAATTGAATGGTTTTGCACTTCAATGTAGAATTACTACTGAAGATCCATCAAATAATTTTAAACCAGATTATGGTACTATTAGTACCTACCGTAGTGCATCAGGGTTTGGAATACGATTGGATGCAGGAAGTGTATACCAAGGTGTTACAATCTCACCATTTTTTGACTCAATGCTTGTGAAAATTTCAGCAAATAGTAGAACGCTTGATGGTGCTTGTAGAAAAATGTTACGTGCTTTATCTGAATTTAGAATAAGAGGTGTTAAAACCAATATAGCATTTCTTCAAAACATCTTAAATCATGAAACGTTTAAAAAAGGGGCTGTAACGGTTAACTTTATTCAAAATCATAAAGAATTATTTGTTATAAAAGAACCTCGGAATAGAGCTACTAAATTGGTGAATTTTTTAGGAGATGTTATAGTGAATGGAAATGAAGATGTAAAAAACATAAATCCGGTTAAAAAGTTTATAACCCCTAAAATACCCATATTTGATGAAGAAAGATCCTTTCAAGAAGGAACAAAGGATTTGTTAACTAAATTAGGACCAGAAGATTTTTCTAAGTGGTTAAAAAATGAAAAGAAAATTCATTTTACCGATACTACGATGCGTGATGCTCATCAAAGTTTATTAGCAACACGTATGCGTACATTTGATATGCTAAAAGTAGCAGAAGGATATGCTAAAAACCATCCAGAAATATTTAGTATGGAAGTGTGGGGAGGAGCTACTTTTGATGTTTGTTTACGATTTTTAAAAGAAAACCCTTGGGAAAGACTAAGATCGTTGCGTAAAGCAATGCCTAATATATTATTACAAATGTTGATTAGAGGATCAAATGGAGTAGGATATACTGCTTATCCAGATAATCTTATTGAAAAATTTGTTGAACAATCATGGGAAAATGGAGTGGATGTTTTTCGAATATTTGATTCATTGAACTGGATGAAGTCAATAGCACCTTGTATTGAGCATGTTCGTAATCAAACCAATGGATTGGCAGAAGGTTCTATTTGTTATACAGGTGATATTTTAGATGCAAGCCGAACCAAGTATACACTTAAATATTATATTCAGCTAGCAAAAGAAATTGAAAATGCAGGAGCCCATATTTTAGGGATTAAAGATATGGCAGGATTATTAAAACCTTATGCTGCATATGAATTGATTTCTGCATTAAAAACAGAAATCAATATTCCAATACACTTACATACTCATGATACTTCTTCTATACAATCTGCAACGTATTTAAAGGCCGTAGAAGCAGGAGTTGATGTAGTCGATGTAGCGTTGGGAGGATTATCTGGGTTAACTTCACAACCTAATTTTAATGCGGTCTTAGAAATGTTGAAATTTCATGATAGAGAGAATAAAATGAATACTCAAAAATTAAATGAATATTCTAATTATTGGGATGCTGTTAGAGCATATTATTATGTTTTTGAATCTGGATTAAAGGCTGGAACAGCTGAAGTCTATAATCATGAAATACCAGGAGGACAATATTCAAATCTAAAACCCCAAGCCAGAGGATTAGGTTTAGAAGATCGTTTTCATGAAATTACGAAAATGTATGAAGAAGTAAATGATCTTTTTGGAGATGTAGTAAAAGTAACACCGAGTTCAAAAGTAGTAGGTGATATGGCTCAATATCTTGTGAGTAATAATTTAACCATTCAAGATGTAAAAGAAAAAGGAGCAACCATTTCTTTTCCACAATCGGTAGAGAGTTTCTTCAAAGGAGATTTAGGTCAACCTGTTGAAGGTTTTCCAAAAGATATTCAAAAAATGGTTTTAAAAGATCAAAAGCCTTACACAGATCGCCCTAATGCCAAGCTTGAACCTATTGAATTTGAGGAAGAATTTAAAAATTTTGTGGAACTATTTAAAAAGGGTATGGGAAGAGAACTTGAAATAACTGATTTTCTTTCTTACAAATTATATCCTAAAGTTTTTTTAGAAGCGTATAATCATCATCTTAAATATGGAAATGTAACAAATATTCCCACAAAAAATTTTTTCTATGGAATGGTTCCTGGAGAAGAAATCATTGTGGAATTAGACAAAGGAAAAACATTATTGATTGAGTTAGTTTCAATAGGAGAACCTGATTATGAAGGAAAAGTTATAGTATTCTTTAAAGTGAATGGTCAAACGAGGAATGTCGTGGTGCAAGATCGTTCTATTGAAATTAATAAAGTAGTTCATGTTAAAGCTGATAAGTCAGATTCAAAACAAATTGGAGCTCCTTTACAAGGGTTATTATCAACTGTATTGGTGAGTGAAGGACAAAAAGTAAAGAAAAACGATCCTTTGTTTATTATTGAAGCTATGAAGATGGAAACCACTATTGCAGCAAGTGAAGATGCTGAAATAGAAAAAGTTATTCTAAAAGAAGGAACCATGATTAATTCAGAAGATTTAGTTATGGTATTGAAGAAGTAATTTTAAAAATTATATGATAAAAAATCTCCTTTAAATAATAAGTATTTTTAAAGGAGATTTTATTTTTTATGTTGTTATTAATTGAAAACTATTTAACGTGTTAATTTTTTATATTTAATTCGTTTTGGAGTTAAATCACCACCTAATCGTTTCTTTTTGTTTTCTTCATATTCAGAGAAGCTTCCTTCAAAGAAATAAACTTGAGAATCTCCTTCAAAAGCTAAGATGTGTGTACAAACACGGTCTAAGAACCAGCGATCATGTGAAATAACAACGGCACATCCTGCAAAGTTTTCCAGTCCTTCTTCTAATGCTCGTAATGTGTTCACATCTAAATCATTAGTAGGCTCATCAAGTAATAAAACATTACCTTCTTCTTTTAAAGTCATAGCTAAATGTAAACGATTTCGTTCTCCACCAGAAAGTTCTTTTACTTTTTTATTTTGTTCAGAACCACTAAAATTAAAACGACTCAAATAAGCTCTTGAATTGACTTGGCGTCCACCCATCATTACTAAGTCTTGTCCTTCTGAAAAATTTTCCCAAATGGATTTTTCAGAATCTATATTTACGTGATTTTGATCAACATAAGCCACTTTAGCTGTTTCACCAACGATAAATTCTCCTTGATCAGGTTCTACTTCATCCATAATCATTCTAAAAATAGTAGATTTACCTGCTCCATTAGGACCGATGATACCTACAATTCCTGCTTGAGGTAAATTAAAGTTTAGATCTTCATATAACAATTTGTCATCATACGCCTTTGAAACATTTTTAGCTTCGATAACATTGGTTCCTAAACGAGGTCCATTTGGAATATAAATTTCAAGTTTTTCATCTAATTGTTTTTGGTCTTGGCTCATCAATTTATCATAATTAGCCAAACGTGCTTTTGATTTGGATTGACGTCCTTTAGGAGACATTCGTACCCATTCTAATTCTCGTTCTAATGTTTTTTGACGTTTTGATGCTTGTTTTTGTTCTGTAGCTAAACGTTTTGCTTTTTGATCTAACCAAGAAGAATAATTTCCTTTCCAAGGAATTCCTTCACCTCGGTCTAATTCTAGAATCCAACCTGCAATATTGTCTAAGAAATAACGGTCGTGCGTTACGGCAATAACGGTTCCTTGGTATTGTTGTAGATGTTGTTCCAGCCAATGTACCGATTCGGCATCTAAATGGTTTGTTGGCTCATCCAATAATAGCACATCAGGTTTTTGTAATAATAAACGACATAAAGCTACACGTCGACGTTCTCCCCCAGAAAGTACTTTAATCTTTTTATCAGGGTCAGGTGTTCGTAAAGCATCCATAGCAATTTCTAATGTGGTTTCTAATTCCCAAGCATTGGTTGCATCAATAATATCTTGTAATTCTGCTTGTCGATTCATGAGTTGTTCCATTTTTTCTGGATTTTCATACACCTCAGGTAAAGCAAAATCATCGTTAATTTTGTTATATTCTTCTAGAGCAGCAACTGCTTCAGCAGCTCCTTCTTTTACAATATCTAAAACGGTTTTTTCTTCATCTAATACAGGTTCTTGGGCTAAATACCCAACAGAATATCCTCCTGTAAAAACAACATCTCCTTGATAGTTTTTATCTAAACCTGCAATAATTTTTAATAAAGTAGATTTACCTGATCCATTTAAACCTAAAATTCCAATTTTAGCTCCGTAAAAAAAACTTAAATAAATATTTTTTAGTACTTGTTTCCCTGTAGACTGATACGTTTTGCTAACGCCCGTCATGGAAAAAATAATTTTCTTATCGTCTGACATTTTATTGTTCTTAAATTGAAGTTATAAAGCAAAGTTAATTATAAAATAACTATTTTTGAGAAAAGAACTTCTAAAATTGATTAATAGAAAAGATTATATTATAAAAATGATAGAGCAATTGATAAATGCTCTAAAAAGAATAACAGGATTGATTGAAAATAATCAACTAGATGAAGCCTTATCAATTATCAAAGAAACAGAAAATGAATATTTTAAATCATTAAATGAAGAGTTGGAAGGAATACGAGATGAAGAATTGTATGAGTACTTAAAAAATGATTTAAATTTTCAAAATGATCAAATTTATCAGTATATTCATTTACTTTTTTTAAAAGCGACTGTAACAAATCGAGTAGGTGATACGACTAATGCAACAATATTGTTTAATAAAGTTGAAAACTTGATTAATCATTATTTTGAAGAAACTAAAGTTTTTAGTCCAGAATTAAATAAAATACTAAATAAAATTAATAATTAAACTCTAGAAGTAATATGAAATTAACGTACAAATCTGTAGTGATTTTAGGAGCAATATTATCTTTTTATTCGTGTAATCAACCTAAGCAGGAAGGAAAAAGCGAAGCAGAAGTAAAAGATAAAGTAGCTCAAGTGCCAGCTTTGGATATGGCAATGATGGATCAGTCAGTGAAACCTCAAGAAGATTTTTATAATTATTCAAACGGAGGGTGGGAAAAAATAGCTAAAATACCTGATGATAAAAGTCGTTGGGGATCATTTAATGAACTGATAGAAATGAATGATTCTGTAACCTTAGCTGTTTTAGAAAAAGCAATGAGTCAAGATCTTAAAGAAGGGTCAACTCCTAAAAAAATAGCAGATTTATTTGCATCAGTTTTAAATACTGAAAATCGAAATAAGCAAGGAATAGAGCCTATAAAAGCACATTTGGCAGAAATAGATGCAATCCAAACAAAAGAAGATTTACAGAAGTACTTGGCAAAAGCTCAAAAAGAAAGTTATGGATCTCCTTTAGGGTATTATGTTTATGCTGATATGAATAATAGTAGTATGAATACGATCTATCTAAACGCTGGAGATTTAGGATTGGATCAAGATTATTATCAAAAAGATGATGCAAAAGATAAAGTTGAAAAATATCAGAAGTATGTAGCGAGTATGTTGCAAAATTTGGGAGAGCCTGAAAAAGAAGCAACAGAAGAAGCAGGAAAGATTGTAGCTTTTGAAAAGGCATTAGCTCAAAATATGATTCCAATTGAGAAGTCAAGAGATAATGAATTGACTAATAATCCGTATAAAGTAGCGGATTTGAAAAAGTTAACACCTTCAATAGATTGGAAAGCATTTTTTGCAAACTCGGGCATTGAAAATGTAGAAGGACTAATTGTAACAGATTTAGAGTATTTTAAAGGGTTAGAGAAATTACTAAATGATACACCTTTAGAAACAATAAAGTCGTATTTGAAATGGATTGACTTCAATAGTGCAGCAGGTCTTTTAAATATGGAATTAGAACAACAAAAGTTTGATTTCTATTCAAAAGAATTAAGAGGAGTCAAAGAAATGAGACCGATTAAAAAGAGAGCATTATCAGCAGTTAGTGGTGTTCTTGGAGAAGCGGTAGGAGAAGTTTATGTCGCTGACGTATTTCCTCCAGAAGCAAAAGCAAGTGCAAAAGAAATGGTAGATTATTTATTTAAATCATATAAAAAACACATTGGAGAATTAACATGGATGTCAGACGAGACAAAAAAGAAAGCGTTTGAAAAACTAGATAAAATTACAGTTAAAATAGGGTATCCGGATAAATGGAAAGATTACTCTTCAATGGAAATTACTTCATCTGAAAAAGGAGGAAGTTATTATCAAAATATGAAGAATGCTTCTAAATGGTATAATGAAGATAATAGAAGTAAATATGGTAAGCCAGTAGACAAAGGAGAATGGGGAATGCCTCCTCAAATGGTAAATGCTTATTATAATCCTTTAAAAAATGAAATAGTTTTCCCTGCAGCAATTTTACAACCACCTTTTTTTAATTTTAATGCAGATGCTGCCATTAATTTTGGTGGAATAGGAGGTGTGATTGGTCATGAAATTTCACATGGGTTTGATGATTCAGGATCACAATTTGACGCAGAGGGTAATCAAAAAAATTGGTGGACTAAAGAAGATCGTGAGAAGTTTAATGCTTTAGGAGATCAGTTAGTTGCACAGTATGATGCATATCAACCTCTGAAAGATAAAGGAAATGATATTCATGTTAATGGACGTTCAACTTTAGGAGAAAATATTGCTGATTT
The DNA here is from genome assembly GCA_001880285.1 of Flavobacteriaceae bacterium UJ101. Classification (NCBI taxonomy): domain Bacteria; kingdom Pseudomonadati; phylum Bacteroidota; class Flavobacteriia; order Flavobacteriales; family Flavobacteriaceae; species Flavobacteriaceae bacterium UJ101. The sequence goes on along the minus strand of CP016269.1, from coordinate 183,199 downwards.
AGGAGGTACGAGTGTTGCTTATGATGCTTTGTTAATGTATTTGAAGGATAAAGGAATGGATGAAAAAGAATTAATAGATAATTTAACTCCAGCTCAACGTTTCTTTGTTTCATGGGCTACAATTTGGAGAACTAAATTTAGAGATGATGCTTTAGTTGATCAAATAAAAACAGATTATCATGCTCCAGGCATGTATCGTGCAACTGGTCCGTTAGAAAATCATGATGGATTCCATAAAGCATTTGATACTAAAGAAGGTGATAAAATGTTTAAAAAAGAAGATGATCGAATAAAGATTTGGTAATCCTTTATTAATAATTATATAATAAAACAAAAGGCTAAATATGTTTTCATATTTAGCCTTTTGTTTATTAAAACTTTCCTATACCTATTTGCTATAAGTATTGTATAATCTTTATATATAAAAGTATGTTACTTGATGGTTTACATAATGTGAACTATATTATTACATGTATCATATATTTACGTCAAAACATGATATATGTCATGTTTATAATGCGTTATTCGGAGAACAAGATGTTATAGATTTTAATAATATTTTATAATAAATTTCATCTATTAATTTCTTTTGTTGACCTTTTTAAAAAAGATATACAGCTAAAATATTATTTAATAATGTGATGGAGACGTAATTTAGAAAACCATAATAAACTATCATAATGAAAAAATTAAAAAGATTATTTTTAACGGTAATGAGTATACCTATATTTGGGCAAGTAGGGATAAATATAGACGAAGGTACATTACCACAAAATACACTTCATGTAAAAGGAACTATGAGGGTTGATACCTCACCAGCTAATACTGATTTATCTACAGGAAATTGGATTTTGGTCGATTCAAATGGGGATTTAACAAAATATTCAACGAATACAGTACAATTAGCTAATCGATCAGGACAGTTATATGTACAAGGAAATATTAAAGAAGTTACAGCCAATTATACAATTACAGCAAACGATGAAACTATTTTATCTAAAGGAAGTTCTAATGTAACCGTTACATTACCTGATCCTACTTCGGCTGAAAATAAGGGAAGAACTTTAATATTTAAAGCTTTTGGTGAGGGGAATATAACATTATCTTCTACAGCTAATATTCGCTTAACATCAAGTCAGAATTTAACAAAGGTGTTATCGACAGAATCTGCTATGTTACGTGCAAACGCAACTAGTGGGGTTTGGGAAGTAATACATTATAACAATTAAAAGCTAAGGACATGGAAAAAAATATACTTTTTATACTTTTATTAATAAGTCATTATGTTACAGCACAAGTAGGTATAGGGAATACAAATCCACAAAAAGATTTACATGTGACAGGAGGGGTTCGAATAGAAACATTAAATAATGAGTCATCACTTTCTAGTTCTCGTTTTTTTTATATTGATAATAATGATGATGTAGGTGATTTTCGATTTTATTCAGATCATATGATTATAGGTGATGATAATGTATTACGTTTTAAAAATTCATTTAAGAATTTTCAAAGTAGTGTAAGTTTGAATAATTATGCAAATACAATTTCTAATTCAGGTTTAGGTGATAAGACGGTGACTTTACCTGATGCTTCTACTCAGGCAGGAAGAATTGTATCGATTATTGCATGGGCAAATGGAGCACTTAACTTAGTTACCACGTCAGGGCAAGTATTAGAAAATTATTTAACAGGAGAATTTACTAGAATTCCAGGGCGACAAAGTGCTGTACTTCAGGCTAATTCAGACGGGAATTGGTATGTTTTATTTAAAAGTTTTTAAGAAATGGAGATAAAAAGAATAATATATAGTATTGCATTAAGTTTACCTTTTACATTATACAGTCAAGTAGGAATTGGGACAACAGATCCACAAGCAACTTTGCATGTTGCTGGAGAAGTTCGGTTAGATAATCTTCCAACTTCAACAACTCCTCCAACAAAAGCTTTATTTGTTAGTAGTACCAATGATTTAACTGGATTGAGTTTAAATGGTGATCAATTGGCTGTTCGTGATGGAAAAATATTTTTTACACAAAAAGTGGAAGAAATTACAGCAGATTATACAATAGGTTTTGATGATGAAACACTTATTGTAAATTCAAATACTAATATTTCGATCACACTTCCATCGCCATTAGATGAAGCAAGGTATAGAGGAAAAAAAATAACGATTAAGAATATTGGTACAGGAACGGTTACTTTTATTCCAACTTCAGGAGATACAATTAAACCTTCTCAATATGGGGCAATAATTACATCCTTAAACTCAGGAGAAACAGTTACTATTCAGGGAGTTCATAATTTTAGTGGTTATTGGGCTGTTCCTTTTAGTAAAGAAGAGGTTTTGAGTTATGATGGTAGTCCTAAAGCAAAGTTTGTGTCAGTTGATGGTATTACAGAGTTGGGAGGTGAGTTAAGAGGAAGTTATGCTTATGTTGGTGAAAATGCTGAAGGGGCTACTTCAATTCAATGGTATACTTCAGCCAATAGTGATGGTTCATCACCTGTAGCAATATCAGGAGCAACAAATTCAACTTTAAAGTTAGATAATGCCTCTTATGATGGACAATATATTGTCTTTGAAGTGACACCAGCAGATACAACACCTGCAACAGGAACAGCAGAAACGGTTGTAATAGGTCCTATTTCACAAAGTTATGCATGGGGTACTGATACGTCTGGGAACTTTTTTATTTTAACAGAAACAACAACAGGCTTTTCATTGACAAGTGATGCTGTAGCTACTTCAGAAGTTCAAACACAATGTGAAGGAATTAGTTTTACTTTATTAGATGGTTCAACAACAACGGCTAATGCTTTAGATTTGATAAAAATAAATTCTATCGAAAATAGTGCAACATTTTTAAATAATACAGCCGTTTTAAGTAGTAATACAAATTGGTCAGCTAATTCATCTACATCAGATAATACTTATGAAATACAGTCAGTTGGAAATGCAGCTACTGCCGGTATTTTGACTGATACACATAATGCTTGGTGTGTATTGTCTACTACAGATTATTAATATATAGATTAAAATATGTTATAAATAAAGTGGTTTTATTTCAAAACCACTTTATTAGGCTAAAAAAGAAAATGATCCCATAATATTTCCGTGTAAGTTTTATTTTATTTCGTGTTTGATATATCAAATTATTACGTTCTAATTTTTTTAGGGTTCTAGATATAACAACACGTGAAGAATTTAAATCTTGAGCTATTTGACAATGAGTAATATCAAGATTAGTTTGATTTAAAAGAGTACTTTGATCTTTTAAATACTTATAAACACGTTCTTCCATATTACGAAAAGTTAAACTATCAATGGTTTTCAATAGGTCTTTTAATTGTAGGTTGAAGTTATTTAAAACAAAAGATCGCCATGAGTGAAATTTAGAGAACCAAGGCTCTATATATTCCAAAGGGACAAAAAGAATTTCTGAATCTTCTAAACATATGATTTTAATCTCATTATGAGAATGAGTTATAGATGAATTTAGAATGATAGAGCACGTTTTTCCTTGATATAAATAATAAAGTAATATTTCTTCATCTTTTTCATTTTCTAATAAAACTTTTAAAGAGCCTTTAAGAACAATGGGAAGGTGTGTAATTTTTTCACCTATATCAATTAAGAGTTCATTTTTGTTATATTTTTCCCAAAAAGATACTTTTTTTATTTCTATAAGTAAATCTTTTTGAAAAAGATGTTCTATGTGTGTGGTGTTCATTTTAATAATTTACTATCTTTTTTAGTTCGGGTAATAGGTAATAGGAAATCTATTTTATAAAATAAACAATAAGTAAATGGTGTTATTTTTTTTTCGGTAAACTTGATAATTTGTATCATGAATGAAATATTATTAACTACAAGAAGTTATGAAAGGGAAAATTTAAGGGGGGTGTATAATGAAGGGTCATAACCTCTTTTGTAGTTAATAATATAGAATTATATGTTAGTATATTTTTTCAAACAATACAGTAGTAAGATCAGAGCTTTTGATATAGGTTTCAGAACCAATAGTTAGCCCTGAATCAATAGGAGAGGAAGCTGCAAAATGAAGTGTTTCACCTTGTTTTAAAAATAAACTTAAAGTATAATTTACTTGTGATCTTGAATCACTTCCAATTATGAAAACTTTTGCTTGAGTATTTTTTGACATAATCATGTTATCATCTTTATAGACTTTCAATAGAACGTTAGGTAATAAAGTGACTCCATTTACACTTACTTCCATTCCAACAGATATATTATATAACCCTGTTTCTTTTATAGTAAAAAAAGTGTTAGGATGAAGTTCTAATTGATCAAAGTATTGGGTAGTATCGTCATCAGGTTTTAAATAGAATGGAATATTGGCTTCTCCACATATATTAATTCCACAGGCATACATAACTTCTTTTGTAGATTTTACACGTGTTTTTTTACCTAAAGAGGGAATGTCTAATAATTGTGCTACCCATTTTTCTCCGTCATAGACGAGTAGTTCATTTGTGTCTTCTTGATACATAATCATCCCTTCCATAGTAGGATCATCTTTAAATAAATCAGGTTCAGCACTACTGTACAAAGGTAGTTTAGTTATATCTTGGACATTTGGTAGTATAAATCCTTTAGATTTATCTTTATCATGTTCATTTGAGTTTTTTAAATGCAACATAGCATTTTTGTGTGGAGAGTCTATATTAATTCCTACTTGTGCATTAATGTTATAAAGAAATAAGGATAAACCTATTAGTATAATATGTTTCATTTTATTGTAATTTTTCAATAGTTAAGTATGTTCTATCATAATATGTTTCATTGGAAAAGCCGCTTCCTAAAGATATTCCAGATGCATCAACATCAAATTCTATTGAGATTCGATCACCCTTTTGTAAGTATTGAATTTGAGAAAAATTGATATCAAGACTGGTTCCAACTTCAAGAAGTAATCCTATTGTATTAAGAGAAGATCTTCCTAATACTTGGTTACCTCGATAGCGATTATCTTCTGTAAGCAAGTTCCCTAATATTTGTAAACTTATTTTTGAACCCAATAGACTAACACCACCACCATCTACAGCTATAGAAGGAGATATTCTATAAAAACCATCTTCCTTAATTTCAACATAAGTATTATCAGTTCTGCCTTGTGTGATACCTAATCCATCTGAAAAATATAAATTAGGATCATTTACACGATCAAATTCTAATGAAGGAGATCCACAAATATTAATAATACATACAGCTGTTTTTGATTTAGAAGTTCCAATTCGAGTTATATTGGGATTATAATTACTTTGAATTGTTCCTGCTGGAATCCACTTTTTGCCATCATAAAGATAAATCTCCTTTTCACTTATAACATAGATAATCATCCCTTCCATAGATGGGTCATCTTGATAAAAATCGGATTGACTTTTATCGTAAAGTGGTAAAGTTTCTAAATTCTGAGATTTACCTATAATAACCCCTTTGTTTTTACCACTTTTAATATCTAACACTGATTTATTGTGAGGTGTATTCGTTCCAATTCCAACTTGAGATTTGATTGTAATAGGTACAATGCAAATAATTCCAAGTATAAAAGATATAAATGATTTCATATTATAATTGATTAATCTAGTTTTCTAAAAGTTATTTCTCGAATTCTTCTATTGTGTTCATTAGATACGGATGTAGCTCCACCTCCGACACCTATACCTGAAACCCCAAATTGAATTCGAATTTTATCCTCAGGATTTAAATATAATGTGGCACTTACTGTAGTACCTAAATTACTAGCCCCACCAATACCAAGAAAATCTTCTGCTTTAAATTTAGATTTGGCTATTTCTACAAATTTTCGATCTCCTTTTTTCTTTTCTTGTAAAGTAAGAAAAGCTTCAAAAGTACTTAATGCACTTCCTGAATTAGCAACACCTCGTGCTGATATTTCATATAATCCAGATTCTGTTACATTAAATTCTTTATAATTTGAATTATGTTGAATATGTGCATTGTTTAAGGTGTTTTTTGTGCCAGCGTATTTTTCTGATTTAGGACCGCCACATGCTAATACACAAACAATGGTTTCTGTATCACCATCTTTTCCCACAAATCTTGATAATTGATCTAGATGAGATATGGGAGTAGTTTTTAAATTTTCCCATATAGTACCTTTATAAAGGTAAATACTTTTGTCCTTCTTATTATACATGATCATTCCTTTCATACTTGAATCATCATCATAAAGATCTGATGCTGAAGGATTGTAATAAGGTAAGTAAGAGTTAGAGTCAACTTTAGGTAAAATAAGCCCCTTGTCAGTATCAAATGTTTGCAAAATAGCATTCTTATGAATGATTTCTTTTGTGTTGGTACTACTAATTCCAACTTGACCTTTTAATGAATAATGACATACTACAATAATCATAATAGTAATAAAGATTTTAAACTTGTATACATAGCGTGATATTCTTATGTACGCTTGTGTATTTTCTTTCCATTTTAGTACAGATAATTTTTTCATTTCATGTGTTTCAAACTAAGTACAAAATTGCTTTAGAAAAAAAAATGCTTATGTAACATAAGTAACATATATAAGCTATAAGATTGAAGAAAAAGTATAAATCAAGTAAATTTTAATAAATGTGTATGGTGTTGGTTAATAGTTTTTTAATACTTTGTCTTTATAGTTTTTAAAACTTAAAAAGATAGATTTTTTAGGATAAAGATAAATTTATATAAAAAGGGATTTTCTTTTAAAGCATATCTTTTGAACAAGGGTTTTTAGATCTTTTCTACTGTTTTTAAGATAAATATAATGCTATATAAAAAGGGGGGGTAAAAGTAGAAGAAAGTATTATAAAAATAAGTGAAATTAATGTTTTTTAATTTAATTTACTGATAATTAAATGGTTATATTTGTGTTTAGGTTTGGATTTATAGTGTGTTTTATTAAAAGTGTAGTTAAAATAATACTTAAATTATTTTTTTATCATTTTTTCGATGAACTGCGTATTTTTTTATTGAGTAGAATGTAAAATGAATTAATATTTTATACTAAGATAAAATTATTCTATCTTTATTCAGAGAACAAAATAAATTGAAGATGTATAAATCATTTACACCATCAGAATTAGAAACACGTACTTTACATGGCTATTTATTAACAGCGGTAGCTCCTAGACCTATTGCTTTAGCAAGTACTATTAATGAAAAAGGAAATGTAAATTTAAGTCCTTTTAGTTTCTTTAATGTTTTTAGTGCTAACCCACCGATCATGATTTTTTCTCCAGCACGAAGAGTTAAAGATAATACTACAAAACATACTTTAGAAAATGTATTGGAGACAAAAGAAGTTGTGATCAATATTGTTTCATATGATATTGTGCAACAAATGTCTTTATCAAGTACAGAATATGCTGAGGGAATTAATGAATTTGAGAAAGCAGGATTTACACAAGTAAATTCAGATAATGTTAAGCCTCCACGTGTAGGAGAATCAAAAGTTGCTTTTGAATGTAAAGTAAATGAAGTAATTCAGTTAGGAAATCAAGGTGGAGCAGGTAATTTGGTGATTTGTGAAGTAGTTAAATTCCATATTAAAGAGGAAGTTTTAAATGAAGAAGGAAATATAGATCCATTAAAAATGGATTTAGTAGGTAGAATGGGAGGTATGTATTATAATAGTACGTTTGATGCGTCTTTATTTACTATTCCTAAACCTTTAGCAGCATTAGGTGTTGGTTTTGATCAATTGCCTAAAGAAATTCGTGAGAGTACAATTTTATCAGGAAATGATTTGGCTATGCTGGCTAATGTAGAAAAAATACCAAGTAAGAAAGAGGCTAATGATAGATCTATAATAGAAAAACATCAAAAAGCAAAAGAATTATTAGCTGAAAAGAAAGTTGAAGAAGCCTGGCAAGTATTACTTTGATTAAAAAGTTTCGGGATTAGGAAAAATAAAAGAATAGTTTAATTCCTGAATCAGTTTTTGAGAAGAAATAATTTTATATGGAATTTTGTTGTAGGCTATTTTAGAAGGTTTTTCATAATCATATTGATTACTTTGATTTTTGATAACGTCTTCCTTAGAAGGATGTAGTGGAGCTACTAAGTTGAAAATCATTTGATTGTGGTTTTCATGTGTCATTTTATGAATGATAGAGCAAATGTCACGATAATGAATGTGGTTCACAGGTGTTTGCCCATCTTGTAAAACCTTATTTGAAAAATATTTCATAAAAACACGATCATCACCAAAAAGACCGCCTAGCCGTAGAATATTGATCGAAGGAAATGCTTTCTGCAATTGAATTTCTGTTTTATAAAAAGGAGAATCTAAAAGCATTTTATTTTCAAAAGATTCATCAATAAGCATATTGGTAGAAGGGTAAATTCGAGTAGAATTAAAGAAAAATAATTGTTGGTGCGTGTTGTTACTTAAAAAATGAATAATGTTTTCAAATTGTATGGTATTGGCTTTATCATCCTTTTTTGAAATAGGAATACTAATTATAACCGTATCGCATGTTTCAAATTCTTTTTTAACTTTTGTAAATTCATTAGAAAAATCCATAGATTTTTTAGTGGAAAAACGAAGGAATAATGGAGGAATTCCTTTAGAACGAATTTCTTTTTGTTTAGAAGAAGTAGAATTAGTGCAGATTACATGGTAATCCATTTCTAACAAATAACTTGCTAAACGTTCTCCAAGCCATCCACAACCTAATATCCCTATTTTTTTCATGAATTTTAATTATGATTTTTGGGTTTTTTGAAGTTCTTTTTTTTAGGATAAAACTTTTTTTTCTTTTTTGGACGTGGTTTCCATTCTCTCCATTCAGGTCCTTTTCCTAATTTTTCAGGGGGCTGAAGTTTTTCGATAGAAGATTCAATTAATTTTTCAATCTTCTGAAAGATGCGCATTTCTTTTGGATTAACCAATGTAAAAGCTTCTCCTTTTGTATTGGCTCTGGCAGTTCTTCCAACTCGGTGAACATAATCTTCAGGATCATGAGGAACATCAAAGTTAATAACCATGTTAATTTCTTTAATATCAATTCCACGACTCATCACATCAGTTGCTACTAAAACGGCAATTTTTTTTGAACGAAAATTTCGTAAAACTTCTTCACGTCTATCTTGATCTAAATTTGAAGAAATCCCCTGTGATTTAAACCCAAAATTTCTAAGTGATTTAACAATATCAGAAACTTTACTTTTAGTGGAGGTAAATATAATGGTACTTTGATATTCTTTTCTTTCTGATAAAATATGATTTAATAGATCAAGTTTTTGTTCATCAAAAGCCAAATAAACTTTTTGATTAACTCCTTCAGCAGGTTTTGAAATGGCCAATGAAACTTTCTCTGGCTGATGTAGTATTTTTTGTGCTAATTGTTCAATGCTTCTAGGCATAGTAGCACTAAACATCAAAGTTTGATGTTTTTTAGGAAGATAAGAGATAATAGCTTTTAAATCATCAATAAAGCCCATGTTAAGCATTTTATCTGCTTCATCTAAAACAAGGTGTTTCAAATGCTTAAAATCGACATAACCCAATTTTAAATGTGATAATAGTTTTCCTGGGGTAGCTACAATAATATCGGTTCCATTTTTTAAAGCCTTTTTTTGCTGTTCCCAATCATTACCACTACCACCGCCATAAATAGCAATAGAACCAACCGATATAAAATAGGATAAGCCTTCTATTTGTTGTTCAATTTGAATGGCTAATTCTCTTGTTGGAACAATAATTAAAGTATTGGTTTTTGAATCTTTTTTACCAATTAATTTATTTAAAATAGGCAATACAAAAGCCCCTGTTTTACCCGTACCTGTTTGAGCACAAGCTAAGATATCCTTATGGTCTAAAATAATAGGAATAGCCTTTTCTTGAATGGGAGTAGCGGTTTCAAACCCCATATAATCAAGTGCTTCTAATAATTCCTCTTCTAAATTTAATTCTGTAAATTTCATGTGAGCGTGAAGATAGTTATTTTTACTGGTTTCAGATATCTTTTTTTAATTTTCATTGGTTTATTTAAAATAATATCTTTTTGATTCCAAATAGAAAATCGTTAGGTAAAAATCATAGGGTTTTGTATTTTAGCAACCTAATTTTAAAAAAATGTATAGAACACATACTTGTGGCGAATTACGCCTTTCACATAAAGATCAAGAAGTAACCCTCTCAGGATGGGTTCAAAAAGTTAGAAATAAAGGGTTTATGCTTTGGGTTGATTTGCGTGATCGATATGGTATAACACAATTAATTATTGATCAGGAACGTTCTTCAGAAGAATTAATGAAGTTAGGAGAAACGTTAGGACGTGAGTTTGTGATTCAGGTAACAGGAACCGTGATTGAACGTGTTTCTAAAAATGATAAAATTCCTACAGGAGAAATTGAAATTTTAGTAAGCAATCTTAAAATATTAAATGCTTCTAAAACACCACCTTTTACAATAGAAAATGAAACAGATGGAGGAGAAGAATTACGTATGCAATACCGTTATTTAGATATTCGTCGTAATCCTGTAAAAGAAGCTTTGATCTATAGAAGTAAAGTAGCACAGCAAGTTCGTAATTATCTTGCAAATGATGGATTTATCGAAGTTGAAACGCCTTATTTAATTAAATCAACGCCAGAAGGTGCGCGTGATTTTGTTGTGCCGTCACGTATGAATGAAGGTCAGTTTTATGCTTTGCCTCAATCTCCACAAACATTTAAACAATTGTTGATGGTGGGAGGAATGGATAAATATTTTCAAATTGTAAAATGTTTCCGTGATGAAGATTTACGTGCCGATCGTCAACCAGAGTTTACTCAGATTGATTGTGAAATGGCTTTTGTAGAGCAAGAAGATGTTTTAAATACGTTTGAAGGATTAACACGTCATTTATTAAAAGAAATAAACGGTGTTGAAATAGAGAAGTTTCCTCGAATGACTTTTGATGAAGCCATGCGAAAATATGGAAATGACAAACCCGATATTCGTTTTGGGATGGAATTTGGAGAATTAAATGAAGTAGCGCAGCACAAAGATTTTAATGTGTTTAATTCAGCTGAATTGGTTGTAGGAATTGCAGTTCCAGAAGCTGCAACAATGACACGTAAGGAAATTGATAAATTAATCGATTGGGTAAAGCGTCCTCAAGTAGGTGCTTTAGGAATGGTTTACGTGAAATGTAATGAGGATGGTTCATTTAAATCATCAGTTGATAAGTTTTATGATCAAGATGATTTAGCTAAGTGGGCTGAAGCAACAGGTGCAAAAGCAGGAGATTTAATTTGTGTGCTTTCAGGTCCTACGAATAAGACTCGTGCACAACTTTCTGCATTACGAATGGAACTAGCGGAACGTTTAGGGTTGCGTAAACCTGATGAATTTGCTCCATTGTGGGTAGTGGATTTTCCTTTATTAGAATGGGATGAAGAAACGGAACGTTATCATGCTATGCATCATCCATTTACTGCTCCTAAACCTGAAGATATGGCATTATTGGATACAGATCCAGGGAAAGTTCGAGCAAACGCTTATGATTTAGTATTGAATGGTAATGAAATAGGAGGAGGATCTGTTCGTATTCATGATAGACAAACGCAGGAATTGATGTTTAAGCACTTAGGATTTACTGAAGAAGAAGCTAAAGCACAATTTGGTTTTCTAATGGATGCATTTCAATATGGAGCACCACCACATGCAGGTCTTGCTTTTGGTTTTGACCGTTTAGTTGCTATTTTAGGAGGGCAAGAAACCATTCGTGATTTTATAGCATTCCCTAAAAATAATAGTGGACGTGATGTTATGATTGATGCTCCAGCTGTTATCGATAACGAGCAGCTAGATGAATTACATTTAACATTAAAAGAATAAGAACTTGTATTTATTTATAAAAGAGAAAATCCTGTATAAACAGGATTTTCTTTTTACTAAAATATATGTTGCTTTTTTATTTTTTAAATATTTCTCGACAATATTGGAATAATTAATAATTAAAAAAGAACAATAATACATTACTTATTACTTCTTTCCACACTTTTAATTCCCTTAATCTTTTTTAATTCCCCTAATATTTTTCCTAGTTCTGTTTTGTTTTTGACATGAAGCTTTAATTTTCCATCAAAAATACCATCATTACTATTTAAATTAATTCCACGCATTTCAACATGTAATTTTCGAGTAATTAAATTGGTTATATCCGTAACAATTCCCATACGATCTAAACCTTTTAATTGAATTTTGGTAGTAAAAGGACGATCGGAAGAATCTACCCATTTTGCAGGTAAAATTCGATAATTATAATTGGCACGAAGGCTTATGGCATTTGGACAGTTTTCTTTGTGAACTTTAATTCCTTGGTTAACTGATATGAAACCAAAAACTTGATCTCCTGCAATAGGATTACAACAATTTGCTAAAGTATAATCTAATTTTTCTTCATCATGTCCAAAAACCAATAAATCTAAATTGGATTTAGGAGGATCTTTTTGAACAGGTGTGTTGTTTGATTTTCTTCTAAATCGTTTAAAAATATTATAAATACCTCCTTGAGAATCTTCTGAAAAAGAACGTAAATCTTTACTATCGATTTCCCCAGTACCAACTTTGAAAAAAACATCCTGACTTGTAGTTGCCTTAAAATACGTAACCAAAGAGTTAACAGTTGCTTCATTCATATTGATTTTTAAATGGCGCAATTTTCGAGAAAGAATCTCTTTTCCTTCTTGAGCAATTTTTTTACGTTCTTCTTTTAAAGCTGTTTTAATTTTTGATCGAGCTCTTGATGTATGAACAATATCCAGCCAGTTAGGATTGGGTTTTTGAGTTGAAGAAGTAAGAATTTCAACATTATCACCACTTTTTAAAACATGCGATATAGGTCGTAAGATACCATTTACTTTGGCTCCAGAACAAGTATCTCCAATTTTTGAGTGAATATCGTAAGCAAAATCGAGCGCCGTTGAACCTTTTGGTAATGATTTTAAATCACCATTTGGTGTAAAAACAAAAATCTCTTTAGCGTATAAATTGAGTTTTACATTATCAATAAATTCATTGGATTCTAAATTTTCATTTTCAATAACATCTTTGATTTTATTGATCCATACTTCTAAATTAGACTCTGTTTCTTTACTATTATGTTTGTATTTATAATGTGTTGCGATTCCTTTTTCCGCGATCTCATCCATTCTATAGGAGCGAATTTGAACTTCAACCCACCGATGATTCAATCCCATAACAGTTGTATGCAAGGCTTCATAACCTGTCGATTTGGGTTGAGAAATCCAATCTCGTAAACGACTAGGATTAGGTCTAAAATTATCGGTTACGATAGAATAAATTTTCCATGCATTAAACTTTTCATTTTTAGGAGTTGATTTAAAAATAATTCGGATGGCAAATTTATCGTAGACTTCTTCAAAATTTACATTTTTTGAAGTCATCTTTTTATAAATTGAATAAATACTTTTTGGTCTTCCTTTGATGGTATATTCAAATCCTTCATCATCTAAACGTTCTTTTACTTTTTGAGAGAAATCACGTATATAATCTTCACGTTCTTCCTTGGTCTCACGTAGTTTTCGTTTGATTTCATTATAAAGTTTAGGCTCTGTATATTTTAAACTTAAGTTTTCAAGTTCCGTTTTTATACTGTAAAGTCCTAGTCGATGCGCTAATGGAGCATAAATAAACAATGTCTCAGAAGCAATTTTAATTTGCTTATGAGGTGGCATAAATTCCATAGTACGCATATTATGCAATCGATCGGCTAGTTTGACTAAAATGACACGTACATCTTCTGATAAGGTTAATAATAACTTTCTGTAATTCTCAGTTTGTACAGAAACATCTTGATGTTTAATGAATTCTATCTTGGTTAATCCATCAATAATAGTAGCAATTTTATCACCAAAAAGATCACGCATCTTTTCAACAGTATAATCTTCACTATCTTCTACAACATCATGCATTAATCCTGCTGCAATACCAACTGCACCTAGACCAATATCATAAGCTACAATTTTAGCAACAGCAATAGGATGATAAATATACGGCTCACCTGACTTTCTCCTTTGGTCTTTATGGGCATCTTTGGCTACATCAAAGGCTTTACGTATCAAGATTTTATCCTCATCAGATAAAAATTGATAGGTATCTTGTAACAAATCACGATAGCGACGTGCAATTTCTTGTTCTTCTTTCTCTAGGTCAATTTTATACATATAAATAATGTAGTTCTAGGTCATTAGTAAAGCCAATATACAAAAAACATTTTAAGAGAAATAAAGAACAGTAAAAAAGCAATAGAAATTTTATTATATAGGATTTATTATATAATTTTATAAGAGATTAACTCGTTTAAAAATGATAAATATCATGCTATAATTATAAGTTAATCAATACATTTACAAAACATCAAAACCAAAAAAAGAATGACAAAAGTAAAATCAGATTTAGAAATTGCAACGGCTGCCGATATCAAGCCGATTCATTTAATTGCTAAAAAAATAGGAATTACAGAAGATCAATTAGAACTATACGGAAAGTATAAAGCTAAACTTCCTTTAGATTTAATTGATGAGAGCAAAATAAAACAAAATAAACTGATTTTAGTTACAGCATTATCTCCGACACCGGCAGGAGAAGGAAAAACCACTACTTCAATTGGTTTGACGGAAGCTTTAAATCGAATAGGAAAGAAAGCAACGGTAGTTTTGAGAGAACCTTCGTTAGGCCCTGTTTTTGGAATGAAAGGAGGTGCCGCAGGAGGAGGATATTCACAAGTAATTCCGATGGAAGATATCAACTTACATTTTACAGGTGATTTTTCTGCAATTGAAAAAGCTAATAATTTACTTTCTGCTTTAATTGATAATAATATTCAAAGTAAAACACGAAATTTAGGTATTGATCCTCGTACGATTTTATGGAAACGAGTTATGGATATGAACGATCGTGCTCTTCGAAATATTACAATAGGTTTAGGAGGTACAGCCAATGGAATTCCTCGTCAAGATGGGTTCAATATTACACCAGCTTCTGAAATTATGGCTATATTATGTTTGAGTAATGATATTGAAGATTTAAAAGAACGTATTGGAAATATTTTAATAGGGTTTAAATTTGATAAAACACCAGTTTATGCTAAAGATTTGAACGGTATAGGCGCAATGACATTATTATTAAAAGATGCAATCAAACCTAATTTAGTTCAAACTTTAGAAGGAAATCCAGCTATTTTGCATGGAGGACCATTTGCTAATATAGCACAAGGTACTAATTCGATTATAGCAACTAAAATGGGATTGAGTTTGTCAGAGTATGTTGTGACAGAAGCTGGATTTGGATCTGATTTAGGAGCAGAGAAATTTATGAACATTAAATGTCGAGCAGGGAATTTGAATCCTAAAACATGGGTAATTGTAGCAACTATTCGTGCTTTAAAATACCATGGAGGAGTTTCTTTAAAAGAATTAAATGAAGAAAATGTAGAAGCTGTTTCAAATGGATTCAAAAACTTAGAAAGACATATTGAAAATGCTAAACTATATGGTGTTACGCCTGTTATTTCAATTAATAGATTCTCAGCTGATACTGAAGCAGAAATAGCAAAAGTACAAGAATTATGTGCAGAAATGGGTGTAAAAGCTTTGTTAAGTGAAGGATGGGCAAAAGGAGGAGAAGGATGTGAGCCTTTAGCTAAAGCAGTGGTAGAAGTGGTAGAAAAAGCAACACATGATTTTCAACCTTTATATCCTTTAGATAAATCACTGGAAGAAAAAATAGAAATGATTGCTCAAAAAACATACGGAGCAAAAGATGTGGCATTTTCAGCTTTAGCCTTAAGAAAATTGAAACAAGCAGTTACGATTGGTTTAGGAGATTTGCCAATTTGCATGGCGAAAACACAAAAATCATTTTCTGATGAGGATAAAAAAATTGGAAAACCAGAAGGATTTACCATTAACATTCGTGATGTTGAAATAGCTTCTGGAGCAGGATTTATTATTCCAATTGCTGGAAAAATGATGCGTATGCCTGGGTTACCTGCTACACCGGCAGCAGAACATATGGATATTGATAAAGATGGAGTGATTAAAGGATTATCTTAAATCCAATCATTCTATAACATTATTAAAACTAATCTTGGAAAGTATTTTTTCTTTCTAAGATTAGTTTATACGTTTATAGGAAAATCTTATGGCTAATTGTCCCGAATATTAACTATATTTGTTCTAATTATTATGGAAACAGTTAAAGGAAAAAAATTCGAATTAGTAAAAAATGTTTTTACGGCTTATTTAGAGGAAAAGGGGCATCGTAAGACACCAGAACGCTATGCTATTTTAGAAGAAATATATTCAGTGAATGAACATTTTGATGTAGATAATTTGTACATTAAAATGATTGAAAAGAAATATAGAGTAAGTCGTGCAACGATATACAATACCATTGAATTATTATTAGATGCTAAATTGATAAGAAAACATCAGTTTGGAAATGCACAGGCGCATTATGAAAAATCTTTCTTCAATAAACAACATGATCATGTGATATTAGGAGATACAGGAGAAGTAATTGAATTCTGTGATCCTAGAATTCAGTCAATTAAAGCTACTATTGAAGAAGTTTTTGGCGTGAAAATTGAAAGTCATTCGTTATATTTCTATGGAAAACGAATTGATGAATCGCAGAAAGAGAATAATGAGGAGTAAGATCCTATTTATTTACATATTTTTAGCATCATTTTTAGTTGCTCAACAAAATCCCAAAAAGCTCCAGAAAAAGAAGGATCCTATTGAAATGGATGCTGCTTTAGTAGAGCTAAAAGAACAATATCCTGATTTGATATTTGCAACAGATTCTATTGCTGTTGTATTCAAGCATCAAGGAAGTACTATGAAATGTGATAGTGCGGTTTTCAATGAAAAAGCACAGTATTTTGAGGCTTTTGGTAATGTAAAGGTTAATATGGGAGATAGTGTTTTTATGGACTCCGATTACCTGGATTACAATGGTGTCACGCGATTTTCAAGATCAAGAGGAAATGTTGTATTAAAAAATAGAAAACTTACCTTAGAAACACAGGAATTATTTTATGATCGTGTAAAAAACGAAGCCTATTATGATAATTGGGGAACCGTTCATGATGAGGATAATACGATGGTCAGTAAAATAGGAACCTACTATGTAACACCCAATCGTGCAGAATTTTTGCAAGATGTGAACATTGTTACTAATGTTAATAACAAAGGTGATAAGAACTTTATCGTAAATTCACCTCATTTAATATACTTTCCTGAAACAAAAGATGTTAATTTTTTAGGAAATACAACGATAGAGGATAATGATAATCCAGGAGATTTTGTTTTTACAGAAGAAGGAACTTATAATACAAGAACCTTAATTTCAAAATCTACCAAGAATGGAAGTTTGCATTATGATGGAAATACTTTAAAAGGTGATGAATTGTATTTTGATCAAAAAATTGGATACGGAAAAGCAGATGGAAACGTTCGTGTTGAAAGACCTTTGGAACGAATTCGTATGAAAAGTGATCATGGAGAATATTTCCGCTCTACAATTCCTACTTTAAAGAAAGATTCCGTTTTTTTATATAGCAGGGCTTATGCTGCAAAAGCACAAGGAACCGATTCTGCTTATTTTCATGCAAAACGAATTGAAGGGGTTCAGCATCCTGATTCCACCTATACTATTAGAGGATTTACAAAAGCAAGAACATACAATGTAGACGGTCAGGCTAAAGCAGATTCTTTAATTTATCATAATAAAACTGGAATAATGGAATTGTATAAAGATCCGATTTTGTGGTATGGAGAGAGTCAAATTACGGGAGATACAATTCGTGCTTTTTCAATTGAAAATAAAATAGATTCTACTGTTGTAATGGGTAATGCAATGGTTTTAAGTAAAGTAGATTCAATTTATGAAAAAGAATACAACCAAATAAAAGGTCGTTTTATGTATGCTACCTTTCGTGATGCAAAGAATAATATTGATTTTATTCATGTAGAAGGAAATGCACAGTCATTAATCTATGCAGATGAAGAAGAGAAAGATGGAAAACCACAGAGTAGGATAGGAATTAACCGTTCAGATTGTGCCTATATTAATGCTTATATTCAAAATAAGGAAATGGAAGAGATTTCGTGTATGGGTGGGACAAAATCCATTCTCTCTCCAGAAGAGAAGATTTTTGATGAAGATAAGTATTTAAAAGGATTTACTTGGAGAGGAAAAGAAATGTTTGCGGACAAGCAAGCCTTTTTAGACTATGTTCAAACGGTTACAGAAGATGTTGAGTTTGCTCAAAAGCAAGTTTCGAAAAATATAGTAGAAGAAGAATTAAAAGAACTTGAAATACAAGAATCTAGTGAAAAGGAGGAAGAAAAACCACTAGAAGAAGAAAAGCCGAAAGATGATCGTTCAGATCTTCCAAAAGGTCCTGCATTACCTGAATACTTTTTTTATGATACAGTAGGTGTAACATTAGAAGAAAATCATGAAAACATTAAATCAAAATAACTTTTTTAAATTTCAAGCACAAACTACCGATTTTGCTTCAGCCTTTGAAGTTAGCCATGCTAAAGGCAATTATATTTACGGAAAGGATGGTAAATCCTATTTAGATTTTGTTGCAGGAGTTTCTGCTAATACTTTAGGACATTCATATCCTGCAATTGTGGAAGCTGTTAAAGAACAAGTTAATCGCTATATGCATGTAATGGTTTATGGTGAATATGTACAAGAGGAACCGTTAGCCTTATGCCATTTATTAGCAGAGCATACACCAGAGGGCTTAGAAACGACATATTTAACCAATTCGGGTACAGAGGCTATTGAAGGGGCTTTAAAGTTAGCAAAACGTTATACAGGAAGAGATGAGATTATAGCGGCAGAAAAAGCTTATCATGGTAATACACATGGTTCGATGTCTATTATGGGAAATGAAGAACAGAAACAAGCTTATCGTCCTTTGCTTCCTAATGTGAATTTTATTAAGTTTAATAACGAGTTAGATTTAAAAAAAATCACAAAAAGAACAGCAGCTGTCATTTTAGAATCCATTCAGGGAGCAGCAGGTTTTATTGTTCCTGAAAAAGATTATTTAAAGAAAGTCAAAGATCGTTGTGATGAAGTAGGGGCATTATTGATTTTAGATGAAATTCAACCTGGTTTTGGACGGACAGGTCATCTATTTGCTTTTCAAAAATATAAGGTTACACCTCATATCGTTGTTATGGGAAAAGGTATGGGAGGTGGTATGCCAATTGGAGCGTTTATGTCTTCTTATGAAATAATGGATTGTTTAAAACGTAAACCTATGTTGGGGCATATTACAACTTTTGGAGGACATCCTGTTATTGCGGCAGCCGCACATGCTACTTTAAAAGAATTGTTACATACTTCTTATATGAATGAAGTAGAGGAGAAGGCGATTTTGTTTAAATCATTATTAAAACACCCAAAAATAAAGTCCATTAGAGGTGAAGGATTAATGATAGCAATAGAATTAGAATCAAAAGAATATGTTTTAGAATTCATTCAAAAATGTATGGAAAAAGGCTTGATTGTATTCTTACTTTTGTTTGCTGGGGAATGTCTCAGAATTACCCCTCCATTAACCATAACGAAGAAAGAAATTGAAATAGGATGCAAGATTATTTTAGAAGTCTTAAATGAATAAAATAGTTCTGTTTTTTTATAAAAAACACATCATAGATAAAATTTATATTGTTATTTAATATGTTTTAAATGAGTGATTTGTAATCATTATTTAAAGTATCGATTTAATCATTTATTTTATTAATATACTCATTAAAGATTCAGTTTAAAAAGCAAAAGTCCAGGCAAATTGGACTCCATTTTGTTTCTCACTATTTTTTCCATAGACACTAAAAGGAAAGTTTATTGTACAATTAAAAATAGTGTTGGAAGGAAAAAAAGCTACCCCAGGATTTATAGTTAAATTTTCTGAATTATCAATTGATTCTGTATAATGTGAAAAAACATAATTAACACCAGTCATTATAAGCCATTTTTCAGAAGCTTGAAAACCTACATCAGTATTGATAAAAATATCTTCTTTATGATGATTATCCAAGTGTTTGAAGTAATTTTGAATTTGAAAATCAGAATCAATACTAAGGCAATCAGAAAAATAATATGATGATGTTAAGCCAACAACGTAAGCTGTAGTATTGCCTTCATCATGTATGGAGTGAGCTTTAAAAGCTTCTCTTAAAGGGATGTTGAATCCTGCTATAGTTCCTACATTAAATTTTTCATGATCTAAGAAATGATAGCGCCCACTTAAATTTAAAATGGTAAGTTCTTCGTCAAGATATGCCCCAACATCCGTTTTGTCAGAGATTCCATATGCCATACGTACTCCTAATTCAGTATCATTAAAGTTTTCAGGTAATGTCTCTACTGAACGATGATTATCAAATTGCTTATTTCCTCCAATAAAAGTGAAATCAGCTTCAACTTCCAGAGCATTTTTACCTATAGTTTCAGGAGCATTTGTGTTTAGTTTTGAAGTAGATATTCCTCCAACTTGTGAAAATAATGACGGTATTATAAAAATAGAAGCTATAATACTTGTAATTTTTTTCATGAATTATTAATTTAATAGTTTTTAGCGCAAGGTACTAGTTTTTAGAATAAGTCTAAATAAAAACAGAGGTAGTTTTGTTAAAAAATGATACCGTTTTATAAAATGTAAATTGATGAAATCAAATAGAATAACAACATTATTTTCAATAGAATACCCAATTATTCAAGGAGGAATGATATGGGCAAGTGGTTGGGAGTTAGTTTCAGCTGTATCTAATGCTGGTGGATTAGGTTTAATTGGGGCTGGAAGTATGTATCCTGAAATTTTACGTGATCATATTAAAAAAACACAAGCAGCAACTCAAAAACCTTTTGGTGTAAACGTTCCACTAATGTATCCTAATGTAGAAGAGATAATGAAAATTATCATTGAAGAAGGTGTTAAAATTGTTTTTACATCAGCGGGTAACCCTAAAGTATGGACTTCTTTTTTACAAGAAAAAGGAATTAAGGTGGTACATGTTGTATCAAGTTTAAAATTTGCTTTAAAAGCTCAAGAAGCTGGTGTGGACGCTATTGTAGGAGAAGGTTTTGAGGCAGGAGGGCATAATGGTAAAGAAGAAACTACAACGATGTGTTTAATTCCTTTATTAAAAAAGAATCTTCAAATTCCTATATTGGCAGCGGGTGGTATTGGCTCTGGAGAAGCATTGTTGGCTGCTCAAGTATTAGGTGCAGATGGTGTTCAAATAGGATCTCGCTTTTTGATGAGCCACGAGGCTTCATGTCATGTTAATTTTAAAGAACAGATGAAAAAAGCAGATGAACAATCCACTATGTTAACTTTGAAAGAAATTGTACCAGTAAGATTAATGAAAAATAACTTTTATAAAGAAGTAGAAGCTGCTTATGTAAAGAAAGTAACAGTAGATCAGTTGAAAGAATTGAAAGGTGTCGGACGGCCTAAAAGAGGAATGTTCGAAGGAGATATTGATCAAGGAATGTTAGAAGTGGGACAAGTGTGTGCACAATTTGAAAAAATTCAGTCTGTTCAAGAAATTATAAAAGAATTAATGCAAGAATATAAAGAAGCAAGAGAAAGTATTTTAACTAATTATTAAAACGCTTTAACGTTCTAATGAATAAATACAACGTAAAATAAAATATCATGAAATATACTTTATGATCTTCGCTTTTAAACTAGAAGTAATATGATAAAAAATATTTTAAGTACGATATTAATTCTTCTTACTTTATTTGTAAATGGTCAAATAGCAAAAGATTTAGAAGATTTAGTAGATCAGGAAATAAAAATACGTTATAAAGTTTTTGTTTTTGATAATCTTGATTTGACAAGCAATGAAGTAATTGATTTTGAACCTATTTTTGATCAATATTTAATTAAAAAACAGGAATATCATTCTGAGTGGAAGCAATTAGCAACAAGTTATGTGAATAACTACCAATCGTTTACAGATGATAAGTTAATGATACACAACAAAAAACTTAGAGAAATTGCAAAGAAAGAAAGTAAATTAGAAGGAAAATATTATAAAGAATTTAGTAAAGTATTACCTTTAAAAAAGGTGAATAATTACTTTCTAATTGATCGATTACTTAAAAATGAAATAGAATATAAGGCATTGAATCATATTCTAGCTAAAATAAAGAAACAAACACCATAAGGATAATTTTTCGATATGTAAAAAAGTCACTATAATTAATTTAAAGTGGCTTTTTTATTTTTGTTTAATATTGTACCTTTAATAAAAATTATAATTATGATCATTAAGGAAATTGAAAAAGCGTTAAATGCCCAAATAAAATTAGAAGGAATGGCTTCATTACAATATTTAGCAATGTCTTCTTGGGCAGAAGCAAAAGGGTATAGTGGTGTAGCAAAATTCTTTTATAATCAAGCAGAAGAAGAACGTGAACATATGGTAAAATTGATGGTTTTTGTTAATGAAAGAGGAGGTAGAGCTGAAGTTCCTGCTTTTGAAAAACCAAAAGATGATTTTGATTCTTTAAATCATTTGTTTCAGTTTTTTTTAGAGAAAGAGCAAGTCGTGACGAATCACGTAAATGAAATTGTTTTTAATTGTTTGCAGGTAAAAGATTATACAGTTCATAATTTTATGCAATGGTATGTAGCTGAGCAAATTGAAGAAGAATCGTTAGCTACTGATTTGCTTGATAAATTAAAAATAATTGGTGATGATAAAGGAGGACTATATATGTTTGATCGTGACATAGAAACTTTTCAGGCTGAGAGCACAGGCGGAGAATAATTAATAGTTTATTTAGAATATTTAAAAATAATTTGGTTCCTTTTATTATAAGGTTTATATTTGTCTTTATTTAGAATAAATACAAACAAATAATGAGGGACCAAACATCAGCTTTAGCTATTGATATTTTAGTAATTGAAGAAACAACAACTGTTGCGGTACCTCAGAAGTTTTCTTTTAAAAAGAAAAAAAAATGTTGTAATAAAATAGCAAAAGGTAAACAATGTAAACGTTGCCCGTTATTAGATATAGTATAAAAAACGCATTAAAATTTATTTTAATGCGTTTTTTTATATTGGGTATTATGGGAGTTTTTGTTCTTTTTCTTAGATCATAATTATATTAATTGTGAATCCAATTTTCGATCATTTTTTCACCTAACGGAGTTAAAACAGATTCAGGATGAAATTGTACCCCTCTAACATCAAAAGTTTTATGACGTAATGCCATGATCTCTCCTTCAGGGCCTAATGCTGTGATTTCCAATTCATTCGAAAAATGATCAGGGTCTACTACCCATGAATGATAGCGACCAATTTCTATTTGTTTTGGAAGTCCCTTAAATAAAAGCTCATTTTCAATTATGATGGTTGCTTCTGTAGAAACACCATGATAGACTTTTTGAGTATTTAAAAGTTGAGATCCAAAAACTTCTCCTATAGCTTGTTGTCCTAAACAAACCCCAAATATACTTTTGGTAGGAGCGTAACGCTCAATTAAAGGCTTTAAAATATTGGCTTCATCAGGTACTCCCGGACCAGGGGAGAGTAAAATTTTATCATATTGTTCAATAGCATCTAATGAGATTTCGTCATTACGATAAACATCTACTTCAGCTTCTGTAAACTTATGTATAGCATGAACTAAATTATAAGTAAATGAATCGTAATTATCTAAAACTAATATTTTCATGTTCTTTTTAATTATTTGAGATTTTTTCAGCTTTTATAATAGCTTTATTTAAAGCTTCTAATTTATTGTTCACTTCTTGTAATTCATTTTCTTCTTTTGATTTTGCAACAACCCCTGCTCCCGCCTGAAAGTATAATGTATTGCTTTTAGAAACAAAAGTTCGAATGATAATTGCGGTATTAATATCACCATTTAAACCTATGAAACCAATTCCTCCACCATAAGTCCCACGACGTTGATTCTCAAACTGATCAATTAATTGCATCGCTTTATATTTTGGAGCACCGGTTAAAGTTCCTGCAGGGAAAGTATCACCAAAAACTTTCATAGAATTAATGTTTTTAGATAATTTGGCAGTCACACGTGATACCATATGTAAAACGTGAGAGAAATATTGAATTTCTTTGTAATCTTTAACCTTAACTTCTTTTGAATTTCTACTTAAATCATTTCGAGCTAGATCGACGAGCATAACATGTTCTGCATTTTCTTTAGGATCATTAGCTAATATTTGTGCTAATTCAGCATCTTTTTCCAGATTACCAGATCTCTTTATAGTGCCAGCAATTGGGTCAATATAAGCTTCATTGTTTTTTATAACTAATTGAGCTTCAGGGGAAGATCCAAATATTTTAAAACTTCCATAATCAAAATAGAACAAATAAGGTGATGGGTTGATTGATCGTAATGCTCTGTAAACATTGAAATCATCTCCTTTAAATTTTTGTTGAAATTGTCGAGAAGGAACGATTTGAAAAACATCTCCTCTATAACAAGCATTCTTTCCTTTTGTTACCGCTTCTTTATAAGCTTCATCAGTTAAATTTGATGTTCTTTCTCCATCTATTTTAAAAGGAAAGGTTTGAAATTTATGACTGTTAATTAATCCTTTTATTTGAGGAATAGTTGAAGTATTTTGATCATAAATGTTCTCAATAAGTGTTATTTCATTGTAATAGTGATTAAAAGAAATGATGTTTTGATAAAAAGCATAATATAATTCTGGAATGTCACTAGATTCGCTTTTAGGAGCTGATAATGTAATATTTTCAAAATATTCAATAGAATCATAAGAAGCATATCCAAAAAAACCGTTGATATCATGATCTGAATCACTTTTAAATTGATGGATAAATTCATCAAAAATAGAAGCAAAATCAGTTTTATTTTCTAAATGGATTTCTTCAATTTTTCCATTAGGGTATTTTTTAGTTATTTTTCCATCCTTTGTTTCAATGCTTGCAATAGGATTACAACAGATAAAAGAAAAACTGGTTTCTTTGGAGTTATAATCAGAACTTTCTAATAAAAGAGAATTAGGAAATTGATCTCTGATTTTAAAATAGAGTTGTACAGGAGTTATAATATCTCCTAGCATTTGAGTTGATTTTGTTTTTATATTAAAATGCATTGTATTTTTTATATTTTGGAATAAAAAAAGCTTGTCTACAGACAAGCCAATATTATATTGATTTCTGTTTGATATTCAGGTTAATATGTGTTCCACCAAAAATTCATGTTTCCTATTATTTTTCGTAAATATAGTAAAAAATAAAAAATGGTATTGTAATTGATACTAATTTATTGAAAAAATTATGTAATTTGTAAGCATAAGAAAAAATAAAAATTAATTTAATACAATCAAAATGGAGGAAATTTTAGGGTTATTAAACTCACAACAAGGACAACAATTAATTGCTGGAGCTAGTTCAAAATTAGGATTAGAAGGGGGGCAAGTTCAAGGATTATTATCAATGGCTTTGCCAGCTCTAGTAAGTGGTCTTAACAATAATACAAATCAACCAGGTGGAGCAGATAGTTTGATGAATGCTTTAGGAGCTCACGATGGTTCAATTTTAGATAATGTTGCTGGATTTTTAAACCAAGGTGATTTTTCTGATGGGTCTAAAATATTAGGACATATTTTAGGAGGTTCACAAGGAAATGTCCAAAATGCATTAAGTAAATCTTCTGGAGTGGACTCAGGGAGTATTGGACAATTGTTATCTATGGCTGCACCAGTATTAATGGGAGCATTAGGTAAGGAAACACAACAACAAGGTTTAGATTCAAACGGATTATCTGATATGTTGACACAAGTGGTAAGTGGTGCTCAACAAAATCATGGGCAAGAAATGAGCATGGTTGAAAAATTATTAGATCAAAATAATGATGGTTCTGTAATTGATGATGTAGCTTCAATGGGAATGTCTTTATTTAAATCTTTTATGAGTAAATAAAACAAAATAACATACAAGTTAAATCATCCCGGACTTGTTTCGGGATGATTTTTTTTAAAATAATGATTATGCGTACTATTATAAGTTTATTTTTAATTGGATTTCTTCTTCATTCGTGTCAAAAGCAAGATCCTATTATAGGAGATTGGAAAATAGAAAAGGACCTAATTAACGATGAATCAGCCGATTTTGTTGAGTGTAGTAAAAAGACCATTAATTCCTTTACGCATGATTCTCTTTTTATTTTTGAGAATTATATAATGGATGAAACAGGTAATTGTCAATCATTAGGTAAAGTTACAGGGTTTTGGAAGAAGAAAAATGATACGATTTATTTATTGAGTAGAGGTAAATATGTAGATACGGTTCGCCTTCGATTTTTAGAGAATAATTCAAAAATGATTTTAAAAAATGAATACGAAGAAGATCTTTTTCAATTAAAACGACTTAATTAATTTGAAGTTAAAAGATTCATTATTTTTTTCATACCAACAGTAGCTAATTCAGGGATACAGATAATATTAGAAGGTAATCCATCTATTTGATTCGCTTTTGGATCAATATAATAAATAGGAATGGTAGGTTTTGCATAATGCATTAAGCTAGCAGCAGGGTACACTTGTAGCGATGTGCCAATAATTAACACTATATCAGCCTGTTCAACCAATTGAATGGCTTTTGGAATAAGTGGTACATCTTCTCCAAACCAAACAATATGAGGGCGTAATTGTGCATGATCTTCTGCTAGATCTCCTAAAACTAAATCTTTTCGCCATTCGTAAATTAAAGACACATCTTTAGTACTACGAACTTTAATTAATTCTCCATGTAGATGTAAAATAGAAGAAGATCCTGCCCGTTCATGTAAATCATCTACATTTTGTGTGATGATGTGAACAGTAAAATTTTTTTCAAGTTCTTTTAAAGCTTTATGTGCAACATTAGGTTTTACAGTTGTAAGTTGAGCACGACGTTTATTGTAAAAATCAAGTACGAGTTTTGGGTTTTTAGTCCAACCAATAGGAGAAGCTACTTCCATTATATCATGACCTTCCCATAATCCATTGGAGTCCCGAAATGTGTTGATTCCACTTTCAGCACTAATTCCAGCACCTGTTAGTATAACAATATTCTTCATTTTATAAAGATAGAGGGTTTTTATATAAAAAAAGAGAATATCTTTTTGATATTCTCTTTCGCTAAAAAAATCTTATAATAAAAATTAATGTATTAGATAACCTTTACATCAATTGCATTTAATCCTTTTTTACCTTCCTTAAGTTCGAATTCAACTTCGTCACCTTCTCTGATTTCGTCAACTAATCCTGTTACGTGTACGAAGTATTCATTTCCTGAACCTTCCTCAACAATAAAACCAAAACCTTTGGTATCATTGAAGAACTTTACTGTTCCTTTATTCATTTTATATAATTTAATTTCTGTAAAAGTAAGATTTATAAATGAGAAAGAAGGGCTTTTATATATTTTTTTATATTTTTTTCATATATAGAGTTTTTGGTAGGATTTTTGTTTTGAATTAGATCTAAAAATTAGAAAAATGAAAACACTTTTTTTATCACTAACATTATGTTTTGGGTTGATTAGTTGTAGTACGGCCCAAAAAGAGAAAACAGAAGGAAATGAAAACCACGAAGTTTCTTTAAGAATGGACAAATTCACTAAAATTTTAGCAGGTAATTATGAAGCTACTTTTCCTTGTGCAGATTGTCCAGGTATAGCATACAAGTTAGAACTGAATCGAGATATGACATTTTCTTCCGTTAGTACCTATTTGGAACGAGATAGTTCCTTTTCTGAAAAAGGAGATTGGTCTATTCAAAAAGGAGGAAAGTTAGTACTTGAAAATAATGAAGGAGTAAAAACGTATTTTAAGATGAATACAGTAGGTAATTTAACTAAATTAGATATGAATGGAAATGAAATTACAGGTAGTACAGCTGATTTATATAAATTGAATAAAGTAGCCAAGCAAAGTGAAGTGGTAGGAAAACAAACTCGTAGTTTTGATACAGCAACAATTAATGGAACCTTTTTATTAATTGCTTTTGATCAAGGAGAATTTCCAATTCCAGCTGATAAAGCACATCCTACGTTTAAATTTAATAGTAAAGAGAAGACCGTAACAGGTTTTGCAGGATGTAATAATGCTAGAGGAACTTTTTCCAATACCGATACAGAAATTCATTTTGGACCTATGGCAACGACACGTAAAGCTTGTTTTGATGATGAATACGAATCTAAAGTATTGAAAGCTTTTAAAGAAGCTACAAATTATACATTAGAAGGAGATCAATTATCTTTGAAAAAAGGAGAAAATGTAATCATGGTTTTTAGAAAGTTAAATTTCTAAAGAATGTAAAATAATAGAATAAAGATCCTACTTTGAAAAGAGTAGGATTTTTTAATTAATTTTGTTTTTATGACAGATTTAAAAGAGTTATTCGAATCGATTCAAAAAAGTTTTGATCGTGATGATTTTGTGAAGTTGACATTTAGTAAACCTATTCGGAAAAGTGAAGAATTAAATAATGTATATGTACGATTGGTTTATATAAAAGAAGAGCCTTATTTATCATTTACGTATCGTTATAAAACAAATGATCAAGTTAAAAATTATGTTTTTGAAGAAGCTAAAGATATAATAGAAGATCTTTTAATGAATTCTTTTCGATTGGCTACTTTTTTTTCTTTAAAAGAAGATCTATTAATTTTTGTATCAAAAAAAAGAAAAATATCGTATAAAAAAAATACACCTAGTTTTAAAAATAAACCACCTGAGGTACACGATAGGCCGAAAGTAAAGTATGTACAGAACACCATTTTCTTAAAAGAATTAGGTATTTTAGATGAAAAAGACAATGTGATTCCTAAAATGGCTGATAAATACCGCCAAATCAATAAATATTTAGAAATCATAGAAGCTCAGTTAAAATCGGTAACCTTACCTGAAAAAGTTCAAATTGTAGATATGGGGTCAGGAAAAGGATACTTAACCTTTGCATTGTATGATTATTTAGTGAATCAAAAAGGATTAAATGTTACGATTACAGGGATTGAATTGCGTCAGAATTTAGTGGATTTTTGTAACACGATTGCTGAGAAGTGTGATTTCCATCATCTGAAATTTGAAGCAAAACCAATTGAAGAATATGATAATAGTCAAATTGATATATTAATAGCCTTACATGCTTGTGATATAGCAACTGATTTCGCTATAGCAAAGGGAATTAAGGCAAATGCTTCTTTAATCATTTGTGCACCATGTTGTCATAAACAAATTCGTCAGCAGTTAAAAGGAAAAGAATTTAAAAATCCAATATTAAAATACGGTATCTTTAAAGAACGAATGTTTGAGATGGTTACCGATACAATACGTGCTTTATTATTAGAAAAGAGCCAATATAGAACACAGGTTTTTGAGTTTATTTCGAGTGAACATACTGCTAAAAATGTTATGTTGATAGGAGGAAAGCATTCTAAAAAGGTGGAAGAACAAGTTATTCAATCAAAAATCAATGCTGTTAAACAGGAATTTGAAATTGAATATCATGAATTAGAACAATTAATGGAGGATTAATAGTTTTGAATAGCTGCTTCAGCACATCGTTCTCCATCCATAGCTGCTGAGATAATTCCTCCAGCATAACCACCACCTTCACCACAAGGATATAATCCTTCAATTTGTGGATGCTCTAAATGATCGTTTCGTGGGATATTAACAGGAGAAGAAGTTCGTGATTCAACACCTACTATATTAGCTTCTTGTGTATAATAACCATGCATTTTTTTTCCAAATTCTTGGAATCCTTTACGTAGGCGACTACCTATAATTTTAGGTAATAAAGAATGTAATGGAGCCGATTTTAAACCAGGTTGATAAGAGGTAGGATTTAAACTAGATGAATTGTGACCTTTTACAAAATCGGTTAAACGCTGTGCAGGTGCTGTTTGTGAACGCCCTCCAGCTTGAAAAGCTAATTTTTCTAAATCTTTTTGAAATTCTAAGCCTTTTAAGGCTCCAAAATGTTCATATTTGGGTAAATCTTTGTGAATGTTAATTTCTACAACAATTCCAGAATTGGCAAACTGATTGTTTCTTTTAGAGGGAGACATTCCGTTCACAACGACCTCACCATTTGCTGTTGCTGCTGGGACAATAAAACCTCCAGGACACATACAAAATGAATAAACACCACGGTCTTTTACTTGTTGAACTAGACTATAAGAAGCAGCGGGTAGGAGTTCATCTCTCAATCCTTTACAATGATATTGAATAGAATCGATTATATGCTGAGGATGCTCTGCTCGAACCCCCATAGCAAAGGATTTTGCTTCTAGAGCAATTTCTTTTTTATGTAATAAATAGTAAATATCACGTGCTGAGTGCCCTGTAGCTAAGATGACTTTTTTAGCTGTCATTTCTTTACCATTAAGTAATTGTATGGCTTGAATTTTATTATTCTTAATAATAAAATCAGTTACACGACTTTCAAAATGAATTTCACCACCATAATGTAAAATAGTTTCTCGTATGTTTTGAACTACTTTTGGTAATTTGTTTGTACCAATATGTGGGTGAGCGTCAATTAGAATTTGTTCAGTTGCCCCATGATAGACCAAATTTTCGAAGATACGACGAACATTACCTCTTTTTAAGCTTCTTGTATAGAGCTTCCCATCTGAGTAAGTTCCAGCACCACCTTCTCCAAAACAATAATTAGAATCTTCATCAACATGATGATCTTGGTTGATGGCTTTTAAATCACGACGTCGATTTTGAACTTTTTTTCCACGTTCCAATACAATAGGTTTATAACCCAATTCAATACAACGTAATGCTGCATACATTCCTGCTGGGCCAAATCCAATAATATGAATTTCCTTGGCCGAAGAAACATCTTTATAATCAAAAGAATAGGTTGTAGGCTCTGGAAAAGAATTTTGAGTATATACTGCTACCTTATAATTAAAGAAAACAGGTTTTCTTCTAGCATCAATAGATTTACGAAGGATTTTTACGTTGTTGATTTTCTTAATATCAATAGATAAATATTCTGCTGCTTTTTTTTCTAAAAAAGAAGTTTTCTTTGCTTCCTCAACTGTTGCTCGAAGTTGGATTTCTTTAATCATAGAGCAAAATTACTTAAAATTTTAGTAGAAAAGGTGAAAGATTATGTATTGTTAGGCTTTATGATATTTTCTTTGCATTCCATAAAGAAAATTACGTAAAACCTGATCCTTACATATTCGATATTGACTTTGAGTAGGTTTTCTGAAAAAAGCACTTAATTCATGTTTACTTATTTCAAAATCTGCTAATTTAAGAATGTCTAATATTTCATGATCTTTTAAATTCAATGCAATTCTTAATTTTCTAAATATAATGTTATTGTTTAAACGTTTTTCAGGAACGGGCTGAGGACCTTCTTTTTTACCTCTTTTTTCTATAATAAAACCATTTAAAAATAGAGCTAATTGTTTATCGGGGATATTTTGATATTGAGGATCATGATCTTTTTTTAACCAATTTTTTACTTGTTCCAATGTAACTTCATAGTTCATTAATTGAAACAATTCAATCATTTTTGAATCGTCATAATTAAAAGTGTAACGAATGCGACGTAAAATGTCGTTGTTTGTCATAAACTATTTATTTGTTATTTATAGTATATCTAATGCTTGTTCTAAATCTTCTTGAATATCAGAAAAATCTTCTAAACCAATTGCTAGACGTAAGGTTCCATCATAAATTTGCATTTCTTGACGTTCTTCATCTGAATAATCACAATAAATAGTAGAAGCAGGGTGAATAATCATAGATTTGTTATCACAGAAATTCGTACCTCTACGAATCATTTGTAAAGCATTAGAAAAATTGAAGGCTTGTTGTTTGTTTTCCAATTCTAATTTGATCAGACATCCTCCAATATTTTCTTTAAAATATTTTTTAGTTCGTTTGTTGTAAGGTGAGTTATCTAGTAAATTATAAGAGATTCCTTTTACTTTAGGATGGTTTTGTAAAAATTGTGCAGCTTTTAATGCATTATCACAGATTTTATCAATACGTAATGAAAGTGTTTCTAACCCTAATAATTTTAAATAAGCATTATTGGGAGCCATACAACCTCCCATATTTCTAAAAATTTCAGGTGTGATTTTTTTGATAAAAGCATCTTCTCCAAAATTTTGGAATTCATTTTTTAATTTTGGGACATGTTCCCATTTGGTGTTTTTATGTACAAAAACAGCTCCTCCAATAGATGTAGCACCTCCAGAAACAAATTTAGAAGTTGAAATAACTTCAATATCAATATCGTATTGATGACAAGGAAAACCATACGATGTTAAAACCGTATTGTCAGCAATTAAAGGAATATTTTTTTGAGTAGCCAGTTGAGCAACTTGTTCAAAATCATATACAATTAACTGAGGGTTGGTCATGATTTCCATAAAAATAGCACGCGTATTCGAATCAATATGTGATTGAACTTCTTCTAAATTTTCAAAATCAACAAATCGGGTTTCTATTCCAAAAGATTTAAAAGTCTTTATAAATAGAGAATAGGTATTTCCGAAAAGATATTTAGAAGCTAGAATATTATCCCCAGAATCACAAAGACTTAAAATAACACTGGAAATAGCAAACATTCCAGAACTTACACACAAACAATGTTCTGCATTGGACATTGTTTTTAAACGATTTTGTAATTCTGCTACAGTTGGATTGGCTGTTCTTGAATAAGCAAAATGATTCCCACGACCATGAAAAGCATCTTCTAATTCTTCAGCGTTCTTAAAATCATATGAAGCAGTATCGTAAATAGGTGTTTTTAAACTTCTAAAATTTTCATCAGAATGATTGTCTAATTTACCATGTATCAATTTTGAATTAAATCCTTTCATTTTACTGTGTTATTTGGGGATGGAAAGTTAAGCATTAATCGTATATAAAATTTTATGTTTTCTGTTTTAAATGTTAACTAAATGTTAAAAAGAGACTGATTTTAAAAAAAGTGTAACTTTTTTTGACTTTAGGTCGTATATATAATTACGTACCAAAGGAGAATATATATACATGAGACAACTTAAAATTACCAAGCAGGTTACCAATCGTGAAACGGCTTCATTAGATAAATATTTACAAGAGATTGGGAAAGTTGATTTAATTACAGCAGAAGAAGAAGTAGAATTAGCGCAACGAATTAAAGCAGGAGATAAAATTGCTTTAGAAAAATTAACTAAGGCGAATTTACGTTTTGTGGTTTCAGTGGCAAAACAATATCAAAATCAAGGATTAAGTTTACCCGATTTAATTAATGAAGGAAATTTAGGTTTGATAAAGGCAGCAAAGCGTTTTGATGAGACTCGTGGTTTTAAATTTATATCGTATGCTGTTTGGTGGATTCGTCAATCTATTTTACAAGCATTAGCAGAGCAATCACGTATTGTGCGTTTACCATTGAATAAAATTGGTTCAATTAACAAAATTAATAAAGCATTTGCTCAATTAGAGCAGGAGCATGAACGTATACCTTCAGCAAAAGAAATTGCAGAGTTATTAGAAATGAGTGAATCTGATGTAAAAGAATCAATGAAAAACTCAGGTCGTCACGTTTCAATGGATGCACCGCTAGTAGAAGGAGAAGATTCTAATTTATATGATGTTGTTCGTTCAGGTGAATCCCCAAGTCCAGATAAAGATTTATTAGTAGAATCACTACGAGTAGAAATAGAACGTTCTTTGAACACTTTAACACCACGTGAGGCTGATGTAATTCGTTTATATTTTGGATTAAATGGTAATCACCCAATGACATTAGAAGAAATTGGTGAAACATTTGATTTAACACGCGAGCGTGTACGTCAAATTAAAGAAAAAGCTATTCGAAGAATGAAGCATACTTCAAGAAGTAAAATATTAAAAACATATTTAGGTAAGTAATCTAATAAAGTTTAAAGAAATAAAAACCTTGTCAATATTTTGACAAGGTTTTTTTATTAGAAATTATATTAAAAACTAAACTAATTTTAAAGATCTAAGAAGATGTTTTTACAAAGTTTTTTTTGTACCATTCTGCTTGTTTTTCAATACCTTCTTTTAAGGTTGTTGAAGGATTGTAATTTAATAATTTTTTAGCCTTATCAATAACGGCATTGGTTTTTAATTGATCTCCTTCACGTGGAGGAACCTTTTGAATATTGATGGAAGTATTTAAAACTTCTTCTACAAAATCAATTCCTTCTTGAGTAGAGTTTTCAGCTTCAGTACCTAAATTGATAATTTGTTTATTTAAAATACGTTCATTATCTAAAGCACTTACAATTCCGTCTACAATATCACCCACATAAGTAAAACTACGTAGATGTTTTTCACTTCCTTCATATAAAGGGAAAGGTTCATTGTTAAAGGCGCAGGAAATAAGTTTTGTATAAAGCTTTTCAGGCCGTTCTCTTGGTCCGTAAACTGAATATAAACGAAATGAGCAAGCATTTAATTGTTCTTCTCTTGCTTTTGATAAAACGTATTGCTCTGCAGCCAATTTAGTAATACCATAATTTGAAATAGGTTCAGGAGGTTTTTCCTCACTTAATGTAGCTTCTCTTCCATAAATAGAAGAGGTAGCAATATTAATAAAAAGCTTTAATCGACTATTTTGAAGGGCAAAATCGATTAAATTATGTGTTGCTATAATATTATTGGTTAAATAATCTTCAAAAGTACAAAGAGAAGAAATACCTGGCTGTGCAGCAAAATGAAAAATATAATCAAAATCTTGGTCTAAAAGCGTATAATCTTCGACATTTCGTAGATCCATTTCAACTACAGGAATATCTTGTTCTTTTAGATCTTTTGTATTCAATTCTTTTAATTCACGATCATAATAAGGGGAAAAATTATCGATTCCAATTACATGATGTCCCAATTTTTTTAGACGTTCAGCAGTGTGAGAACCAATAAATCCGGCAGCTCCAGTGACTAATATTTTCATTTGACTTATTTAAAGTATATAATTTTAAGGCTAATTTAGTTAATTTGTTTAAATTAGACGCTTAAAAATAATTCAAAATAATATTATGAAAGTTGCAGTTGTAGGTAGCGGTTACGTAGGTTTAGTTACAGGGGTTTGCTTGGCAGAAGTAGGACATCATGTAATCGGTGTTGATATCGATTCTAAAAAGGTAGAACAACTTCAAAATGGAGTTTCGCCTATTTTTGAAAAAGATATAGAAGATTATCTTATAAGAAATAGTAAAGCAGGTCGTATAAAATTTACAACCTCATTACAAGAAGCACTAGAGGTTTGTGAAGTGATTTTTTTAGCTTTACCGACACCTCCAGGAGAAGATGGTTCAGCAGATCTATCTTATGTTCTAAGTGTTGCAGAACAGATAGGTGATTTTATTCAAGATTATAAAGTAATTATTAATAAAAGTACTGTTCCAGTTGGTACAGCAGCTAAGGTAACAAAGGTGATAGAAGATAAAACATCAATTCCTTTTGATGTGGTTTCTAATCCTGAATTTTTAAGAGAAGGATTAGCTATTCAAGATTTTATGAATCCAGAACGAATTGTTGTAGGAGCAAGTTCAGAAAAAGCAATTCGTATTTTAAGAGAATTATATAAACCTTTCATTACAACAAAGAATTCATTTTTAGTAATGGATGAAGTTTCTGCTGAATTAACGAAATATGCTGCTAATTCGTTTTTAGCAATGAAAATTACCTATATGAATGAATTAGCTAACCTTTGTGAAAGGACAGGTGCTAATGTTGATTTTATAAAAGAAGGGTTAGGAAGTGATTCAAGAATTAGTTCTAAATTCTTAAATCCAGGTATTGGAGTAGGAGGTTCGTGTTTTCCGAAAGATATGAGGGCCTTAATTCAGATTGCTGAAGATTATGATTATGATTTTAGAATCATGAAATCAGTTAGGGAAGTGAATGATGATCAAAAGGTTATTTTAGTACCTAAGATTTTGAAACACTTTAACCATGATATTAAAAATAAAAAATTAGCAGTTTGGGGATTGTCTTTTAAACCTGATACAGATGATATTCGAGAGGCCTCTTCTTTATATACCATAAAAGCTTTACTGAAAGAAGGAGCAGAAATTATAGCTTTTGATCCTGTTGCGATGGATAATGTAAAAAATGTTTTAGGAGACCAAATTCAATATGCTCATTCTCCCATTGATGCTTTAAAAGATGCAGATGGACTTATCATATGTACGGAGTGGAGAAAGTTTAAATCGGTTTCATTATCTGAGATTAAGAAGCATTTAAAAGAAGCGGTTATTTTTGATGGGCGTAATATTTTTGAATTAGAAAACGTAGAAAAAGAAGCTTTTTCATATTATTCAATTGGTAGATAGAAAATAAAGTTTAATCACTATCTTTGCCAAAATAAACTTTCAAATTCAATGTCAGAATACCAGTTTACCATTATTGTACCGGTTTATAATGAAGAGTATAATTTAGAACGTGTAGAGAAAGAACTTTCTGCTTTTTTTGAAAAAGCTCTGATAAAGTCTAAAGCACTTTTTATTAATGATGGTTCGAAAGATCGGAGCCAAGAAATGATTGAAATGATTTGTGATCGAAATGAAGCCTTTGATTATGTTTCATTTTCAGAAAATGCAGGATTAAGTGCTGCAATTAAGGCAGGTTTTGATTTTGTAGATACACCTTACGTAGGGTATATCGATTCTGATTTACAAACTGATCCAGAAGATTTTAATTTGTTATTGGAATACCGTAATGATTTTGAATTGGTAACAGGAATTCGCTCAAAACGCCAAGATGATGGACTCCGAAATTTTTCTTCAAAATTTGCTAACAATTTTAGAAGAATGTTTACGGATGATGGAGTAGAAGATACGGGATGTCCATTGAAAGTCATAAAAACAGAATATGCTAAACGAATTCCAATGTTTAAAGGATTACATCGTTTTTTACCTGCCATGATACAACTTCAAAATGGTAAAGTAAAGCAAATACCCGTTAGGCATTATGAAAGAATAGCAGGAGAAGCAAAATTTGGAGTTATGAATCGTCTAGTTGGTCCTTTAATGGATTGTTTTGCTTTCTTATGGATGCGAAAAAAATACTTGAATTATAAAGTAGGGAAAAAAAGTTTCTAAATGTGGTGGGTAACGGCAATAGGATTTTTAGCTCAAATTCTTTTTTCTTCCAGGTTGATTATACAATGGTTTCTTTCTGAAAAAGAAAAAAAAGTTGTTTCACCCCTTATATTTTGGCAGTTAAGTCTTTTAGGAGGGTTTCTATTGTTTACTTACGGATGGTTTCGAGATGATTTTTCTATCATGTTAGGGCAAATTTTAACGTATTATATTTACATTCGAAATTTACAATTACTTGGTTACTGGAAAAAGTTAAATACTATATTTAAAATCTTTATTTTATCATTTCCTATACTAGTGATTGGTTATTCTTTTAACAATGGGATTTATGATGTAGACCGTCTTTTTAGAAATGATGAAATACCGTTTAATTTATTAATGTTGGGTATTATAGGACAAGTAATTTTTACATTGCGATTTGTAATTCAATGGCTTCTTTCTGAACGATCTAAAAAATCAGAGTTACCTATTCATTTTTGGATTTTAAGCTTAATAGGATCTCTATTAATTTTTATTTATGCAATTATAAGAGTTGATTATGTGCTCATGTTTGGGCATATTTTTGGGCTTATTGTTTATATTCGAAATATTATTCTTTATAAAAATCAACATGAAGAAACATCAACGTAACTTAATTATTATTTTTATTGTTAGTAGTTTAGTTTTTCTATTTAATTTAGATACACTTCCGGTGAATATAATGGAGGCACGTAACTTTGTTACAGCTCGTGAAATGGTTGAAGACGGAAATTGGATTCTAACAACAATGAATGGAGAAGCACGTTATGAAAAACCACCTTTACCTACGTGGTTAACCGCTTTTTCAGGAATGGTAGGTGGCATCCAAAATGTTACTTTTTTACGAATACCGGCTGCTATTTGTTCTATTGTACTGATGTTATATCTTTATTTTTTGAATTTTAGAATTACACAGAGTAAAGAATTTAGTTTGATGGCAACGTTAGTAGCTACTACATCTTATTTGATTGTTTTTATGGGAAGACAAGGAACTTGGGATATTTTTTGTCATACATTTACTATCATTTCAATATACTATCTTTTTGAAGGGTTACAATCAAAAGATAAAGAATGGAAAAACTGGATGTTAGGAGGAGTATTTTTAGGTCTCTCCATATTGAGTAAAGGACCTGTATCATTATATGCCTTATTTTTACCTTTTTTAATAGCTTATGGAATTGTATATCGTTATCAATTAAAATCAAAATTACCACAATTGATAATCTATATAATAATAGCTTTACTAATAGGAGGAAGCTGGTATGGTTATATTTCTATAATGGATACACATGCAGCTAATGAAATTTCAGATAAAGAAACGACTGCTTGGGTAAATCGAAATGTGAAGCCATTTTATCGCTATTTCACTTTTTTTGTCCAAAGTGGAATTTGGGTAGTACCTACTTTAATAGGATTATTATATCCTTATTTAAAAGATAAGGTATTTTCAAAAAAAGCATACCAGTTGTTTTTTTGGTGGACTATTTTGAGTGTAATATTGTTGTCTTTAATTCCAGAGAAAAAGGAACGTTATTTATTACCTGTAATGATTCCTATGGCTACAACAACCGCATTTTTCTTTGATTGTATTATAAAAGAAAAATTTAGTTTAGTAAAAAGGGAACATTATATAGTTCAGTTTATTATAGGTTTAGTGGGTATTGTAGCTATACTTTTACCTATAGGTATTTATATTGTTAGTGATTCTGTAAATTGGATACGATTTATTTTATTAGCTATAGGATCAATAAGTATAGGTATTTATCTTTTTATGAGTTTAAGAAGAAAAGATTATTCAAAATCTTTTTTTAGTATAATTGGATTTATGACATTGTTTGCTTTTTTGGGGATGCCGTTAGTTTTGAATTTTTTTCCAAAGAACGAAAATTATACTTCTATAGAAAATTTGAAAGAAGAAATTAAAAAACAAAATTTAGCATTATTTACGTACGAATTTTATTCACCTGAACTTTGGTTTCAATATGGACAAAAAATGAAGGTATTCGATTTACAAAAAGAAAAAGAGTATCCTAATCATTTTTTAGTATTAACTTCAGAAAAAGATTCTTTAAAACAGAATTTAAACTCTCTTTATTTGATTGATTCTATCAAAAGTTTTGATCATAATAATTTTGGAGAGAAAGCTAATAATTATACACATAGACTATCGTATACGTTATATAAATTGAATAAAAAATATTCTGAAATAAATTCAGAATGACATAAATAAAGTCTATTAAATTTGTCATTCCAAACTTGATTTGGAATCTATTATAGAATGATCATCATCTTTTAATGTTACTTTGAACCTGTTTCAGAACCTAGAAAATATTCTTTAAAACTAGGAAGGATTAAATCTTTATCACTTAGAACAGGTTTTTCAACTGACCAATTAATGTTTAGTGTTGGATCATTATAAATAATCCCTCTTTCAGATTGAGGAGCATATATATTATCGACTTTATATTGGAAATAGGCCTCTTTACTCAAAACAGAATATCCATGTGCAAAACCTCTAGGAACGTATAATTGTAAATTATTTTCACTACTTAATTCAATTGTAAAGCTTTGTCCGAAAGTAGGTGAATCAGTACGGATGTCAACGGCTACATCAATAATTCGTCCCTTAATACATGATACTAATTTAGCTTGAGCAAATTTTCCTTCTTGAAAATGTAAGCCTCGGATAACATTTTGAGTAGAAAAAGCAACATTATCTTGAATAAAATCGGTAGCGATACCTGTTTCTTGTTTAAATTTGTCTTTATTGAAACTTTCATAGAAAAATCCACGTGAATCCTTAAAAACACGAGGCTCTATGATAAAACAGTCTTTTAATGGAGTATTAATTATTTTCATGATGAATAAAGTTAATGGTTTGTTTTTTTCTTAATGAATGAGAAAGGGGGGCACCTAAAGTTAATAATGTGAAAAAGAGTTTCCAATGACTCCAATTAAAAAGAGATTTGAAGAAAGTTTGGATTAAAATAAAATATTTGATAAATAAATAACGTGGGTATCCAAAGTTTTTTCTGAGTACATATAAATATGAAATCGTTAGTTCTAATTTTTTTAAATATCCTAGTTTTGTGCTGGCTCCTTCATAATGAATAAAACTTGAAGTGGGTATGTGAATACTATCATATCCTTTATTTTTTAATCTCTTGCAAATATCCATTTCTTCGTAATAAAGGAAGATATTGGTGTCAAAACCACCAATTTTTGCAAAATAATCAGCTCTAAAAAACATAAAACTACCTTGAACAAAATCTACTTTTAATGGTTGGGAATAATTCCCTTTCCTCTTTGGTTTTGTTTTTGAAAAAAAAGTTTCTAAAAATGATTTACCAAATAACTTTTTACGAATACCATGAAAATGATCAAAAGATTTTTTCCATTTTAATTCTTTTGAAACTTGTTTCGGTCCACAAACACCAGTTTTAAGATTATGATCCATATAGTTTTTTAAATCTTGTAAGCAATCATCAATAAAAAGCACATCACTATTGATAAAAGCTAAATAGTCTCCAGTAGCATGATGTACGCCCAACATATTTCCACTAGAAAAACCACAATTAAAAACACTTCGAACTAATTTTATATTTTGAGGAAGTTGATTTCTTAAGAATAGATAATCATCTATATTAGAGTTGTTATCTACAATGATAATTTCATAAGATAACTGTATATTTGTTTTTTCTTGAATAGATTGTATACAATCTAATGTTAATTGAGCTGTATTAAAATTGATTATGATTATAGATACATCCATTTTTAAAAATTAAGG
The DNA here is from genome assembly GCA_001880285.1 of Flavobacteriaceae bacterium UJ101. Classification (NCBI taxonomy): domain Bacteria; kingdom Pseudomonadati; phylum Bacteroidota; class Flavobacteriia; order Flavobacteriales; family Flavobacteriaceae; species Flavobacteriaceae bacterium UJ101. The sequence continues at coordinate 142,227 of CP016269.1, read as the reverse complement.
TATGAAAACGATTAATTTTGTTCTTCCATTTCCTCCTAAGGAGCCAACAGGAGGTCCCAAAGTTATGTATATTTATGCAAATATGCTAGTAGAAAGAGGATACAAAGTAAACATTTATCATTCATTAAATACTTCATATAAAAGATATAGTAAACCTTATTTTATTAGAAGAATTTTACATTATATGAGGAGGACACATCAACCAAACTGGTTTGAATTAGATGCTAGAATACATTCCATAAATATAAAGGAAGTGAATGATTCTTATATAAAGGATGGAGATGTGATTATTTCAACTTGGTGGGCTACAGCTCTTGAAGTTTCAAAATTAAGTAAATCGAAAGGTAAAAAGATTAATTTGATTCAAGATTATGAAAACTGGAAAGGATATGAAAACTTATTGCATACTTCATATGATTTGCCTAATACCTTAAATGTGGTTATAGCAACTTATTTAATTGAAATTTTGAAAAAATATACTCAAAAGCCAGTGTATGTAATACCTAATTCTATTGATACAACCATTTATAAATTAGAAAATAATATAGAAGATAGAAAACCATCTATTTTGATGTTGTATTCTAAGCAGGAACGAAAAGGAAGTTTATATGCAATTGAAGTAGTAAAAAAATTATATGATAAATATGGAAATACTTTGAAATTTAGTTTTTTCGGTACACACCATAGACCGTCTGGTTTACCTAGTTGGGTTAATTATGTTCAAAAACCAGATCATTTAACACAACTATATAATGAACATTCTATTTTTTTAACAACCAGTATTATGGAAGGTTGGGGGTTGCCAGCTTGTGAAGCTATGGCATGTGGATGTTGTGTTATCGCTTCTGAAATAGATGGACATAAAGATTTTATTGAACATAATGAATCAGGAATCTTTTTTGAGTCAAAAAATGTAAATGAAGCTTTTGAAAAAATTATGAATTTAATTGATAATGATGAAATAAGAATTCGTATAGCTAAAAAGGGAAACCATACGATTTTGAATAAGTTTTCTTTAGAAAGTAGTGTTCAAAAACTGATAAAATTGTTTTTTTCATAATTTTTATATATATTTATATAGTAAAATTAATTATTATGAAATTAAAAGTTGTTATATTAGTTCTTATTACAATTAGTCTAATTAATTGTGATAATGAAGAAGGGATGGAGCAAGATATGACTACAGCAAATTTTTCTTCTAGAATAAAATTTGAAACTTTTGAAGATTTTATTAAAAATAGTGAAGAAATTAGTCTTTCAGATGAGGAAGAGTTAACTTATTTAAGTTTGTTTAATGAAGATGGAGAAATACAAATAGGTAATAAGATAGTATGGATTAAAGAAGGTAATTTGTATGATTTTGATCTAGACTTAGATATAAATGAGAAAGAAAATTTAAAATTAGATTATAAAGAGCTTTTACCTATTGGTAGTATTGAAATAGGAAAAGTTAATAATATAACAAAATCAAGTCTTAGTTTTGGAGAAACATTTGAAACGGTTATGAATGTTAACCAAATAGGGGATAGTCATCAAAAAGAGTTTAGAGGATATAAATATAGAGAGAGATTGTAATAGTTCTTCAGATAGTAATATTAATGCAGCTTTAAAATATGTTCATGAATTAATTTCAATTAATTATAATTATGGAGCTCAATATTACTCGCAATTGTATCTAGATGTAAAGTTAGAATGGTATGGAGGAGGATGGCGAAATGCAGGAGAGCCTAGAAATATTTTTGTGAATATAGGCTCACAAATAAAGTTTTCTACAAGTAGTAATGGGAATAATAATATAGGAATTAATTATACTTCAACGAATGGAAAGCAAACATACTATTGTACCCGATCAAATAAACGAATTTTATTAGCTAGGAGTAATAATTACTTACCAGGGACAGGAACTTATAAATGGTATGTTAATTTAACAGGAAATATCAAGCAAGAACTATCAGGTGGTTATTATAGTTGGATTGATTATAGATAATTAAGACCTATTTTAAACTCTTTTTATTTTCTCTCCATTTCTCTGAGTTTCACGTAACGTAAAAAAACACCATAAGATTGTGTAATACAATTAATTAAACCTTCATAACCATCTAAAAATCCTAAACGTAGGAAATAGCTATTGAAAAAACGATAGGCAGGTTTAAAAAAATAATGAAAGGCTCCTGGAGAAACGTTTTGATTATGGAGTTCTGTAGCTTTTAAATCAGCGTATTGATGTAATTTATATACATAATGATCAAAGCTTTTATAGGTATAATGTTCAATACGAGTTTCTAATATACCCGTAGTTCCATTTACTTGTAACTGTTCATGTACATATCCCTTGTACTTGCATTTACTCTTTTTAAATAATCGAATCACTTTGTCACTTTGCCAACCAGAATAACGTAAATGTTTATTCATAAAATGATATTTGCGATAAACAAAATAAGCATCACAAGATGATTTATCATTTGAAGTGATTGTTTTTACTTCTTCAATAAGTTGTTCAGGTAATCCTTCATCAGCATCTAAAAATAAAATCCACTCATTTTTTGCTAAACTTATTGCATAATTACGTTGAGATGAAAAATTATCAAACTTTCGTTGTACAAATTGAACTTTGGGAAATTGAGAAATCAATTCTTGAGACTTATCTTCACTAAAAGAATCGACAATAATAACTTCGTCTGCAAAACAAAGTTTTGGAAGTAACTTTTCTAAGTTTTCATACTCATTATATGTGATGAGTAAAGCTGATATTTTATGACCCTTATGTATCAAAAAATGATTTTATAGTTTTGGAAATACAAATTTAAAAAAGAAAACTAGAATTTTAAATGTTTTTTCATAAAGTTCTCGATTTTAGCTATAATTAACATGGGTTTATAAGCCTTATATAGCTCTAAACTCCTTTTTCTCCATTGTTTCTGGGTTTCATTTTCAAATAATTCAGGTTTAATTTGTTTTAAATCTGAATAGCTAAATAATTCATTGTCAGAAAAAGTATTCCAATCTTCTACTTTAATATAAGGTGAGAAGATAGTGAAAGTTGGTTTGTTTAAAGCTTTAGATATATGACAACCACCACCTTCATTAGATATATGTAAATCGCAATGATACATAATAGATGCAAATTCACGAATGCTTTTACCAATGATATTAAGATGGATTTTTGAATGATGTTTTGGATCAATACTGCTCATTAATAGATCAATTTGATCTTTTTGCTTAGGGATATAATTGAATAAAACATCTATGTCTCGATTTTCTAAAATGGTATTAATAATTTGCCCCATGTAAGATAAGGGGTAAGTTTTTTCTTCTTTGCTTCCTAAAACACCTAACATTACAATAGGTTTAGTAAAAGATATGTTACCTTCTTTTAAAATTTTTTCTCCATGATCAATTTCTTCTTTTTTTAAAAATAAAGGATGAATGTAATCTTTTTGAAAAGAAGAGTCAATAATAGGATCGATAAGAGCCAACCTGTTGTCTAAAGCTAGTCCAGCAGATGTTTTTGATATAGATTTAGGATTAATAACATGGGTATAATTTCCAAAAAAATCTTTTTTAGGATATGAAATTCTCATAGGAATACTCGAAAATTTACTAATGAGTTTACTTTGTGTTTTTTCATAAGGATCGATTAGTATATCAAATTTTTCTTTCCGGATGTGATTAATAGTTTGAATTAAACCAGAAAAGGTTTTAAGTTTTTTTTCTTCTACCTTGATGATTTGATCAATATTAGGGTTTGTAGCAATAATTTGAGCATGATGGGTGTAGCATAGAAAATAAATACTAAATGAAGAATTAAATCGTTTTAAATTATTAGCAAGGGTAGAGGCCATTAAAACATCTCCCATATATTTATTTTGTATAATAAGTATTTTCATCTAAAAGTATTCTATTACAAATATAATTTTTCTAAATTAGCAAAAAATTTTAATGAAGAAAAACTGGGTAATTCATAACAATTATAAATCCTTTGAAAAAGAGTTGAAAGGTATTATAGATTCTTTTGCAGATCAAGGTGATATTGTAATGGATGGGGAACGGAATTTGATTAAGAAATTCAAATTGTCTTCAGGTTTAATGATTAATATTAAGTCATTTAAAAAACCACATCTTATTAACCAGTTTTCTTATGCGTATATTCGCCCTTCAAAGGCAAAAAGATCATATGAAAATGCAGGGAAGTTAATACAATCGGGGGTTTTAACACCACTTCCAATAGCTTATATAGAATTTTCTAATAGTTTAGGAATTACAAATAGTTATTATATTTCAGGGCATGTTGATTACGATTTCACATATAGAGAATTATTAAATGAAAATTTTCCTGATAGAGTGAATATTTTAAAACAATTTACTCATTTTACATACCAATTACATGAAAATCAAATTGATTTTCTAGATCATTCACCAGGGAACACGTTAATTATTGAAAAGGAAAATAAAACGTACGATTTTTATTTGATTGATTTAAACCGTATGGATTTTAAAGAAATGAATCTTGAAGACCGTATGGCAAATTTTAGAAAATTGTCTGCCAAGGATGATATGATTCGCATTATGAGTGATGAATATGCTCAAATAATAAATAAACCTTCAGAAGAAATTTATAATTTAATGAAAAATGCTAGTGATGATTTTCAAAAAAGTTATCAAAGAAGAATGCATTTTAAAGCAAAATTTTTAGGGAGAGAATATAGTTGATAGAAGTAATTTGAAATTTACAATATAAAAATAGCCCTATATATGTTTTATAAAGGGCTATTTTTATATAAAGAATTTCTTAACTTAAAGAAACACGTTTAAAACCAATAATTTCTACGTTACTTGCAGAAACATAATCTTGAACTGTTTTCTTTTCGTCTTTAATAAAATCTTGATCTAATAAGCATTGTTCTTTATCTAAAGATGTATTATCAGAGATAAATCGCTGAAGTTTTCCAGGAACAATTTTATCAAAAATAGCTTCTGGTTTTCCTTCAGCTTTTAATTCAGCTTTAATATTTTCTTCAGCTTGAGCGATCACTTCATCAGATAATTGAGATCTAGAAATAAACTGAGGAATATTTTTTAATGGTTTTCCTAGTCGAGCTAATTCTTCGTTATCTTTTTTAATTGCTACAATTCTTGCTTCTGTTTCATTAGCTACATAAGTAGGATCTAAATCTTTATAAGAAAGAGATGTAGGATTCATTGAAGCAACTTGCATTGCTAAATCTTTTCCAACCTCTTCATTTTTTTGATTAAGACCTACAACAGCAGAAATTTTTCCACCGTGAGTATAACCTCCAATGAAAGGAGCATCTATACGAGCATATTGTGCAACGTTAATGTTTTCTTGAATGGCGATACGAATATCATCAATCATTTCAGAAATGGTTTTCCCATTAACAGTTTGAGCTAATAATTCTTCTTTTGTGTTACTATTTAGTGCAACATTTTCAATTGCTTCTTTTAATGCAACAAATTGATCTGTATTGGTTACAGGCTCAGTTTCACAGTTTAAAGAAACAATTACACCTGATGTTGCATCATCATTTATTTTAGCAATAGTAACTCCTTCAGAAGTTTCGTTATCATCTCGCTTAGCAACGTTTTTTAAACCATTTTTTCTAAGAATTTCAATTGCTTTATCGAAATCTCCTTCGGCTTCAACTAATGCTTTTTTACAAGCCATCATACCTGCACCAGTACTTTTTCTTAATTTACTTACTTCTGCAGCGGTAATTTTAACCATTGTATTATTTTTTTGTATTAAACAATTTATTTAAAAGACAAAGTAGTTCAAAAACTGTGAAGCTTATGAACTACTTTTATTTTTTAATTACAAATTTAGAAGTTACAATAGATAACTTTTAATTATGTAATTACATTTTTTTAAGCTTCGTTATTTTTCTCTGTTGTTGGAGCTGGAGCTTCTTCTACTTTTGGAGCTTCAGGTGTTACCTCAGCTTTTGGAGTTTCTTTTTTCTCAGCTTCCATTTGTTTTGCTTCTTTTTCAGCCTTTTGAGCTTCTTTTTCAGCTTTTCTTTGAGATAATCCATTCGCTACAGCTTCAGTAACACTCTTCATGATGATATCAATTGATTTTGTTGCGTCATCATTTGCTGGAATAGGGAAGTGGATGTCTCTTGGGTCAGAGTTTGTATCAACCATAGCAAATACAGGGATATTTAATTTGTTAGCTTCTGCTAGTGCGATGTGTTCACGTTTTACATCAACTAAGAAAATAGCACCTGGTAAACGAGTCATATCAGAAATTGAACCTAAGTTCTTTTCTAATTTAGCACGTTGACGGTTGATTTGTAATTTTTCTTTTTTCGATAAAGAATCAAAAGATCCATCTTTCTTCATACGGTCAATGTGGTTCATCTTTTTAACAGCCTTACGGATGGTAACAAAGTTGGTTAACATACCTCCTGGCCATCTTTCTGTGATGTAAGGCATATTCACATTTCCAGCATAATCAGATACAATATCTTTTGCTTGTTTTTTCGTTGCAACGAAAAGGATTTTTCTTCCTGATGCGGCAATTTTAGATAAAGCACTGTTCGCTTCGTCTAATTTTGCAGCTGTTTTATGTAAATCTATAATGTGGATTCCATTTTTCTCCATGAAGATATAAGGAGCCATGTTTGGATTCCATTTACGCGTTAAGTGTCCGAAGTGTACACCTGCGTCTAATAATTGTTTTACTTCTACTTTTGCCATTTTTAAATGTTTTAATTTACGTTCCGCTTACGCAATCAATTGATAAGTGGCGATAGAATCGACCTTAACAATTTGGATGCTAAATTTATGCGGCAAATTGATAATAATTAACGTTTTGAGAATTGGAATTTTTTACGAGCTTTCTTTTGTCCAAATTTCTTACGTTCTACCATTCTTGGATCACGAGTTAATAATCCTTCTGGTTTTAAAGTTTTTCTATTTTCTTGATCAATTTCACATAATGCTCTTGAAATTGCCAAACGAATAGCTTCTACTTGTCCTGTAGTTCCACCTCCAAATACATTAACTTTTACGTCATATTTATCAACGTTTTCAGTTAAAGCAAAAGGTTGTTGAACTTTATACTGCATTACTTCTGTAGGAAAATATTGTTTATAGTCTTTTCCATTTACAGTTACAGTACCGTTTCCTTCACTCATATAAATACGAGCTACTGCGTTTTTTCTTCTTCCGATTTTGTGTACTATTTCCATACTACTTTAAATCTTTTAAATTGATTGTTGTTGGTTTCTGTGCCTCATGTGTATGTTCTGCTCCTGCAAAAACATGAAGGTTTTTATGGATTGCTCTTCCTAATTTGTTTTTAGGTAACATCCCTTTTACTGCTTTTTCAATTAAACGACGGTTGTCTTTATCATGCATTTGTTGTGCAGTTAAAAAACGTTGTCCTCCTGGATAATTAGTATGACGAACATATACTTTGTCTGTCCACTTATTCCCTGTTAATTGAATTTTCTCAGCGTTAACAACGATTACGTTGTCACCACAGTCAGCATGTGGAGTAAAACTTGGTTTGTACTTACCTCTAATAAGTTTTGCAACTTTTGAAGCTAAGCGACCCAAAGTTTCTCCTTCTGCATCAACAACAACCCACTGTTTATCAGCATTGGCTTTGTTAATCGAAATTGTTTTGTAACTTAATGTGTTCACTTCGTTTTTAATTATAAATTATACATAAACTCTTTATCGAGCCCGCAAATTTAGTGATTTCATTTGATTTGACAAAATAAGTTATAAACAAAAATAGGTTAATAAAAACCTCTTTTTTACTCTACTTTTTACTTTTTCGTTATTACTTTACAATTTATATCTTTGCTTTATGTCTATAAAAGTTTCTAATCTTTCTAAAATAATAGAAAAACAAGTGGTTTTAAATGAGATATCTTTTGAAGCAAAAGGTATTGTAGCGTTATTAGGACCAAACGGGGCTGGGAAATCTTCTTTGATGAAAATTTTAACTACTTTTTCAAATAAAACTTCAGGAGAAGTTATCGTTTCAGGGATTGATGTTTCGAAAAATCCTGAGGAAATAAAGAAGAAAGTAGGCTATCTACCTGAACATAATCCGTTGTATTTAGATTTGTATGTAAAAGAATATTTAGAATACGTTGCGGGAATTCGAAAAATCCCTAAATCTTATGTTAAAGATATTGTTGAAAAAACAAGTTTATCATTAGAACAACATAAAAAGATAAAAATGCTTTCGAAAGGCTATCGTCAAAGAGTAGGTTTAGCTCAAGCCATGATTCATAATCCAGATGTTTTGATACTAGATGAACCTACAACAGGTCTAGATCCTAATCAGATTTTAGAAATTAGGAATTTAATTAAAAATTTTGGTAAAGATAAGACCATTCTAATTTCAACACATATTATGCAAGAGGTAGAAGCAATTTGTGATCAGGTTCTTATTTTAAATAAAGGAATATTATTAAAAAATACTTCTTTAGAAGAAATAAGACAAGAATACGGATCTGTTGAAAAAGCTTTTTATCAGTTAACCAATATTTGATTATTACGTTTATGAATCATAACTATAGTATACAGAAAGGAGAATCAAATCCACTGGGAGCAACATTGTCTGATGAAGGGGTTAATTTTTGTGTGTTTTCTCCAGAAGCAAAATGTATAGAATTATTGCTTTTTTCTCATGAAGATGATGAAAATCCTACTGTAATCGCATTGGATTCTAAAAAAAACAAAACCTTTTATTATTGGCATATTTTTGTTGAAGGATTAAAGAAAAATCAATTATATGGGTATCGAGTAGAAGGAGATTTAAATACTGATAGAGGTCGAAGGTTCGATTCCTCGAAGGTATTAACTGATCCTTATGGAAAAGCAATTGTAGGTAATTATGATCGGCGATTAGCTTCTGAATATGGAAAATGTAATTTAAAAGTATGTTTAAAATCGGCTGTTGTTGAAAATTATTTTGATTGGCAAGGAGTATATTTTCCTAATAATCCACAGACAACATTGGTTATTTATGAAATGCATGTAGGTGGTTTTACTAAACATCCAAGTAGTAAAGTATCTGAAAATAAAAGAGGAACTTTTGCGGGAGTGATTGAAAAAATCCCTTATTTAAAATCATTAGGAATCACAGCAGTAGAATTATTACCTGTTTTTGCCTTTGATGAACAAGATGCTCCAGAGGGTAAAACAAATTATTGGGGGTATTCTCCTATTAATTTTTTTGCTCCACACCCATCTTTCTGTGAATCAAATGAACCTCAAGAAATGATTAATGAATTTAAAACAATGGTTCGAGAATTACATCGTGCTGGTATAGAGGTTATTTTGGATGTTGTATATAATCATACTGCAGAAGCAGATTATAATGGACCGACGTATAATTTAAGAGGATTTTCGAACTATTCTTACTATATATTGGATGAAAAAGGAGAAAATAAAGATTACTCAGGTTGTGGTAATACTTTGAATGCTAATCATTCAGTTGTTAGAAGAATGATATATAATTCACTAGAGTATTGGGTTCAGGAAATGCATGTAGATGGTTTCAGATTTGATTTAGCATCTATTTTATCACGAGATGAAGATGGAACTCCAATGTATAATCCTCCTGTTTTATGGTCTATTGAATCAAATCCTATTTTAGCTAATACGAAATTAATTGCAGAACCTTGGGATGCTGCTGGTTTGTATCAAGTTTCTAACTTTTCAGGAGATCGTTGGGCGATATGGAATGCCAATTATCGAGATGATATTAGAAAATTTGTTAAAAGTAATGAAGGAATGGTTTCAGTATTAGCATCTCGAATTTTAGGCAGTCAAGATATATTAAAAGGACGTCATCATGAGTTTGTTCCTGATAGAAGTATACATTTTATAACGTGTCATGACGGTTTTACATTGAATGATTTAGTTTCATATAATGAAAAACATAATATAGAAAATGGAGAAGATAATCGAGATGGACATAACCATAATGAAAGTTGGAATTGTGGAGTAGAAGGTGAAACAGATAATACAAAAATAAAAAAGCTACGAAAGAAGCAAATTAAAAATTTTTTAACCATTTTATTTCTATCTCAGGGAACTCCCATGTTATTGATGGGAGATGAAATGAGAAGAACTCAGAGAGGAAATAATAATGCTTATTGTCAGGATAACGAAATTTCATGGTTAAATTGGGATGATATAGAAAAAAATAAGGAGATTGTAGATTTTACAAAACAAATTATAGCGATTTCAAAGAATTATAAATTGTTTAACGTAGAAGAATATATCAATTCTGAAAAGAAAGAAGATCGTCCTTATGTAATTTGGCATGGGCAAAAAAGTAATCAGCCTGATTGGAGTAAAGAATCGAGGTCATTAGCATGTGAGTTTATAAATCCTATAACAAAAAATCATTTTTTCATCATTTTTAATTCTTTTTGGGAAGATTTAGAGTTTGATTTACCTAAAGAATATAAATGGCAGCGGTTGATCGATACTTCTTTAGAGGTACAAACAAATTCTATTGTTCAAAATCATATATATAAAGTATGTTCGAGAAGTGTAGTGGTTTTAAAAAATGGGAAAAATTATGATTCCAATTAAACCTTTTAGAAAAAAGGGCGTCTAAGTAGTAAAATAAGGTAAACATGAAATATTTAACAGTTGTATTAGGAGTCGTTTTTTTAGCCTCATGCGGACATAAAGATAGAAAAGATGGACATCATCATGGTCCAGAAATGCATGAAGAAAGAATGGATATTTCAGTACAAGAAAGAGATTCTATCCATGAGGAACGTAAGAAAAGAATGATGGATCGTTTAACAGAAAAGTTAGACTTAACAGAAGATCAAATACGGAAAATAAAAGAATTAGATGCTAGTTATTCTCCTCAATTAAAAGTATTAAGAACTGAAATGTTTGAGTCTAGAAAGAAACATCATCAATTGATGGAGGAGAAAAAAATAAAAATGAAAGAAATTTTAACTCCAGAACAAGTTCAAAAATTAGAAAGCATGCGTAAAAGAAGAGATCATAGGAAAGAAGATCGTGATCATAAAGAAAAGCATGACTCGTAGTGTAGAAAGCAATCAACTAATCTGAAATAAAAACTACTAAATAAAAGTGTTTTCAACTTTTATTTAGTAGTTTTGTTTTATATGTTGAATAAAACACTCAAAATAATAGGAGTTGTTTGTACGATAATAATAGTGGGAGTTTTAGCATTGATTTATTATCGTGGAGAAGCATATTTTAAAGATAAAGTCAATAATTATTTAATTGAAAAAACCGATGGACTTTATCAGCTAAAATATGACAAAATTGAGATAGGCTTATTTGATGGAGATATAAAAATACATGGGTTTAATTTACAGTTTGATACGATTAAAGCCAATCAAATTTTAGCAAAGGATTCAACTACTATATTTTTTAATATTAAAGTTAAGGAGTTTGACGCTTTAAATTTTGAGTATAAGAAGATCTTTAAAGAAGAAATTATTCAAATGGATGAGTTGCGTTTAAATTCCCCAAAAGTTTCAACGTATGGTACTTTTAAGGAAATCGATACTAAAAAATCAACTTCTCCTCGTAATCACGTGCTAAAAGATTTATTTAAAGAAATAAATATCAATAAAATTTCTTTAGAAAATGCAGGTTATAACATTTATTCTAAATTAGTTAAAAATGTTAAGTTTTCCAATGCTAAGCGTATTGATATTCTAGTAGATCAATTTCATTCAGATCCTTCTTTAATAGAAAAAGAACAATATTTTGATATAAAAGATTTAGCCATACGATTTTTAGATTTTGAAAGTATGCTGGGAGACGAAATTCATTTGTTAAAAGCGGATACACTTGACTTTTCGTTAAAAAAATCATATTTGAATGTGTCAAATTTGGCTGTATTGCCTAAACATATTCAAAAAGAAAAAGACTATTTTAAATTTAAAATACCGAAAGCACATCTAAAATTAAAAAAGATTGATTTACATGCTTTTGATTCATTGGTTATAAATGATTTAATACTTAAAAGACCTCAAGTTGAATATTATAAAAATGAGGTGAAAACGAAAAAGGAGAACACATCTTATGAACAACTTGATGAGCTGAATCTATATGATTTAATTAAAAAAGATTTTGAAAAAATAGCAATTCATCATTTAAAAATTGATCAAGCAAAATTTCATTATTTTTTAGCTTCAAAATCTCCTAAATTAATACAAAAGGTAGAGGAATTAGATTTTGAACTTAACCAATTTTCTATTGACTCAATAAGTGAAAAAGATCCTAATAAAATATTTTATGCTGACAGTTTTAAAATTGATGTACACGATTTTCAATTAAATTTAGATGACCAAATTCATGAGTTTAAAATTAAAGATTTTCAACTTTCATCATCTAAACAAAATGTATTGTTAAAAGATATTTCAATTCAGCCTATTCAATTAAAAGAAAAAATGAATGAAAAATTCTTTTTAAATACGGATGAAATATTAATAAAGAAGATCGATTTCAAAAAACTTTATCATCAGAAATCATTAGTGATGGATGAATTATTATTGTCGAATGTGAAAATTAAAGATGATTTATATAAATTAGACCAAACTAAGCCGGGAGATTCTAAATTAGAAGATGTTTTGGAACCTATTTTTAATAGAGTACAAGCAAGAAAAGTACATTTACAAAATGCCATAATTGATTTTAAAGATTTTCGAATTTTAAATAAACCTGGAAAGTTTAAAGGAAAAATTAATTTTCAGCTACATAATTTAGATGTTGATATTAAGCGTTTTAAAGAAAATAGACATGTTTTATTTTCGAAGAGTTTTGACTTAAATATAGAAGATTATGAGTTTAAAGCTCCAAAAGATGTTAATATTTATAGTGCTAAAAGAATTGAGTTAGAAAACACGACTGATCAAGTTCAAATTAATAACTTTAAAATACGACCCGAGATGGGTGGACATGAAGCTTTAAAACATTATAAAATAGCTTCTTTAATGAATATTTCAGCAGATCAAATTAATATTAAAGGTATTGATTTCCAAAAAGCTATTTTTGATCGAGAGTTGAAGGCAACATTATTTGAAATTAATCAGCCAACCGTTGATATTGAAACACATAAAAAATTTAAAAAGAAAAATAAAAAGTTTGATCCTAAAGAAATAGAGGGCGTTTTTTATACGGCATTAAATTATATGCCGCAAATAAAAATTGATCGTATAGAAATTCCTAATGGGAAAATTCATTTAAAAACGATAGATGAAGAACAGAAGTTAAAGACGAATATCCATAACGATTTTAATATTCAGATTGATCACTTTTTGTTTAATGAAGAAGAAATGAGGAAAACAGGTAAAGAAGCCAAAGTTTTTTTCTCTGAAAATGCTATTATTGCAGTTGAAAATCAAACCTTTGGAATAGGAGATGGTGTTCATAAGGTAACAGCAGATGAGATTAGTTTTCATTCAAATGATAATTCATTGCATGTTCGAAATGCTTTGATGTTTCCTGATACAAATGCTCAAAAATATAAGTCAATCCAAGGACTTTACCAAGTAATTATTCCTTCGTTAGATGTTACAGAGTTTGATTTGATAAAAGCATTCGAGACCGATACCGTTTCAATTGGAAAAGTAAGTTTAACTGAAGCTGAAATTAATTTATTAAACCGCCCTAAAAAAGGTAAAGAAGTTAAGAAGTTTAATTTTAAAAATTTCTATTTACCACTTCCTAAAGATGTAAAAGCATTAAAATTAGGCGAGTTAAATGTTAAAAATACGATTGTAGAAACTTATAAAGAAGAAGTAAATAAAAGTAAACCTGTATTAAAAGCAAGTTTTGAAATAACTTCAGATTGGAAGAATTTTGTTTTAATTAATAATGGAGTAGGTAAAGAAACCGATTTTGAAATTGATGATGCCACGTATCATATGAAAAAAGTTCATATTCCGTTGAAAAATAAATCAGGACTTAAAATGGACGATTTAAAATTTGATGTAATGAAAGGAGCTTTTAAAGTAAAAAACTTTACATTTAAAAAAGAGGATCGAATAGAAGTAGATATTGAAGAATTTATGTTGGATGATTTGGATCCTGAAAAGTTATATTATGATGATTTTGATGTGCAATCAATCGTTATTAATCGACCTACGATAAAAATTAAAGAGAATCCGAATAAACAAACAGAAGGTAAAAAAAGAATACCAAAAATCGATTCTATTAATGTTTACCCGGCAATTGAGAACATTTTTAATTATGTAAAAGCACAATCTGTAGAAATTAAAGATGCAAATTTAGAAATTGGAAAATTAAAACAAAGTCAAGTAAATTTAGAATTTGAAGATGTTTTAATTGATAAAAATTATTATAAAGATCGATTATTACATTCTAAAAATATCATTTTGAATGTTCATGATGTTCATAGATCGAGTAAATTATATGATTTTGGAGCTGAGAATATTACATTTTCAACTAATCCATCTCAATTAGAGATTCAAAATATAAAAATTGAACCTACTTTTTCTAAAGAAACGTACCATAAGGTAATGAAAAACCAAGTAGATCGTATCGATGCAAAAATTGATTATGTAAAAATTAATAAAATTGATATTCCACATTGGATTGAAAAAGAACAATTATTTGCAGATGAAGTTATAATAGGATCTTCTGAATTAGATTTGTTTAAAGATAAAAGAGTTCCAAAAGTAGCAAAAGTTAAGCCTTTACCTCAGGAATTATTAAGTAAAATTGAAAAAGAATTTTATGTAAATCGATTAAATCTTAAACCCTCATCTTTATATTATTCTGAATACTCAGGAAATACACCAAAGGGAGGACAAGTCTATTTGGATAGTTTAAGTTTAATGATGAATAACATAACGAATATTTCTGAAAAGTTAATACAAAATCATAAAGCTCATGCTCATGCACAAGCTTTGTTGATGGGAGCAGGTCGATTGGATGTTGATTTGGAATTTGATTTATTAGCTGAAGATGAATTACAAAAAATGAAGGGGAGTTTGACTAATTTTCCATTAGACCGTTTAAACGAAATTGTTGAAGATGCTGCAGGAATACGAGTTCGAGAAGGGCATACACGTCGTTTGGATTTTGATATGGATTTAACTGATAAAAATGCTATAGGAAACGTAAATTTAATTTATGATAGTCTAAATATTGCGTTGTTAGATAAAGAACGAATAAAAGAACAAAAATTTTTAAGTGGACTTGTTAATTTAGTTTTGAATAATCATTCTTCTAACAGACAAGAAAATAAAAAGAATGTTATTTATTTAGAAAGAGATGATCAAAAATCATTTATTGGATATTGGTGGAAATCTATTTTAAGTGGAGTAAAGGATAGCTTTGGTTTTTCATCAAAAGAGCAAAGAGAAATTAAGAAAGAAAAAACAGTTCATCAGTAAAAAAGAATCTTTCATCTATATTAATTAATAATTTAATGTTTTCTTTACATAAAATATAGTGTTTTGTTTGTTTTTATGAAAATAAGATATTATGTTTGTAAACATAAGAATTAGAAATTTGAGATATAGAAACCAAATAAATATGATGTTTATGATGCGTAATTACTATGCAGAGGTTTTTATGGTCAAAATATAAATGGGAACAACGACAATTTAAAAGAGCCTCTGAAATGTTTCAGGGGTTCTTTTTTTATTACCTTTTTAGACACAAAAACATGATTACGAATTTAATAACAAATACAATATCAGAATGTTCAATAGAAAACTTTATAAGTTATAGAGGAAAGTTCTTTGATTCTATAAAATTAACTTACCAGGTTTTTGGACAACCGTTAGGAGAAGCAGAAGTTGTATTGGTAAATCATGCATTAACTGGAAATTCTGAAGTAGCAGGAGAAAAAGGATGGTGGAAAAGTTTAGTAGGAGTTAATAAAGTAATTAATTTAAATGATTATACGGTAATTACTTTTGATATTCCAAATAATAATTATGCAATTGAACATGTTGATATTGAATATGATGATTTAATTGTTGCTGATATTGCTAAATTATTTGTAGAAGGACTAAAGAAAATTAAAGTTGATAAGTTGTTTGCATGTATAGGAAGTTCATTAGGAGGGTGTGTGGCTTGGGAAATTGCAATACAGTATCCTGATTTTGTTGAGAATATTTTTCCAATAGCTTCTGATTGGAAGGCAACAGATTGGATTATTGCTCAATGTGGAATTCAAAATAATTTATTAGAAAATTCTTGTAAACCGATGGAAGATGCTCGTAAAATGGCTATGTTATTTTATAGAACACCTGAATCTTTTACTAGTAAATTTAACCGCTCGGAATGTGAAAAGCAACATATTCCCAATGTAGTAAGTTGGTTGAACCATCATGGAACTAAAATTAAGGAGCGTTTTGCTTTGAAATCCTATAAAACAATGAATTATTTATTAAGTTCTGCCGATATTACACATGGTAAAAATAATTTTGAAGAATTAGCAGGTACTGTAAAAGCTAATGTATATCAAATAGCAATTAATTCAGATTTATTATTTACAGCAGCTGAAAATCGAGTAAACCATCAAATTTTAAAACATAAAGGAGCAAGTTCAAAATATTATGAATTACGTTCTATTCATGGCCATGATGCATTTTTAATAGAATATAAGCAATTAAATATTATTTTAAAACATGTTTTTGTAAGAAGATTTGTTGTTTGATTATAATCAAAACTTCATCCACATTTTAGCATTAAAAAAACGTCCAGTTAATCGGTTAGGAACAGCATAATATTGTGAATTAGTCAAATCTTGTACCCATAAATTACTGATGTGGTTTTCAATATCAAATAAATTGAAAATTTCTAATCCTAATGATAGCTCTTTAAAATTACTCCAAAAAGTACCTCGCTTAGGTTTCATTTCGTTTTGATCAATAAAAGTCTTGGTAAAACCAATATCTAATCGTTTATAGTCATTTAATTCTCCAGAATAACCATAAGGATTGGTATATAATGGAGCTCCATTAGGTAATCCTGATGCATAAACGGCATTTAAATGTACTTTAAAAGAAGGGAAGGAAGGCATATAGTCTTGAAAGAACAACCCTACTTTTAAACGTTGATCAGTTGGCATAGGAATACTTCCTTGATCGTTAATATCCCATTTTGCACGTGCATAAGACAAGCTTATAAAAGATTCATTTCCAGGTACAAACTCTCCATTTAAACGCATGTCAATTCCATATTGATTTCCTGTAGCACTATTTTCTCCTACGTAAACTGTACGTACATTATCTATGTAATAGGGAATAACATCATCTAATGCTTTATAATAAAGTTCCGTGGTTAATTTAAAGGGACGTTCTTTCATTTCAAATTCATAATCATTTCCTGCAATGAAATGTATAGAACGTTGTGATTTAATTTCAGGATTTAAATTACCATAGACATCACGAATTTCTTTATAAAAAGGTGGTTGATAATATAGTCCTGTTGAGAATCGGAATAGCATATCATGTTTCCAATCAGGTTTGTAAGCAATTTGTCCTCGTGGAGAAAAATTGGTCTCTCCATTATAATCCCAATGAGTTGTACGTAAACCGATATTATACATCAATTTTCCATGATTTAGTTGATGTTTTTTAGAGTATTGGGCATATCCTGAAATACGATTTGAATTTAAATTATTTTGAACGTCAACATTAGTTACATCATATATATAATCAAATCCCGGTAATGAGGTCACTGGACGAATATAGCCTGCGGAATCTATACGATGGTATTCATTTAAACGATCTTTGATATCTTCATTTTGGAATTTAAATCCCCATTCGATATCTCCATTTTTAATTTTATATTTTCCTCTATGTTGGAAAGAGGTAACGAGTAGGTCTAAATCGTTACGTGCATGGTCAATTTGTTTAGCGGTATCAAAGGTAGAAGTAAATCGTCCCGTTTCAGGATCGATTCTACCTAATATATACCGACTGGTAATATCAAAATATTCCTCTTCTTTTGAATGAAAAGCAGAAATATCTGCAGTTAAAGTTAAGCGTTTATTGGGTTCATAGATGGTTGAAAAAGCACCTGAACTTGTTTGGAATTGATCATTCTCTTGACCCGTATAGTTTACAACTAATTTATAAGGATTGGTTAACGTTCCAAAGGTTGTTTCACGTAATTTTGGGTAGATATCGATATCGTTTTGAGAAAAACTTCCTAAGAAATTAAATTTTAATTGATCATTTAAACGGTAGGTAACATTTGATTGTACGTCAAAGTAAATAGGTTGAAAATCAACATCAGAATTTTGTGAATCGACTAGCAATCGTTTATCATTATAACGAGCTCCTACAATAGCAGAAAGTTTTCCATCTGGTGTTCCACTTCCTAGTGTAAGACTTCCTCCTAAAAGGCTAGCTTCAAATTCCCCTTCAAATGATCGAGGTTGTTTATAAATAATATCCAATACAGAAGACATTTTATCTCCATATTTTGCTTCGAAACCACCAGCAGAGAAACTAATGGCATCAACCATAGAAGGATTTAAAAAACTTAAACCTTCTTGTTGTCCTGAACGAATTAATTGAGGACGATATAATTCAATACCGTTTACATAAACTAAGTTTTCATCATAATTACCACCGCGAACCATATATTGAGAACTTAATTCAGTATTGGAGTTAACCATAGGGTTAGTTTTTAATATTTCTTCGATCCCACCCGTAATAGAAGGTAGCTTATCAATATTTTTAGTAGTGATTTGGAAACTTCCTATTTGTTGATCTTGTTTTTGTTTGTGAAAAGTAACTTGATCTAAACTTATACTAGGGTCATCTTGTAAAAGAACATTTAATGTATAGTATTTTTTATTGTTAGAATTAATTGTTGATTGAAAAGGTAAATAACCTTCTAAAAATACCTCTACCTGTAGGTCTGTATTTGCGGGAATTGAAATGGAAAATTTTCCATAAGTATCTGTTTTATAATCTTGATTATTGATACTTATTTCTGCATTAGATAAAGGCTTTCGAATATTATCGATAACCGTTCCTTTAAGTATAGCATTTTGTGCTAAAATAATAGAGGAGGTGAGTAATAAAATTAAAAGCGTTATATGTTTTCTCATAGAGTTATTTCTTTATAAACGTTCTTTCAAAGCGAGTTTGATTCCCTTTTTTGTCTGTAACGGTTAATTCAAATATATGATTTCCTACGCTAATATCTTCATTTTTAAAGGCAAAAGTTAGCAATCGATATTTTTTATCATAATCCATTAAAACCCATTTCCCATCAATTTTTCCAACATATTTAGCAATGCCAGCTAAATTGTCTGATATTTTTAATTTAATTTTTGAATTGGATGTAAAAGTAGAACCGTTACTTAAATTAACAGATACAATTTTAGGAGGAGTACGATCTACCTTTAAAGCAAAAGTTCCAAATTCTTTTGATTTATCTGTAATCCAACCATTTTTATATTCACCTCCAATGCTTTTCCCATTTCGGGTTAATACCGTTTTATTTAAATCTTGTGCTGGGATTCCTTCTGGTTTAATTGAAATAGTAAATAGTTTATGAACAGGAATGGTAGTATTTCCTACTTTATGTGAAGTTCCTACTTTAGAATAGGTAAAATCAATATCTTCATAAAAAGAATTAGCAGGAAAATGTAACTTAATACCTTCGTTTTCATAGTTATGAGCAATATTCCATTTAAATCTTTTAGAAGAACCATTTTGAACTTCAATTTCAGGAGTGTTTTCTCTACCAATCAATGTGAAAGTACTTGTTTTCTGATTACCTTTAAAATCTTTAACAACCAAACGAATGTTATAGGATTTTCCTGATTCTACATCAATAATTCCTCTATTTACTTTTGTTTTATACATCGCTAATTTATTTCCAGGATCTAAGAAACATTTGTTAATCCATCCCTTACTGGTTTTTTTATGATGATAATCGGTATGTGAGTTGATGTAACGTGTTTGAGAGAAAGAAACTTTTTCTGCTGTAAAATTGTAAGTATGCTCATTATTTACATATAAATCAATAGAATATACCCCATTCATATTAGAGGCACCATTCAATTGATCATATGTTTTAACACCAACACCTACTTTACCAGAAGCAGGAATAGGGGTATTACGTGTTAATGTTCCTTTACTAAAACCAACTTTGTATACGTTTTTTTTATTTCCTCCAGCCATTCCGTCAATAGGATAAACATAAACACCGTTGATGAGTGGTTTTTTAGTATCAGCAAATTCATAACCAAATTCCATTGGATTAACAGGCTTTTCAGAAGCCGTTTCACGGATTTCAAAGTGTAAGTGAGGGCCTCCAGATCCACCAGAATTTCCTGAAAGAGCAATGACTTCATCTCGAGTAACTTTTAATGTTCCTTTTTTAGGATATAAATCTACAGCAAATGATTGTCTTGAATATTGTTGACGACGTACATAATCGGCTATTTCACCTTTAAATTCTTTTAAATGGGCATAAACGGAGGTGTATCCATTAGGGTGTGTAATGTAAATTGCTTTTCCATACCCTCTAGGTGATACTTTAATTCGAGATATATAACCATCTCCAATAGCATAGACGTTAATTCCTTCTCGCCCTTGTGTTTTTATATCCAAACCTGCATGGAAATGATTGGTACGTAATTCTGCAAAAGTTCCTGATAAAATCATAGGGATCTTTAGAGGAGTTGAAAAGTCTTGAGGATACGTTTTTTGTGCGTTTATTTGTGTTAAAGAGGTTAAAAATAGTATAGATAATAATTTGGTTTTCATATTTATAATGGATTACTTTTTTTCAAAGAGACAAATATAACGCCATTTTTTAATATGATAAAGTTAAAAATACAGTGTAAAATAAAAAATCAATTGAATTTTTAGTTTTCAATTGATTTTCAATAGTCTGTAGTTTTGTTATTGGTTGTTTGATTCAAATTCAATGATTACTTGGTCAAAAGGACGATCAGTACTAAATAACCCAAAACCTACTTCTGTAGAGGTACAATCTTCATCATTCCAAGTTCTATCAGATGTACTACTACCATTATGCCATATATGACTACAACCTTCATTACCTCCTGAGTCATTAGGTTCTCCTGCATTGAAATTATTTTGTGTTGATGAATTATTACTCCAATTAATTAAAGATTTTTCATCGGTTATCCACATAAATTCAGCATCGTTACCTGGATAGCTAACTCTGTTGTAACCAATCCAGATATTGTTATCTAAATCAAAGGTTGCTGAACCACCAATAACAGAAGATTTTATAAAAGACCACTCAGCATCACTTGTTATCGTAACCAAATAACCTTTTAATTCTTTTCCTAAATTAAAAGCATCTTGCCATGTAACACCCGTAGATAATTGATAGGCGCAATAATCATGATTGTTGATTGTGTTATTATAACAGGCTTTTTTTTCAGCAGTAATACTTGTGTTGGGAATGGTTAGGTTTTCGGCAGCAGAACTAGCTGATCCATTTGAGACATAACCCAATGCATTATAACTAATTTGATCTACAGCAGAAGAATTAGGTGCAATTCCACAGCTTGAAAGCCATGTAGTTCCATTATGCATATAAATACAATGACTTTCCTTATTGTATACTAAAAGTCCTTGGGCAGGATTTGTAATGGCTAAAATTTCGGCGGTTGTTAGTTTGGGGAATAGAACTCCTTGATTTTTTGTTTGACTTACGATTTCTAATACAGCGGAAGGGGACATACTGCTACCGTTAACTCCAATTCCAACCTGTGCTATTAAATAGGTGCACATTACAACAGTTGTTATCACAACAAATACTCTTTTTCTCATTACCTTTCAATTTGTAGTTTTTATAATAGAAATATACATAATTATATAATAATATTCTCTATGTACACTAAAATAAAGTCATATAATTGAGTATCATATTGTTTAATTAAAGAAATATTAAAAACAATGCAAAAAACACTGTGATAATGATATATTTTTTATGAGATATAAATTGAGTTATTATTTTAAGCCTGATAAAATATATTTGAGAACTGGATTTAATTTTTTAGTTTCATCATATTCAGCAAAAGCCTTAGTATAATATTTTGTTGGTTTTAGCATATCACGTTCAACCATTTCATAAATAATATCTCGATATTCAATGGAGGTTTTTCCAATTAACATATTTTTTAAAGGAATTTTTTGATTTAGATATTGTAGAATAGTAGATAATCCTTTTAAATATAAATAGTCTTTAGTAAAACCACCACCACGATAAATACGAGTATTTAAATAATAAGCATCATCAGGCGTCATACCATAATCTTCAACTAATTTAGAAAAGGTTGTTTTAAAATCATTTCCTTCCACCATTGAGCGAATTCCAAGTACACGTATTGCTAATTCACGCAGACGGGTTAAATTCATATTATCAGAAAGATATTCTGATAGTACAGCAAAACCTTCCTGTGTCATGGTATTAACAGGTAATCCGATTGTGAATATTTTTAAAGGTTGCATTAATGAATTCATGGTGGTAGTCATGTGAACACCAATTTCATGTTCTACTAGACCATCAATACCTCGTTTTGAAAATTTTGCTCCTTTCTTTAATACTACAGTTCTTTTACTGTTTAAAACTAGAGCTTTAGAAACAATATGAGGATTTGTAGCTACTTTAAATTTAAATCCATAATATTCTGCAGCTTCTAAAAATAATCGTTCAGCTTCTTTAGAAGTATAAATTTCTTGGTCTTTAGCATCTCTAAATTCAGGACAATACATTAAGAACTGTGCATTATCAATATCTTTTTTAGAAGGTTCTCCAAAATAGCGAAGAGAATTATATAAAAACTTATCAGAATCCAGATTACCAATTAAATCTACTTTGTCCATAAAAGCATTAATTGTATCAACATACATACTTTGAATGTTAATATCTTTAATCTTTTCTACAGGAATTGAAGCTAATTTACGTTTAAATTCAAAAGGGTTAGAATTCAATTGTTTGTATACAAATTCTGGATTATTTTTAAACTTACCTTTGAAAAACTTCTTTTTTTCAGCTTCTAAGTTTATAGGGTTTATGATAGACAACAATTCAAAATCTTTTGTAAGATTATAAAGCTGTGTATCTACTTTTAATAAATCAGGATCAATTTCAGAAGACAGAAGGTTTACTTTATTCTTAATAACCAGATTGGTTTTCTTTTGAGTAAATTCCATAACCGTGTTTACAATAGCGGTTTTAAAACCTTCTTTAACAGCGTTGATAACGCTAGGGTAAGAGGTGCCAGCTAATTCATCACAATAGACTTTGCTAACTTCAGTAGCCAAAACAAGTGTTTTGTTGAAATGATTTGTGATGTATTGTAAAAAATAGCCTCGACCTAAAAAAACATCATTTTCTTTTGTGGTGTTTTTGATATCAGGGAGTTCTATTTTAGATAATTCATGTAGCCAAGTTTGAATAACGGATTTGTATTTACGCTTGTCTACATTTTCTGTTCCAACATTGAATACAGGAACGGGGCGATCCCAACGGCGGTAATTATAGGAATGAATGTCAAAAACAATACAAGCTTGGTGTTTTTCTTCAATTTTCTTAACGAGAGCATGAACAACGCGGTAAAACTCACTATGTTTTTTTAAACTAACGTCTTTTTGTTTCTTAGTTAAAGGTTTTTTCCAACATTGTTTTCCCCAAGCTGTTTCATATACTGCATTTTCAGGTGTACGGTTTAAATCGTATTCAAATCGAGAATCACAACCTTCTATAACGATAGGGAAAGAAGATATAAAATCGGTTGTATGAGGATCTTCTTCATACCAACGTTCATACTCAGATAAAATGGTTTGTTTTTTAAGCTCCTTTCTAAAATTATGTCCATTATGAACAGCCCCACAGATGTAAGGAGCATAATCTTCAATCTTTAATTTAAAAGAGCCATCTTTATGGATGGCTTCAAATAGTTCTTCTTTTTCAATATATTGGATAAATTCGTCTGTACTTAATTTTTTCATTCCTTTATCTTTTGTTCTATAAAATCAATCACTTTTTCTTGAATTCGAATATTCTGATTGGTTTGATTGACTTCTCTAATTCCTCCTGGACTGGTAACATTGATTTCAACTAATTGATTTGAAATAATATCTAATCCACAAAAGAAAAGACCATCTTCTCTTAATTTAGGTGCAATAAAGTTACAAATTTTTTCAATTTCAGGTGTAATTTCTGCAATTTCCATTTTTCCTCCTGCTGATAAATTAGATCGATGTTCTCCTTGTGCTGGAATTCGTTGAATGGCACCAATAGGTTCTCCATTTAATACTAAAACTCTGGTATCTCCTTTTTCAGCTCCTTTAATGAAATCTTGGAGTATAATGTAATTTCCATCTACCAAATAATAGTCTAAAATAACACGTAAATTTGACGTCATCGTTTTGTTTAATTTCAAAACTCCTTTTCCACCCATACCGTCTAAAGGTTTTAAAATCATACCTTCTTCTTTTGAATTCTTGACGATATCTACAATTTGATCAATATTGCGTGTGATATGTGTAATAGGGGTGACGGTTCCTAATCCATCATCATTTAGTGCAGTATATATTTTGGTTTTTCCTTTGCGTAAACCTCGAATGGAATTACAAATAAACACATCATCTTGTACCGTTTCCAATATATCCATGGTATAAGGATTTATGGGAGGATTGGAGCGAATGAATATAGTATCTATTTCCTTCAAAATAATAGTTTCAGATGTTAGCATAAGATTTTGATAAAATTCTTGATAATCAGAATCATTTGAAGCTTTAGAGATAGTGAAATTTGATAGCTTATGAGCTAAAGCCATTGCTTTCCCTTTACTCATCATTATATCTTCTGGTAAAGTGATATATACATCATGATTTCGTTTTAAAGCTTCATGAATAAGTATGATACTAGTATCTTTCTTGGGATTTATAGTTTCCCAAGGATACAATAAAAAAACAATTTTCATAAAATTACACAATTTAATACTGTAATATATGAAATATAGTTAATGTATCAAATTTTTATATAATTTTTAAAGAATTCTTTAATCTTAAGAAGATTTTTTTGTTAATCTACTATTACTCCAAATAGATCAAATTCGTCTGCATCGACTATTTGAATATTACAAAACTCACCAATAGAGATGTAGGTATTCTCTGCATTTACTAAAACTTCATTGTCTACATCAGGAGAATCAAATTCTGTTCGCCCAATAAAATAGTCACCTTCTTTTCGATCAAACAAACAACGGTAAGTCTTACCAATTTTACTTTGATTAAGTTCTTTAGAAATTTGTTCTTGTAGCTCCATAATTTCTGCAGCACGAACTTTTTTCACTTCATCAGGAACGTCATCTATTAATTGATGAGCATGTGTGTTTTCTTCGTGAGAGTAGGTAAAACAACCTAAACGATCAAAACGTTGATCTTTAACCCATTGTTTTAAAATAGCAAAATCTTCTTCACTCTCTCCAGGATATCCTGTAATTAAAGTAGTACGAATGGCTATATTGGGTACTTTTTTACGAAATTCAGCCAACAAACGATTTGTTTTTTCAAATGAAGTTCCTCTTCGCATAGACTTCAAGATATTATCTGAAATATGCTGTAAAGGAATGTCCAAGTAATTACAAATTTTAGGTTCTTGATTCATAATTTCTAAAACATCTTCTGGAAAACCTGTTGGGAAAGCATAATGCAATCGAATCCATTCAATTCCTTCTACTTTAACTAGCTCTTTTAATAGATCACCTAAACGTCTTTTTTTATAGATATCTAAACCATAAAAAGTTAAATCTTGAGCAATTAAAATAAGTTCTTTTGTACCATTTTTGGCTAGTTTTTTAGCTTCTTCAACTAAATTTTCAATAGGAGTAGAAATATGACCTCCTCTCATTAAAGGAATTGCACAAAAAGAACAGGTTCGATCACAACCTTCGGATATTTTGAGATAAGCATAATGACGTGGAGTAGTGGTTAAACGTTCTCCAATAAGTTCGTGTTTATAGTCTGCTCCTAAAGCTTTTAATAACAAAGGTAAATCGCGTGTACCAAAATATTGATCTACATTTGGAATTTCTTTTTCTAAATCAGGTTTGTAGCGTTCTGAAAGACATCCGGTTACAAATAATTTATCAATAGTTCCTTTTTCCTTAGCTTCTGCGTATTGTAATATTGTATTAACACTTTCTTCTTTTGCATTATCAATAAAACCACATGTATTGATTACAACAATATTTCCTTCTTCAGCTTCATGAGCAACTTCTTTACCATTAGCTTTTAGTTGCCCCATAATCACTTCACTATCGTAAAGGTTTTTTGAACAACCTAAGGTAATCATGTTAATTTTATTCTTTTTGATTGATTTTGTACGCATCCTTTTGTCTTTAGTCCTGCAAAGATAGTATTAAACTAAAAACTAAAAATGAAAAACTAAAAAATATAAGAGATAGATGAAGAAGTTATTTTTCAGTTTTTCATTAATAGTGAATATTATTTTAAAAGCTTGAAGGGCATGCTATTGATTCTAGAGTCCCTATTGGCATTCCTTTTTTTATTAAATTTTGAATATTTTGTTTCCTATTAACAACCCATGATTTCAAGTTTTCAATTTTTGAAGCATGAAATGGTAATGTTTGAATAGAATTTACTTGAGATGAATAATGCTCTATTTTGGATAGTAATAGTTTTTCATTCCATATTTCATCTAATAAACGTTGTAGTTCATTTTCAAATTTGATATAAAGATTGGGAATTCTTGAAATTCGTCGAGTTAACTCAGAATTTAAGTATTGATCTAGGTTTTTAGTATTATTAATATGATCATATGAACCAACACCCCAAGGAATGAATGTAGCTCTATTATTATCATTAGGATCAAAGTAGATTAGAAAATTATTTTTATTAGAGCTGTAACCATCTATATGGTCAATTAATACTTCTAAAGCCCAAAATGTCATAAATCGTTCTATATTTACATATTTAGCTAATTCCATTTCAAGTTGATCATCAGGAAGTTCTAGTGTCTCTGCTATCTTTAAAATAGGGACCATAGTATCATCAGTATTTTTTGTTTGTGTTTCCCATCTATTTAGAGCTTGTGTATTAAAATCAATAAATTGACCTTCATAGAAACTTCCATTATCGTTTCCAAATGCTCTTTTAAGAAAAGGTTTTTTCATATCTTCAACATGAGTGTAAGTTCCTAATAATGTATTATTCAGGTGAACGGATGCCAGGTTAGCTAAAGGAGCAGGATAATTAGCTAAAGCAAAAATATCATATGATAGACATGTTAAAATTTTAGAAGGATCTTCAGCATTATTGTTTAAAGTAATTCGTTTGGTTGTATTAAACTTTTGTTTTTCAATATATTTATCAGTTCTTATTTTGAATGAAGGAATATTTGAGAAAATAGATCCAAAAAAACCTTTCTTACGAATTCCAATATTATGTAACAAATTCCCATCTAATTTTATATTAGCTGTATACCAATTAAAATCTGAAGGCCATGGTTCATTACATTGGCCTATTGTAGTTTGAATAGTTTGTATTATTTCAGCTAGATTGTTGGTAGATACAGCAAAACGTGATTCTTGTTGTAATTTTTTATAAGAATCGATATCCATTTCAAGATTTATTGAAAGAATTTTATTTGAATCGAAGGATACTCCTCCCTCAATATTTCCTTCTTCAATATTAATTGAATTAGAAGAATTAGAATCATCTTCATTTGAACAATTAACAAAAAGGAAAGCCATAGAAAACAACATAATTAAGTTTTTCATAATGTAGTATTTTATATAATTTTAACTGAATAACGTGATTATATTTTTTTTTAGTATAGATTGTCAGTTTTTTTAAGAAGTTAGACTAAATTAGTAAATAAAACAATTATGGAAAATATTTTTAATCATCAGAAACTACAAGAGAAAATAGATCGAATAGCCTCAGAGTCAGGTTTGAAATCGGTATTGGTAATGAAGTCACATCCAGAAGAAATGGAAGTAGTTTTAAGTGGTGGAAAAGAAGGAAAGGAAATCTATCATGCGACGGATAGAGGTAAAAAAAGTGTTCATCCAGAAGGGAAACATCCGTTGTATTGTGAAAAAGTAGTCAATACCAATCAAATTTTAGAAGTACAAGATGCTTCCATTGATGAGGAATGGAAATATAATGAAGATTTAGTAGAGTTTGGCCTAGGAACGTATTTAGGTTTACCAATTGAACAGAATGGTGAAGTAGTAGGAACCGTTTGTGCGTTGCATGATGAGCGTTTTGATTTTAGAGAACAAGAAGGTTCCGTGTTAAATCAATTAAAAGAAGTAAAAGAAGAAATAGAAAATCAGTTGATATAAAAATAAAAATGTTAATGAGCGTTCTTAATTCTTAATTTTCAGTTATTTTTGTCTAAAAAATAATTGAAAAGAGTTAATTATGGCTTTAATAAAATCAATATCAGGAATTAGAGGGACTATTGGTGGAAGAGTAGGAGAAGGCTTATCACCAGTGGATGCTGTAAAATTTGCAGCAGCTTACGGAACTTGGTTAAAAGAAACAACACATAAAGATAAATTGACCGTTGTAATAGGTCGTGATGCCCGTATCTCTGGGGAAATGATTCAAAATTTGGTGATTTCGACCTTACAAGGATTAGGAATTGATATAATTAATTTGAATTTTTCAACTACACCTACAGTGGAAGTGGCAGTCCCAATGGAAAAAGCGGATGGAGGGATTATTCTAACAGCAAGTCATAATCCAAAACAATGGAATGCTTTAAAATTGTTGAATGCAAAAGGTGAATTTGTGTCAGGAAAGGATGGAGAACGCATATTAGAAATTGCTGAAAATGATGATTTTAATTTTGCCGAAGTAGATGATTTAGGAAAAGTATCCTTAGATGAATCATATGTTGAAAAGCATATTCAAGCAACACTTGATTTACCTTTAGTGGACGTAGAAGCAGTTAAAAAAGCTAATTTTAAGGTAGTGGTAGATGCTGTAAATTCAACTGGAGGTATTTTTGTGCCAGCTTTATTGGAAAAGATGGGAGTTGAATGTATAAAACTATATTGTGATCCTACAGGACATTTCCCTCATAATCCAGAACCTCTGAAAGAACATTTGACCGATCTTTCTGAAAAAGTGGTGACTGAAAAAGCAGATTTTGGTATTGTAGTCGATCCTGATGTAGACCGTTTAGCATTGGTATGTGAAGATGGTTCTATGTTTGGGGAAGAATATACTTTAGTTGCTTGTGCTGATTATGTATTATCACAAACACCAGGGAATACCGTTTCCAATATGTCTTCTTCTCGTGCTTTACGTGATATTACTCAGAGATATGAAGGATGTTCTTATGAACCTTCGGCTGTAGGAGAAGTAAATGTAGTAGAGAAAATGAAAGCTAATAATGCTATTATTGGAGGGGAAGGAAATGGAGGAATTATTTATCCTGCTTTACATTATGGACGTGATTCTATTGTAGGAATTGCTTTGTTTTTAACTCATTTAGCAAAACAAGGAAAATCATGCTTAGAATTAAGACAATCGTACCCAGATTATTATATGTCTAAAAATAAAGTACAACTAACTCCTTCTATAGATGTAGATGCTATTTTAAAAGCTGTGGAAGCTAAATTTGCTAATGAAGAAGTCAATACGGTTGATGGTGTGAAAATTGATTTTGCAGAAGAATGGGCACATTTACGTAAATCCAATACAGAACCTATCATTCGTATTTATACAGAAGCAAAATCACAAGAACGTGCAGATGCTTTAGCCCAAGAAATCATGGAAGTTGTGAAAAGCTTGACGTAGAAAAGAAAAGTTGGAATTATAAATTTGTAATTTATAATGGATAATTAGGAATAATATAAAAAGGCAGAAATTTTAATTTCTGCCTTTTTATATATTATTAAAAAGTTTTATCCTAAAAACTCTAAAACTTTTCCTGTGATAAAGTTTAATTGCTCCTCGTCTAATTCGGTATGCATAGGTAAGGAGATCACTTCTTGTATTAACTGATTAGTAACTTCAAAATCTTCTTCTTTATAACGATCTGATGTGTAGGCCTTTTGAGCGTGTAAAGGTACCGGATAGTAGATGGCGTTTGGAATATCGTTTTCTAATAAGAATTGATGTAAACCATCACGATCTCCACCGTTTACAATTCGTAAGGTATATTGATGAAAAACATGGGTAGTTTTATCAGCATTACGTACAGGTGTAATGATTTTATCGGAAGAAGCAAAAGCTTGATCGTAAGCTTGAGCAGCTTTTTGTCTTGCTTCATTGTATTGATTTAATCGTGGTAATTTAGTACGTAAAATAGTTGCTTGAATTGAATCTAATCGCGAATTAACTCCTACCACATCATGATAATAACGTTTATACATTCCATGATTAACTATACCACGTGCTATTTGTGCTAATTTATCATCATTGGTAAAAATGGCACCACCATCACCATAGCAACCTAAATTTTTAGAAGGGAAAAATGAAGTGGAACCAAAGTGCCCTATGGTACCTGCTTTTTTTACTGTCCCATCATTAAATGTATAGTCAGCACCAATAGCTTGGGCTGCATCTTCTATAACATATAAATTGTGCTCCTCGGCAATTTGCATGATAGCATCCATATTAGCACATTGTCCAAATAAATGAACAGGAACGATAGCCTTTGTTTTTGGTGTAATGGCTTTTTTAAGAGCTTCAATATTCATATTGAAGGTATCAATATCTACATCAATTAATATTGGTTTTAATTGTAATAAAGCAATTACTTCTACAGTAGCAGCAAAAGTAAAATCAACTGTAATAACTTCATCTCCTGGTTGTAATCCTAAAGCCATCATTGAAATTTGTAAAGCATCCGTTCCGTTGGCACAAGGAATTACGTGTTTAACATCCAAATAGTCTTCTAAATCTTTTTGAAAAGCATGAACTTCAGGTCCGTTAATAAAAGTACCCGATTCTACTACTTCAGTTATGGATTGATCGATTTGGGTTTTTATGTGTTGGTACTGACCTTTTAGGTCTACCATATGTATTTTTTTCATGTAAATTATATAATTCTATTTTGAAAACAAATATACTAAATTACCTTGGAGTATTGTATATAACAATTTAGGTTATTCAGATTCCATTATTTCGTGTAATAATTTTCTTTTTATTCGATGTACCCCTGTGTAGGTAATAGGAGTATGATTATTAAAATATTGAGTAAGCTTTGAAAACTGTTCTATAGCTATGTCTGGAGTTACAAAGTGATCTTGATTTCCAACAACTGATAGTATTTTAGAAGTAGAAAGTGATGTATAATCTTCTTTATGAAGTTCTTTAGGTAAAATACCTGCCCATAATACGACTTTGTTCACTTTTTGCTTACTATAACTTAACCATCGCATCATGATGGAAACACCTTGAGAGAATCCTAAAGTGTTAATTGTGATGGTTTTATAATTCTGTAATTCTTGATTCATGACAGCATCAACATAGTGTAATGTGTTTTTAATTTCAATATCATGATTCTCTTTTGTGAGCCAAGAAGCCCCAATATGATTAAAATCATTTCCTAAATAAAATTTTGCAGGAGCTTGAAAAACGATGATATAATTCGTTTCTAAATTAACCAATTCAAAATGTTTACTGAATTTTTCACTCAATTCTCCATAACCATGAAAGGCCAACCATATATTTTGAGTTTTAGCCGTTAACTTGCTTAACGTATGATAGGTATTGATGGTTTGGTAAGAGATCGTTTTTTGTTTCTTCATAAGACAAAATTATAAAAGAAATAATCTATGAGCGTGAACTTGAGTAACTTTTTGCTTGAGTAGCTTTTTAACTTCGTTGTTTAACCTTATATTTGTTCAAAAAGTTATTAAATGTTAAAAATAGGCGTTTTAGGTGCAGGGCACTTAGGTAAAATACATTTAAAATTAGCAAATCAATCTTCAAAATATACACTAGTTGGATTTTATGATGCTGATCCTGATAATGTAAAAAAAGTAGTAGAAGAATTTGGTTATCAGTCTTTTGATTCTATTGATGAATTAATTGAGGCTGTTGATGTAATTGATATTGTAACGCCTACTTTGTCACATTTTGATTGTGCAAAGAAGGCTATCATGAAAGGAAAACATGTTTTTATTGAAAAACCGATTACAACAACTGTCGAAGAAGCTGAAGAATTAATTCGTTTATCCAAAGAATACAATGTGAAAGGACAGGTAGGTCATGTGGAACGTTTTAATCCTGCTTTTGTAGGAGTAAAAGATAAATTTGATTCCCCAATGTTTATTGAGACCCATCGTTTGGCTGAATTTAATCCAAGAGGAACGGATGTTCCTGTTGTGTTGGATTTAATGATTCACGATATTGATGCTATTTTAAGTGTTGTAAAATCAAAAGTAAAAGAAGTGTATGCAAGTGGAGTATCGGTGATTAGCAAGAGCCCTGATATTGCCAATGCTCGTATTGAATTTGAAAATGGGTGCGTAGCCAATTTAACATCTAGTCGTATTTCTTTAAAAAATATGCGTAAATCACGTTTCTTTCAAAAAGACGCTTATATTTCAGTAGATTATTTAGAGAAAAAAGTAGAAGTAGTAAAAATGAAAGATGCTCCTGAAAATCCAGGTGATTTTGCTTTTATTCTTCAAAATGCAGATGGAGAAAAGAAACAAATTTATTTTGATAATCCTGAAATTGGTACTAATAATGCTATTCTAGATGAATTAGAAACCTTTGCTGATGCTATTGAGAATGATACAATGCCTATTGTAACTTTAGAAGATGGAACTGAAGCATTGCGTGTAGCTAAGCAAGTAATCGATTGTTTTTAAAATATAGTATTGTAAATAATAAACCGTGTCAGTGTTTAGATCTTGACACGGTTATTTTATATGACAAATTTGTCATGTATTCATCTCTTTTCAGTCAAATAGACAGTATATAGCAAATGGCAGATTTTTTGAATAAGAGTAAGTTGAAAAATTTTTTTAGAATGAGTGATAAAGAAAAAGAAATTATAGAAGATCAAGATATACAAAATCAAACAGAGGAAACATCAACAGGAGAAGTAGTTGAAGTAAACGAATTGGAAGAGTTAAAAACACAATTAGGAGAGGAAAAAAATAAATTTTTACGTCTTTTTGCAGAATTTGAAAATTATAAAAAACGTACACAAAAAGAACGTGTAGATTTATTTAAAACAGCCAACCAAGAAGTGTTACAGGCTCTTTTACCTGTTTGTGATGATTTTGAAAGAGCACTAGAAAACATACAAAAGATTGAAAATATAGATCAGGGTGTGGTTGAAGGAGTAGAATTAATTCAAAATAAATTAAATTCTACATTAGAAAGTAAAGGACTTGCTAAAATTGAAGTTGGAGCTGGATCAGATTTTGATACTGATTTTCACGAAGCAATAACACAAATACCTGCTCCAAGTGAAGATTTGAAAGGTAAAATTATAGATGTGGTAGAGACCGGTTATACTTTGAACGAGAAGGTAATCCGTTTTGCAAAAGTAGTAGTAGGAAACTAATTAAGGTTAGTTTTTAATTTTTAATTAAGGATATGGCAAAGAAAGATTATTACGAAGTTTTAGGGGTAGATAAAGGTGCTTCTGCAGCAGAAATAAAAAAAGCATACAGAAAATTAGCTATTAAATACCATCCTGATAAAAATCCAGATGATAAAGAAGCTGAAGAAAAATTTAAAGAAGCAGCTGAAGCTTATGAAGTTTTAAGTGATGACAATAAACGTGCTCGTTATGATCAATTTGGTCATGCTGGAATGGGTGGTGCTGCCGGAGGAGGCTTCGGAGGTGGAGGTATGAACATGGAAGACATATTTTCACAATTTGGAGATATCTTTGGAGGTGCTTTTGGAGGTAGTTTTGGTGGAGGTGGAGGCCGTCGCCAAGTGAAGGGTCAAAATTTGCGAATCAAAGTAAAGCTGACTTTAGAAGAAATTGCCAATGGTGTCGAAAAGAAAGTAAAAGTTACCCGTTTTAAAGTAGCAGAAGGAACGACTTATAAAACATGTTCTACTTGTAACGGTCAAGGACAACAAATGCGTGTTCAAAATACGATTTTAGGACGTATGCAAACGGCTGTAACGTGTCAAACATGTGGGGGAACAGGACAAGTGGCAGATCATATCCCTCCAGGAGCTAATAATCAAGGACTTAAAAAAGAAGAAGATACAGTTTCAATTAAAATACCAGGAGGTGTTTCAGATGGAATTCAACTAAAAGTTTCTGGAAAAGGGAATGAAGCTCCTATGGGAGGAATTCCAGGAGATTTGTTAGTTTTAATTGAAGAAATCCCACATGAATCATTAAAAAGAGATGGAAATAATTTACATTATGATTTATATATTTCTTTTGCAGAGGCTGCTTTAGGTATTAGTAAAGAGATTCCAACTGTAGATGGGAAAGCTAAAATTAAAATTGATTCAGGAACACAATCTGGAAAGATATTACGTTTAGCAAAAAAAGGATTGCCTAGTTTAGATCGATACGGAAATGGTGATTTATTAGTTCATGTGAATGTTTGGACGCCGCAGGAATTAACCAAAGATCAGAAAAAATTCTTTGAAAGCATGATGGAAGATTCTAATTTTGAACCTCAACCTGATGAGGAGAAATCGTTCTTTGATCGTGTAAGAGAAATGTTTTAAGAAGTAAAAATCAAAACATAAAAAAGTCGTGTTGAGAAATTAACACGACTTTTTATTTATATAAATGATAGGGTTTATTATGTTTAATATCCTTTCTCCAGAGAAATGATATTGTTTAAAGGTTTATTTTGTTTGAGTAATTCATAATTTTTAAGAACTTGTGGAATAACAATATTAGGGTTAGATAAACTGGAAACATGAGGGGTAATCGTTATTTTATCATGCTCCCAAAAAGGATGTGAAGGATCTAATGGTTCTTGTTTGAAAACATCAAGTGTAGCCCCCGATAGATGATTGTTATTCAACATTTCAATTAAATGGTCTTCTTCTAAATGTTCTCCTCGAGCAACATTAATAATGTGAGCTCCTTTTGGAAGTTGTTGAAACGTCTTTTTATTTAAAATACCTTTTGTTTCTTTAGTCAAAGGAAGCAAACATATTAGAATATTAGATTGATTTAAAAAAGAATAAAATTCTTTCTCTCCTTGAAAGCAATTAATGTTAGAAATCTCTTTTTTCGATTTAGCCCATCCTATAACATTAAGTCCTATACTATTTAATTTTAAAGCAACTTCTTTTCCAATAGCACCTAATCCCATTATTCCAACAGTTAAATTATCGGCTATGATATTAGGACGTTGTTCCCAAACTTTTTGCTCTTGTCTTTCTTTATAAGAAGTTAAATGGCAAAAATAATTCATAATAGTTCCTAGAAGATAATAACCCATAGATTGAGCAACCTTTGGATCAATAATTCTTGTGATAGGAATTTTAGGTAAATCAGGATCTTTTAATAAATCGTCAACACCAGCCCTTAAAGATGCAATGGCTTTTAAGTTAGGGTAGTTTTTTAAAGCGCCCAAAGGAGGTTTCCATGTTAAGGCATAATCCACTTCTTCTCGATCAGAATCAAAAGGATAGATACGTAAATCTAAATTCTTATTAAAAGACTTTAAAAGATGAATCCATTTACTCGAATTAGGGTGTTGACTAATTAAAACGATTGCCATAATTACTTAATTTATTACAAAATTAGATGAGAAAAAGGAAAATAAATTTATGAATCTAAAATAAAATAGTTAATTTTATTTCGAATCGAAGGTAAAATTCTTAAAAAAAGATAGAAATGAAATTAGATTCAATTAATTGGGCTATTTTAGAGATTATTCAAGAAAATGCACGTCTTTCATATGCTGAAATTGGGAGAAAAGTGGGGTTAACTGCTCCTGCTGTTTCAGATCGTATTCAAAAAATGGAAGATGCTGAAATTATTACAGGGTATAGAACTATTGTTAATTATAAAGAAGTAGGTTTTTATTTAGAAGCTATCATTACATTAAAGACTTTTAGAGGGAAATTGAATGGCTTTTTAGAAAAAGTGAAAACAATAGAGGAAGTTAAAAGTTGTAAGCGAATTACAGGTTATGAAAATGTTGTGATGAAAGTGATTTTTAAAGATCATCAACATATGGAAGAGATTATTGATGTATTTAATAATTACGGAGAAGTAAAAACGTATATTGTTCTTTCAGATACTATTGTTGATAGAAGTGTAAAAAAAATATTTTAAGTATAGAGATAGTGAAAAATTAAGGTGATTTTTTTAAATTTTGAATACCTAAAAACGAATTGTAAAAAAAATAGGGAGTATTAGGGATTGTATTTTGAGAAGGTTTTACTTTTGGATAATGATTATTTTTACATAATAAAATCCATTTTTTAACTTTTGGTGTAGAAATAAGAGATTCTGTTAGAGTTAAATCAATATGATTTTCAGAAGAAACCGTTTTTTGAAGTTTGGTTAAATCATAATTTTCAGCACGATAACATGAGATGTCATTTAAAAATTGTGTGTCCCAATGAAAAAAATCAAACAATTCTTGATTTTCATGAGTTGTTAAAGGGAAAAGTGAGTAAGTTTGATTATTATATTGAAGTAAATTAGTATCTTTTTCAACCGATATTTCATATGTAGATTTAGACCAGCTTGAACGGTATAACCCTTTTTCAGGATAGGTGTTTTGAACAGCACATGAAGTGAATAATAAAAAAATTAAAAAAAAGATTAAATTCTTCATAAAAAATATATTGGAAGGGTAAAACAAAGATATGAATAAGAAGGATGTAACTGATATAAAAATATCAAAGAAAAAGAAAACATTTCCTATTTTAGATAGATTTAAAGAGTATCTTGATAAGTATAACCGTACTTATAAAATGCCGGTAGAGTATGATGATTTAGAACGAACAGAAGATTTATACCCAATAGTAGATGATGAAGGGAATGATACACTATGGTGTACGGCATTGTATAGCCAATTTGATATGGAAGAGATCTATTCAGGGTTGATAGAATTATATTTGGTTCTAAAGTCTGATGGAAATCTTGAAAAAGGTCATCACTTAAGTGTAGATAGTGTTGACTGTTGTGTTTTTGGAAATTCTAAACCATTTCGAATTAAAATTCGAAATATATTAAATGATAATCATGATTATTTTTATGTAAAAAAAGCAGATGCTTCACGTGTATACGGATTAGAGTTAGAGCATTTATTATCACCTAATTATATTAATTTTTTGGTTTATAAAGATACTTTAGTGGAGGATCATATATCGGGAATTCCAGGAGATATGTATTTAGATAAATATAAAGACCCTAATCAAGATTTAATTCGTTTATCAAAAGAATTTGTGAAGTTTAATGAACGTTGCTTTTTACGTTTATTAGGTGATCAGCGTTCGTATAATTTTTTAGTAGAATTAACCCCTGATTTTGATAAAATGCAGTATCGAATACGAAGTATTGATTTTGATCAACAAAGTTATGAAGGGAATATAAAAATGTATAAACCTCAGTTTTTTAAAGAGAATTATCCTTATGTAAAGATGGTATTGAATTTATTACATCGTGATAGTATTGAACAATATAAAATAGAAGAGCGTTCCTTAATGGCAAAACGTATTTTAGTAGAACAATACCGTTTAATTAAATTAATGAATGTAATGAAGAAAGAACCATTATCATTACAATTTAAAATTGATGAATTGAAATTGTCTCTGTATGAAGAAGTTAAAGATAAAGATTTTAAATTGTGTGATACAATGGGTGAAATTTTAGAAGTTGGCTTGAAATTTGTTTTAAGAAACTACCAAACAGGATATCAATAAAGAAAAGAATGAAAAAAATAGTTTTAGTGGGCTGTGTTATGATTTCAAGTGTCATATTGGCTCAGAAGCAAGATAGCTTAGAAATCAAAATAGGACAGATGTTAATGATGGGAATAGGAAATAAAACTGCAATTTCTGAAAATTCTGCTATTGCAAAAGCAATTCAGGATGGAAAAATTGGAGGAATTCTATTGTTTGAAAAAAATATTTCAAAAACCAATTCAAAAGAAACATTACAAAAACTTACCAAAGATCTTCAGAGTTATTCGAGTACACCTTTATTAATAAGTATTGACCAAGAAGGAGGATTGGTAAATCGTATGAAAACAAAATATGGTTTTCCTGAATCGGTTACAGCTAAATATTTAGGAGATCAGGATGATTTAACTTTAACTAAAAAATATGCCGATTCTACAGCAAAAACATTAAACGAAGTAGGAATTAATGTGAATTATGCACCCGTTGTAGATGTAGATAATCCTTTATGTCCTGTTATTGGGAAACATGGTAGAGCTTATTCTTCTGACACAGATAAAATTGTGAAACATGCTTCTCAGGTTGTGGAAAGTCATCGAAATCATGATGTAAGGACTGCATTGAAACATTTTCCTGGTCATGGAAATTCAAGAACAGACTCACATAAAGGAATTGCTGATGTGACAAATTATTGGAAGGAATCAGAAGTAGAACCGTATACAAAAATGATGAAAAATGGTGAGGTTGATGCGATTATGGTAGGACATATAGTAAATAAAAAACTTGATCCTTCAGGATTGCCTGCTTCATTATCGAAAAAAATAATTACAAATTATTTGAGAAATGATTTAGGATACGATGGTTTGGTTTTTACAGATGATCTACAAATGCATGCCATTACTAAGTATTATGGTTTTGAAGAAGGCGTAAAGAAAGCTGTTTTGGCTGGAAATGATATTTTAATGTTCTCCAATCATATCCCCATGAAAGGTCGAAGTAATGTTGTAGCTGAAGATGTGGTGAAAATCATAGAAAAAATGGTTAAAGATGGTGAACTTTCTGAAGAACAAATTAATAATTCATATAAACGAATTCAAGAATACAAGAAGGGATTGAAATAATTTTAATGATTTTTCATTTTTAGTTTTTCATTTAATCGTGTAAATTTGTTTTTAGTAAATTAAGAAATACAATGGGAAGAGCATTTGAATATAGAAAAGCCACAAAGATGGCACGTTGGTCGAAAATGTCAAAGGCATTTACAAAAATAGGAAAGGAAATTACTATGGCAGTAAAAGCAGGAGGACCTGATCCAGATTCTAATTTGACTTTACGAAGAGCTATGTTAAATGCTAAAGGAGCTAACATGCCTAAGGATAATGTAGAACGGGCAATAAAAAAGGCGCTAGGTTCTGATGCAAAAGATTATCAAGAAGTAGTGTATGAAGGTTATGGTCCAGGTGGGGTAGCGATTTTAGTTGAAACAGCAACAGATAATTCTACACGTACAGTAGCGAATGTTCGAGCTATTTTTAATAAGCATGATGGAAATTTAGGTACTTCAGGTTCTTTAAGTTTTATTTTTGATCGTAAAGGAGTTTTTGAAATTGAAGCTTCTCAGGTAGAAGGTAAGGATTTTGAAGAATTAGAGTTAGAATTTATTGATGGAGGAGCAGAAGAGGTAGAGAAAGATGATGAAATGATCATGATTACAACCGAGTATGATGATTTTGGTAATATGGCTAATAAATTAGAGGAACTGAATATAGAAGCTAAATCATCTGGTTTAAAACGTTTTCCTACTACTATGGTAAATTTAACGGTGGAACAAGCGCAACCTATCTTAAAAATGCTTGAAAAATATGAGGATGACGATGATGTTCAAAATGTTTATCACAATATGGAAATGACCGATGAGATTATTGCTGCAATGCAGTAAGAGTTAAAAAATATATAGTATAGAATAAAAGGTATTTCATTGAAATACCTTTCGTTCTTTATAAAAGAATATATAATTTCTATTTTTTTGGTAATAATTTGATATGATTAATTTTATTTTATCCTAGAATAATTATTCCTGAAAATATTAAAATATTTGTACTGAATATTTTTTTATGGTAATTAGTTTAATTTGTTGTTTTCTTTTTGCATTAATTCAATATTTTTGAATTCCTTATTTAATTCGTATTTCAAACTTCTTACACCATCTTGAGCCATTAATATTCCAAAAAAGAATACTACGCTACCTATAATGGAACCAAAACCGAATAGAAAACGAACTCCATCATCGTCATGGTTAAAAATAAAAATAATCAATCCAATAATAAACATTACTATAAAAAAATAAAAGTTAAATAGCTGTTCATTAGGGATGAATATTTTGGTTTCAATAAATAATTTATTGTCTTTTTGTATAAATATACCATCCGCAACAGCAAAATTTTTCTGCTTGAAAGCTCTTAAAGGTTTTGATATTTTAAATTCAGATTGCTTTATATATCCTTTATATTTAGTTTTATTAGAAGAAAAATCAAGTGTATTAGAAGGAAAACTAAACTCACTTGATTTAATATGTTGTTTGAAATTTTTTATAAAATCATTTTTATTAATATCAAGTTCTAAAGTGAAAGTATCGATAAGTTTTAATGTAGTTAGAATGTTTTTCATAGGGTTTTAAATAATTAATTTGTAAGATACGAATTTTGAAATGGTTATTCAGGTATATGTTAAAATTATTGAAGTCAAAAAGATAAAATTGATGTGGAGGAATTGTATTAAAATAAGAAACATACAGGGTTTCACATAGATAAGGGAATTATATACGCTGAAAATAACCTGTACGTTTCATTACTAAGTTTATTGGTTCAAATATAATTGAAATATAAAAAGTTACAACAATATTTTTGATTAATAGGAGAAAAGTGGCTGCGAAAGTTCAATAATGGAAGATAAAAAATGAAACATATAGAAAGGTTGTGACTATGAGTGTAAATTCTATATGTTTCATGGTTTAAATAATAGAAAGTCATAAGATAATAAACATCAAGAATAGGAGGATATCTAAAATGGAAAGCATACAGGTGTAAAATCTAAAATATGAAAAAAATAAATATGAATATTACTACATCTTTTTTACATCCTGTATGCCTCAAAACTATTTAAATAATTTAAAAAAACTATACAAAGTTAAGATATATTATTTAAACTAGAATGTATTTTGTGACAATTTGTGAAATAATAGTAAATCATGTTAAAAGATGAATTTTATTAAGGAAGGACAATTAAGACAGCATTATTTCAAAAATAATCAAATGGAGGATCCAGTAGTATATTCGCTTCTAAAAACTGATTTTGAAAAATTAAATCATAAGGATTAACTCTATTTGATTTTGTTTAGTTATAGATAGTAGTATTAATTGAAAACAATTAAAGGTAAAAAGAGCAAATAGTAGCTACGTTAAGTAGAATGCTAGCTATTTTTTCTGACTTTTCAGGAAAAGTGTTTTTAAGAAAATCAGTTTCAGTTTGAAGTTTTTGAAGATTAAGTTTTAGAGATTCTTTTTGTGCCATAAATTCACTGAAATAGATTAAATCAGAAGCTTTAACTTTTAATTCAATATAGGCAGAATCATCACTAAATCGAGTAATTTTAATTAATTTTAGTTCTTCACATTCTTTAGCAAAATTATCTAAAAGATTAGGAGTAGTATTCAGGTTTTTGGCCAAATCTTTAAAATCTACAATAAAGTTAATATCATTTTTGTCAATTGATTTTATTGTTTGGCTTTTTGATTTTGAATTAATCATAATAAATAATCTATGTTTTTCTATATCAAAACTATATAATTATAATTTAAAAATCAAAAATATCAAATAAAATTAAATGTGTTTTTCTTATAATATATAATAATAGTTTTATATATAGAGTCAGATATATTTTGCATAAAATGTCAAAAGGCTCCAATTTATAATATATTAGAGCCTTTTTTAATCATTTATGATTAAAAAATTTATTTTTTTAATTGTGCTGTTTTGGTCATGGTAAAATTACCTTTCAAATCTCTATAAACCATGACATTCCATATTTCACCATTTTCTAGTTTGAAATCAATATCATAATTAAGACCATTTACAACCTGTGTTTTAACTTGAACAATTTCATCTAATTTAGAAGCTGTATTCATCTGTCCTAAGACAAAATTAACTGCATTTTCTACATCAGGTGTAACTTCAGTTGTTTGCCATCCTCCAACCAATCTTTGAGTATGAGTGTCACTAGTATTCATTGTTTTTTGATTACATGAAGCAAATATTAGTAATGAGCTAAATGCTAAAATTGGTATAATTTTCATTTTCTTGTGTTTTAAATTGATTATTAAAATAATGGGCAAATATATAGTTTTCTGAAATATAACTGTATTATTTACTTTTTTATTTTATCGATGTTTGATATAAAAGATAGTCTAGGTACTGTTTTAAAATCTACAGAGATTTCTGCTTTTAGTTTCATGATGGAAGAAAAATCAGATGGAGATAACTTTTAGGAGGTCTTTGTTGTATCTACAGTTGAAGAATTTTAATAAGTCAGATAAATCAAACTATGGAATAATATTTAGAAGAGGGAAGTATGGAAGCACCATGTTATGAAATTGTTTACAAAAATGAATAATGATTTATATAAAAACACCACCTATAAAAAGGTGGTGTAGTTGACTATTTTTACATTATTATGAGAAGTTACTAGGTTTAAACTTCCAATTATAGTTTTACAATAAAGATGCCATAAATGTGTTTTTTGTACACTATCTATGTTAAATAAAGTTAAAGCCTTTTATGTAGGCTAATATAATAAGGATTAAATCGTATTAAAGATAGTTTAAAAGAATATCAGTTTTAGAAAATAAAAAAAGATGTCCGAGGTTTTTTAGAGATACTAATTCTAAATATTTTGGATTCATTTTATTTTCAATGAATAAGGCGTTTTCGTAAGGAACAATACGATCATCTGTACCATGTAAAACTATGGTAGGCACTTTGATAATTGGCCAAATATTATTTATATCTGTTAGTTGTTTTGAATGGGATAGTTTTTCTTCGGTAGCTACTTTCCAGGCATTTGATAATATTGGTTTTATTAAAAATAAATTTCCAACTTTTGCCCAATTGACAAAGTTTTCTTTTTCAGGATCAGCTGCAGCTCCAATTAATATTAATTTTTCAGTCATACTAGGATTTTCATAGGCAAGATATGCGGCAATGGCTCCTCCGTATGAATGACCTACAATGATCCATTTTTTTTCTGGATATTGATTTATAATATTGATGATAGGTTGAGCTTGTTCAGGTATAGATAGTGCAGCATTACCAAAATGTGAATAACCATAACCTAAACGGTCAATTGAAAATAATGTATAGTTTGCATTGAGTTGTTCATCTGTTAGATAAGGATTGAAAGTGTCTAAACCTCCTGGAGCACCATGTATAAATAGAATAGCTTTTTCACTATTAGAATTACCTGTTTTTATATAGCGAAGCGTATCATTATTGATTATTTCAAAATGTAAATTTTTAGAACGAAATATGTTAGCAATTTCGTTATTTGATTTCCTGAAATTTTGAGATAAGATGTAAATTATACCACCTAACAATATTATAAATACTATTGATAATAGATATCCCATAATTTTTCTAATACTCATTTTAAAATAATTTAATAAAAAACCCTCAATATTTTGTATTGAGGGTTGATATTTGAAATAAGCCTATTTTAAGCTTCTTTTTCTCCAATAATTTCGAAGTCGAAATCAACTAATACTTCACGGTGTAAGCGAATTTTAGCAGTATGCTTTCCTGCCTTTTTAATGCTATTACCTGGTAATTTAATAAATTTACGATCAATTTCTTGTCCTTCTTTAGATAAAGCTTCTGCAAT
This sequence comes from Flavobacteriaceae bacterium UJ101, assembly GCA_001880285.1. Lineage (NCBI taxonomy): Bacteria > Pseudomonadati > Bacteroidota > Flavobacteriia > Flavobacteriales > Flavobacteriaceae > Flavobacteriaceae bacterium UJ101. The sequence continues at coordinate 98,460 of CP016269.1, read as the reverse complement.
TGAAGCAGAATTAATTGAACCAAATAATTTATTAGCAGCACCTACTTTTGCTTTGATTTTTAAATCAATACTTTCTAAAGTAGTAGCTAATGTTTTAGCATCAGTAATTAATTTTTCTTCTTTTTTAGCACGTTGTTTTAACGTTTCTTCTAAGTTTTTTATTGCAGAAGGAGTGGCAATTTCTCCATAACCACCAGGGATTAAAAAGTTAAGACCATAACCATTCTTTACTGTTACGATATCATCTTTAAATCCTAAATTTTCTACGTCTTTATGTAATATAATTTCCATTTCTACGATTTGTTTTTAATTAGTAAACATTACTTTAATAAATCACCTACATATGGCATTAAAGCTAAATGACGTGATCTTTTAATTGCTTGAGATACTTTCTTTTGGTATTTCAAAGAGTTTCCAGTTAAACGACGTGGTAAAATTTTACCTTGTTCGTTAACAAATCGTAATAAGAAATCTGCATCTTTATAATCGATGTATTTGATTCCAAATCTTTTAAATCGACAATATTTTTTTTCGTTTTTATTTTCAATTGAAAGTGGAGTTAAATAACGAACTTTACTTTCATTTCCTTTTGATAAATTATCTAAAGCCATTTTGTACTGTTTTTGGGTTATTTACTTGACATTTTTTCTCTTCGACGTACTGCAAAATCTACATGGTGTTTGTCCATTTTTACAGTTAAATAACGCATAACGCGCTCATCACGTCTATAAGTTAATTCTAGTTTATCTACGATATCACCTTCTCCTTTGAATTCGATTAGGTGGTAGAACCCATTTTTTTTGTTTTGAATTGAGTAGGCTAGTTTTTTTAGACCCCAATTCTCTTTGTGAAGAATTTCTGCTCCATTTTCTTTCAAGAAATCTTCAAACTTTGTAACTGCTTCCTTTACCTGTGCCTCAGATAAAACGGGAGTTAAAATGAAAACAGTTTCGTACTGATTTGCCATCTTGTTTAAATTTAAAATTTTGTTAATAAGTCTGCAAATTTAGAAATTTTTGTTGAACTGTACAATTTTTATATTAAATAATTCAAGAGATTAATTTTTAACTCGTTTAATGGTGATATGAGATTTTATAGAAGGTGTAATCCCATCATTAAAATCAATATGATACCAGTAGGTATTACTAGGTAATACTTTATTTCCTACTTTCCCATTCCAAATTAAGTTATTAGAATTCATTCTGTATATAAATCGTCCATAGCGATCAAATATTTTGACATCTATTTTATTACAACCTCGTAAAGCACTTAAATTCCATTCATCATTGATATGGTCTCCATTTGGACTAAACAATTGATGAAGAACAAATGATTGTATAAATGTATAATCTGTTTTTACTTCACAAGAGTTAGCATCTTTTATGTGGATTTGATAATTACCTGATGATTGAATATTGGTAAATAAGGGATTATCTTGATAATTGATACCATCTAATGAATATTGATAAGGAGCTGTTCCTCCTTTTGCTTGTGCAATAATTTGGTTGAAACAAGTGTAAACTTCATTTAATTGAAGATTAGAAGCTATAATTGATATAGTCCCTGTAGATTGGTTCCCATCTGGAGTTGTAACGGTCAATTGATAAGTACCTTCTTCATTTATTTCAATACTTTGAGTAGTTTCACCATTATTCCATTGATAGGTTAATCCATCTATAGGGTATGATAATGTAATTATTTGGTCTTTACATAAATAAATATCATCACCTAAGGCAGTTTCTACATCAATATAAGTTGTAATATTAAGATTGTTTTGTGCTATGCAATTTTCTGAAGTAGTTCCTGTTACAGTGTATACTCCAGTTTGTTCTTCGCTTTCAATAGGAATCAAAATAGTTTCTCCTTCCATTATTATTGTATTTGAATTTGGAAGTGTCCATTCGTAAGAAAAGTTAGTAAGATCTTTTACATTAGTATTAACGGATAAGTTCATTTCATCTCCATAAAAATAATGGTTATAAGGTGTTGTGATGGATAGTTCAATATTTGGTAAAAAAGTAATGTTTATTTCTCCTGTAGATTGGTTTCCATCAGGAGTTGTAACCGTAAGTTGATAAGTTCCCTCTTTTGTAATAGATATTTCATTGGTACTCTCTCCTGTGCTCCATTTGTACTGAAAACCATCGATTGAAGGGTAAGATAATTTAAATTGACTATCATTACATAGTATTACATCTTCTCCTAAATATGATTCTACATCTTGATATATGTTTAAATCAATTGAAGTACTTGTTTCACAAGCTGAGTTTTGTTTACTTGTTACAGTATAGGTTCCTTTTTGATCAGAAGAAGCTATAAACTTAATTTCAGGATCAGTACTGGTAGTATTGGGGCCTGACCATTGATAAGTTAATCCATTTCCTATAGCCTGTAAATTAACTGTTTGATTATAAAACCAATTGGTATAAAGAGTATTGATTGAAAGAGTCGGTTTAGGTTCTACAATAACACTTATTTTAGCTTTAGAACTTGTACAAGATATTTCATTATGTGCAAATTGAATAAAATAATCATGTGTTACAAGAGGAGGGTTAAAAGTAGTTCCTGTATAAATAGGTGTATTACTTGATTCAGAATCGTACCAATTTAATTGAGCATTGGAATAATTATTTTCGAGCATAATAGAAGGGGAGCTATCATCTTCACAAAAATAAAAAGTTTCATTATTTACTTGAAAATTAACAGAATTAAGTTTGACTGTTTTGTAATCAACACAATTTTCTTCATTTGTAATTTTAGCATAAATTGTTTCAGATTCATTTTGTGTTGTATAAGTGGTTCCTGTTATTTGATTTCGTGTAATGTTATTTTGAGCATCTCTTAATGTTTTATAGAAAATTATATCGAGTTGATCATCCCCATTTTTTACTTCTGTTTCTAATTCATTTAAATCAAATGTATTGGTATTACAAGCATCTTTTTCAACATCAATACCTAAATCACATGTGATATTACAATCTAATGAAGCTGTTCCTCCCCAAGAAAGCTGAAAACCATTTCTTTGAGAATAGTTATTTATAAAAATATAATAAATTTCACCAGTTTCTACTGAAAGTGATTTAACAAAACCATTTCCAAGTGTGCCTGGGCCTTCAGAAGTATCATTTTCAGAATCCCTTAATCCTGTAAGTGCTGAAACACCTGCTGCTTGAGGATTAGTTGAAGAACATCGAATTGATCTCCCTAAATCGTTGCATGAAGACTCTGGTTTATAAATAGCAAAATCATAATCATCTATATTATTATTTGGAGCAATGGTAAAACTTAGAGTTCCTTTAGTTGCAACTTTAATTTTTAACCATAGAGAAGCACTTTCTGTGAATTGACAACTGGGTGGAAAATTGTTAGGAGAAGAAAAATCATTAAGGCCACTTCCTTTTGGGTCATATGAAATAGGTTCATCTCCACAAATAGGAATGGCACCAACACAATCATTAAAATTATTGGTTTGTGAAAAAATATTAATACAAAATAAAAAGATTATGCTTTGTAGTAAATTTCTCATAAATTTAAGTTTTCTCCAAATTTAAAAAATATATGGAAATAATTGAATGGAATGATTTTGAAAAAATTGCACTGCATGTTGGAACCATTATTGAAGTAGAAGATTTTCCTGAAGCTCGAAAACCAGCATATAAAGTTACAGTAGATTTTGGAAAGGAAATAGGTATAAAGAAAACAAGTGCTCAAATTGTGGAAAATTATACAAAAGAAGAATTACTTGATCAGCAAATAATAGGTGTAGTTAATTTTAGTGAAAAACAAATAGGTCCTTTTATGAGTCAATTTTTATTAACAGGATTTGAAGATGAAGAAGGAAAAATTGTAATTTCACAACCACAAACAAAAGTTCCAAACGGAGCTAAAATGTATTAATAATAAAAAAGCAAATAATAAATTATGATAACTTCAGAAGTACAATATTTAGGTGGATTAAGAACAACTGCAGTTCATGTAAAATCGAATAATGAAATTATAACAGATGCACCAGTTGATAATCATGGAAAGGGAGAAGCTTTTTCTCCAACTGATTTAGTAGCAACAGCGCTAGCCAGTTGTATGATGACTATTATGGGAATCAAAGCCAATACAATGGAAGTTGATTTAGAAGGAACAAAAGCAGAAGTAACAAAACTCATGGGTACTGAGCCTAGAAGAATTAATGAAGTTCAGATAACCATAATCATGAATCAAAATTTTGATGATAAAACGAAAACAATATTGGAAAAAGCAGCGCTAACATGTCCTGTGGCAAAAAGTTTACATCCTGAGTTAAAACAAACTGTAGCGTTTCTATATCCGTAAAGAGTATAGGAAGTTATTTTAAGAATTTAATAGGGTTTAGGAAAATATTTTATATAAAAATTTAAAGATTTACTGGATTTCTTACAGAGATCGGAAATCGATTTTTAGTTTGCAAAAGTATAGATTTAATTTCGTAACTTGACGCTACTAAAATTATAAAGATATGAGATATTTTTCATTAGGAAAGATTCCTCCAAAACGGCATACTGTTTTTAAAAGTCCGGAGGGGAATCATTACTACGAACAATTATTCGGTACAGAAGGGTTTCATGGAATTTCTTCTTTATTGTACCACATTCATCGACCTACTCAAATTAAGTCTATAGGAAAAACAAAAGATGTAGCTCCGGTAGCAGCAATTGAAAAAAACATCGTTCCTAGAAAATTTGATGCATTTGAAGTTCCAGAAATAGATGATTTTTTAGAAAGTAGAATTCCTATTTTCTTTAATCATGATTTGGAAATTCAAGTAGCATCACCCAAACATTCTACAAAAGAGTATTTTTACAAAAATGGAATGTGTGATGAATTACTTTTTATCCAAAAAGGAAAAGGAGTATTGAAAACGTTTTTAGGAGATATTTCATTTGAATATGGAGATTATTTGGTGATACCAAGAGGAACCATTTATCAGATTGAATTTGAAACAGAAGATAATAAATTGTTGATTATTGAGTCAGCAAGTCCTATTGTAACACCTAGACGTTATCGAAATGAATTTGGACAATTGTTAGAGCATGCCCCATTTTGTGAGCGTGATATTAAAATGCCTGAATACAAAGAACCTATTGATGAAAAAGGAGATTTTTTAATGAAGATTAAAAAAGATGGTGTTATTCATGAAGTAACCTATGCAACACATCCATTTGATGTAGTAGGTTGGGATGGTTTATTTTATCCTTATGGTTTTTCCATTCATGATTTTGAACCTATCACTGGGAGAGTTCATCAACCACCACCTGTACATCAAAATTTTGAAGGGCATAATTTTGTAGTATGTTCTTTTGTTCCTAGGTTGTATGATTATCATCCGGAAGCAATACCGGCACCTTATAATCATAGTAATATTGATTCTGAAGAGATGTTGTATTATGTAGATGGAGACTTTATGAGTCGCAATGATATTCAACCAGGTTATATTACGTTGCATCCAGGAGGAATTCCACATGGACCACAACCAGGAGCTATGGAACGTAGTATTGGTAAAAAAGAAACCAATGAATTGGCCGTAATGATTGATCCTTTTAGACCTTTGCAAATTACAGAGCAAGCATTGTCTATAGAGAAAGGAGATTATTATAAATCATGGTTAGAATAATAGTAGTATAAATTGAAAATAATTAGATGAGAAATTTACATCGACCTTATTTATCTTCTTTACACAGAGCCATGTGGTAATGTGTTTCATATCTTTTCTTCATTTTTAATGAAGGTTTTAGTTGTGCTTAATATTCAAGCACTTTTTTCAAAATATAAATATATAATTAATAATTGCCTAAAGCTTAAAAGCTAAAGGCTAAAAGCGATAAAGAAATGTCAACAGATTTAAAAAATACAGAATACGGATTAGAAAAAATATTTGAAGGAGCTCAAGATTTTCTTCCTTTACTAGGGACAGATTATGTAGAATTATATGTAGGAAATGCAAAACAAGCAGCTCATTATTATAAAACAGCCTTTGGTTTTCAATCATTAGCCTATGCAGGATTGGAGACTGGAGTAAAAGATCGAGCTTCGTATGTATTAAAGCAAGATAAAATTCGTTTGGTATTAACAACACCTTTAAAAAGTGATTCAAAACTAAATGACCACATTGTAAAACATGGAGATGGAGTAAAAGTGGTAGCATTATGGGTAGAAGATGCTAAAAGTGCATTTGAAGAAACAATTAAAAGAGGTGCAAAGCCTTTTATGGAACCTACTGTTGAGAAAGATGAACATGGAGAAGTGGTTCGCTCGGGAATTTATACCTACGGAGAAACCGTACATATCTTTGTTGAGAGAAAAAATTACAATGGAATCTTTTTACCAGGATATCAAGAATGGAAATCGGATTATAATCCAACTTCTACAGGTTTGAAATATATTGACCACATGGTAGGAAATGTAGGTTGGAATGAAATGAATATTTGGGTAAAATGGTATGAAGAAGTAATGGGATTTGAAAATTTCTTATCTTTTGATGATAAGCAAATTCATACCGAATATTCTGCTTTGATGAGTAAAGTTATGTCAAATGGAAATGGACGTGTCAAATTCCCAATTAATGAACCTGCTGAAGGAAAGAAAAAATCACAAATAGAAGAATATCTTGATTTTTATGAGGGACCCGGTGTTCAACATATTGCCGTAACAACGAATGATATTGCGAAAACCGTTTCTGAGATGCGAGCAAGAGGAGTAGAGTTTTTATCTACACCACCTGATGAATATTATAAAATGGTTCCAAAACGTTTAGAAGAATTCTCTCATGAGTTAAAAGAAGACATTGATTTATTAGCTCGTTTAGGAATTATGATTGATGCAGATGAAGAAGGTTATTTGCTTCAAATTTTTACTAAACCTGTTCAAGACCGACCGACTTTATTCTTTGAGATTATTCAACGAATGGGAGCAAAAGGTTTTGGAGCTGGAAACTTTAAGGCTTTATTTGAATCTATTGAAAGAGAGCAAGAATTAAGAGGTACATTATAAATTTAGTTATTGGTTGTTGGTTATCTGCTTTTAGAAAATGACCAATAACCAACAGCTAATAACCAATAACAATTTTATGAAATTACAATCATGGGTTGAAGTCCCAGAAAATTCAGATTTTACCATATACAATATCCCTTTTGGAATTATTCAATATGGAGAATTACCACCAAGAGCTGCTGTAGCAATAGGAAACTATGCAGTTGATTTAAGTGTTTTGTTTGAAAAAGGTTATTTTGATAATGATTTATTAGATGTAAATTATTTTGATAGTTATATTCTCAATCCGTTTATAGGATTAGGTAAGGAAACCACTTCAAAAGTACGTTTACATATTCAAAATCTTCTTTCTACAAATGAAAATCGTTTAAAAGAAGATCAAGATACGCGTGAAAAGGCTTTTATTCCATTGGAAGAAGTAAACATGCAAATACCTATTTTTATACCAAACTATACCGATTTTTATAGTAGCATAGAACATGCTACCAATGTAGGAACCATGTTTCGTGATCCTGATAATGCATTGTTACCCAATTGGAAACATATCCCGGTAGGCTATCACGGACGCTCTTCTTCAATTGTACCCTCAGGAGTTCCCTTACATAGACCGAAAGGGCAGCAAGTAATAGGGGATTCAACTACACCTGTTTTTGGACCTTCTCGTTTGGTTGATTTTGAATTAGAAATGGCTTTTATTACCAATACCAATACACAATTAGGAAATGCTATTCATGTAAATGATGCTGAAGATTATATTTTTGGTATGGTATTATTTAACGATTGGTCTGCTCGTGATATTCAAAAATGGGAATATGTACCGTTAGGTCCTTTTCTAGCAAAGAATTTTGGGTCCTCTATTTCTCCATGGGTAGTTACACTAGATGCTTTAGAACCTTTTCGTGTAGAAAGCCCTAAACAAGATCCGGAAGTATTACCTTATTTACAATATGAAGGAAAAAGGAATTTTGATATTCAATTACAAGTAGCTATTCAGCCTGAAAACCAAGAAGAAACGGTTGTTTGTAAAAGTAACTTTAAATATATGTATTGGAATATGAGTCAACAACTGGCTCACCATACAGTGAATGGTTGTAATATTGAAATAGGAGATGTATACGCTAGTGGTACCATTAGTGGTAAAACACCTGATTCGTATGGTTCTATGTTGGAGTTATCATGGCGTGGAACAAAACCTTTAAAAATGAAAGACGGTTCAGAACGTAAATTTATTAACGATTTTGATACGGTTATTATGCGAGGACATTGTGAGAAAGATGATATTCGCATTGGTTTTGGAGAGGTAAAGAGTCAATTATTACCTGCAAAAGATTAATTGAATTAGTGTTAAATTTAATATCCTTTCAAATTTTGAAAGGATATTTTTTTATGTTTTAATAGTAAAATTTATAAAGGAGCATCATAACTATTTTCAGAAAGCGATAGTAATGAAACTAGTGGAGTCAATAAGGCAGCTAATAAAGCAGCATAACATGATTTTAATAGAATATAATTGCATAGAGAGAAAGTAGTATTTTCAGTAAGAATTAAAATACCAAATAAAATAGGGGTGACTATAATGGTTGTAATGAAAGCAATACCTAAACTTCCTATAAAAGGGGAAGGTTGATGGTTTATAAATAATTTTGTTTTGCTATCCCATTGAATTAAAGGAAGTTCTTTTGAACGAATAGCTTTTCGACTAGCCCTAGAAGTAAAAAGACAAGTAAAAAACATAAAAAAGAAAGTGGTCATAATAAGATCCATAACAAAGTTATTCTCACCTGATAATGACATGGTTTTGTTTTCTTTAAGTGTAACCCATGTCATGAATCCAGTCATTATAAAATTCATAAAAACAGAACTTAAAGTTTGTTTGAGAAATATATAATGTAGATGTTTTTTAGATATGTTGGTCATAGTATTTATCATATATTAAAGATATAAAGTTTTTAGCAAAATAGAATATGATAATAGGAGTGATTTTTAATTAATACTATAGCATAGGCAGCTAGGTAAGCTGGTTTTTGAATGTTCTTATAAATAAGGGGTAATTAGTGAAATATTGAATTTAAAAGATTAATTAAAAAAATGTATCTTTAAAAAGAACCAAAAAGTATTAAGATGAAAGATATGATAAGATTTTTTTTAGTAGGGTTGATATTGTTTTTAACTTCCTGTAAACAAGAAAAAAAAGTAGAGATAATTAAAGAGATTGAGCCCCATAATACTTATTGGGATTTTAAGACAGATGGTAACTTTCAACAAGCAGGTATACAAATGATTCCCCTAAAGGAAGGATATAAAGTTTGGACAAAGCGTCATGGAAATTCACCTATGAAAGTTTTATTACTTCATGGAGGTCCAGCTCTAACACATGAATATATGCAATGTTTTGAAAGTTTTTTCCCACAAGCAAATATTGAATTTTACCATTATGATCAATTAGGTTCGTATTACTCTGATCAACCAGAAGATACTTCTTTGTGGACTTTAGATCGTTTTGTAGAAGAGGTAGAGCAAGTAAGAAAGGCTTTGGGACTGAATAAAGATAATTTCTTTTTATTTGGAAATTCTTGGGGTGGCATTTTAGCGATGGAATATGCTTTGAAATATCAACAGAATTTAAAAGGATTGATTGTGAGTAATATGACAGCTGATTTTGATAAATATGAAGCATATAATGCCGAATTACGAAAGCAAATGCGTCCTTCATTAATAGATTCTTTAGAATTTTATGAAAAGAAAGGAGATTTTCATAATCCTGTTTATCAAGATTTAGTTTTTGATGAGTTTTATACGAAACATATTTGTCGTTTTCCAAAAGAGGAATGGCCAGAACCTATTATGAGAAGTTTTAAACATATTAATCAACCTGTTTATGAATATATTCAAGGCCCAAGTGAATTTGTTCCAGGTGGAATTTTAAAGGGATGGTCGGTTTGGGATCAATTAGATGAAATAAAAGTTCCTACTTTAATGATTGGAGCTAAATATGATTCGATGAATCCGAAAGAAATGGAAGAGATGTCAAAACTAGTTCAAAATGGAGAATATTTATATTGTGCAAACGGTAGTCATTTAGCTATGTGGGATGAACAAGATTTTTATATGGAAGGAGTTATTGATTTTATAAAAAGAACCTATAACTCTGAAAAGTAAAATGTATAGATTATAGAGGAAAGATAAAAAAAGAGAAAAAAACAAAGAGATTAGATTATAGATCTTTTCTCTTTGTTTTTTTAGTCTTTCTTCTTTTTTATAATGAAGTTCTTTATTCTTTTACTAAAACATGAGAGCCTTTTTTCAATAAAGGTTCTGCTTTCTTAAACTTCATTTCTTCTAAAGCTCCTGTAGCAACATTACGAACTTTTACTAAGTCGTTACGATTAATTTTTACAACATGTCTTGGTTCTGTAACTTGAACTTGTTGTTTAGGTGCATTAGTTTGAGTCGCTTGAGCTTGTTGTTCTTCATATGATTGATGAGACGTTTGCAGTTTTTCTTGTTTTCTTTCTTCTGCCTGACGTACTTGTTCTGGGTCAGGAGTAGGTAATTCTCCTTTGAATAAGAAAGAAACAATTTCCTTATTTAAACGGTCAATCATATTTCGGAATAATCCAAAAGCTTCTTCTTTATAAATTAAAATAGGATCCTTTTGCTCATATGAAGCGTTTTGAGAAGATCGTTTTAATTCATCCATTTCTCTCAAATGATCTTTCCATTGATCATCGATCATAGCTAAGGTTACATTTTTCTCAAAATCACGAATGAGTTGTTTCCCTTCTGATTCAACAGCCTCTTTTAAATTGGTTGTAATATTCATGGTTTTCAATCCATCTGTAAAAGGAACCACAATACGTTCAAAACGATCTCCTTGTTGTTCGTATACATTGGCGATAACCGGTAATGCCATTTTAGCTGTTTTCACTTCTCGCTCCTCATAATGTGTCATGGCTTCATCATAAACATCATCAATTAAAGTTTGAAGACTTTTTGATTTGAAATCAACTTCTGAAATAGCAGTTTTTAATGTAAAGAATTTGATTAACTCGTATTCGAAGTTTTTATAATCATTAAGGTTCTTATTCGTAGTGACAATATTAACTACAGTATCGTATACCATATTACTAATATCGATCGATAAACGTTCTCCTTCTAATGCATGACGACGACGTTTGTAAATAACATCACGTTGTTTATTCATTACATCATCATATTCAATTAGACGTTTACGTACACCAAAATTGTTCTCTTCAACACGCTTTTGTGCTTTTTCAATCGATTTGGTCACCATTCCACTTTGAATTACATCTCCATCTTGATGCCCCATCTTATCCATTAATTTGGCAATACGTTCTGAATTGAATAAACGCATTAATTTATCTTCTAATGAAACATAGAATTGAGAGCTTCCTACGTCTCCTTGACGTCCTGAACGACCTCTTAACTGGCGGTCAACACGGCGAGAATCGTGACGTTCTGTACCAATAATGGCTAATCCTCCACGTTCTTTTACTTCATCAGAAATTTTAATATCTGTACCACGACCTGCCATATTGGTTGCAATGGTTACAATACCTGGGCGTCCTGCTTCTGCAACAATATCAGCTTCTTTTTTATGTAATTTGGCATTTAATACGTTATGCTCAATTTTATTCATCTTCATAGCACGACTCAACAATTCAGAAATTTCAACTGAAGTGGTTCCTACTAATACAGGACGTTTATCTTCTTTTGCCAAGCGAACAACTTCACTAATGACAGCGTTATATTTTTCACGATTTGTTTTATAAATTAAATCGTTCATATCTTTACGTGCAATCGGTTTGTTGGTAGGAATGGTTACTACGTCTAATTTGTAGATTTCCCAGAATTCTCCTGCTTCCGTTTCCGCTGTACCCGTCATTCCAGAAAGTTTGTTGTACATTCTGAAGTAGTTTTGAAGAGTAATGGTTGCGTACGTCTGTGTAGCATCTTCAATTTTCACATTTTCTTTTGCTTCGATTGCTTGATGTAATCCATCAGAGTAACGACGTCCATCCATAATACGACCTGTTTGCTCATCTACAATCATTACTTTACCGTCCATTACTACATATTCTACATCTTTTTCGAATAGGGTATAGGCTTTTAGTAATTGATTCATAGTATGCAAACGCTCCGATTTGATACTATAATCACGGAATAATTCGTCTTTTTTATTTCCTTCTTCTTCAGAAGAAAGTCCTAATGTTTCAATTTGACTTAATTCTGTAGCAATATCAGGCATAATAAAGAATGAATCATCTTCAACACCTTGAGATAGAAAATCAATTCCTTTATCGGTTAATTGTATGGAATTGTTTTTCTCTTCAATTGTAAAGAAAAGATCAGCATCTACTTTATGCATCTCACGTTGATTATCGGCTAAATAAACACCTTCTATTTTTTGAAGACGAGTTTTAGTACCTTCTTCATTTAAGTATTTTAATAATGGTTTGTATTTAGGTAACCCTCTATATACTTGTAATAATTTAAAATCTCCAGAATTATTTTTCTTAGGACCTTCAATCATTTCCTTTTTAGCTTCTAAAAATAAGTCTTTGATTAAGGCTTGTTGTACTTTTACTAAACTTTCTATTTTAGGTTTTAGAGCATCAAATTCTTGATCTCCTCCTTTTGGAACAGGTCCTGAAATAATCAAAGGAGTACGAGCATCATCTACCAAAACAGAATCTACCTCATCAATAATAGCATAATTTAACTCTTGTTGAACGAGATCTTTTGGGGAGTGCGCCATGTTGTCACGTAAGTAGTCAAAACCAAATTCATTATTGGTACCATAAACGATATCACATTTGTATGCTGTTTTTCTTTCTTCAGAGTTAGGACGATGATTGTCAATACAGTCAATCGTTAAACCATGAAATTGGAAAATAGGAGCCATCCATGCACAGTCACGTTTTGCTAAGTAGTCATTTACGGTAATAACGTGAACACCTCGGCCTGGTAAAGCGTTTAAATAAACAGGAAGTGTAGCAACCAAGGTTTTCCCTTCTCCAGTAGCCATCTCTGCAATTTTTCCTTGGTGTAAAACGGTTCCTCCAATAAGTTGAACATCATAGTGAACCATATCCCATGTTACTTCTTTTCCAGAAGCATCCCAAGAGTTTTTCCAAACGGCTTTTGTATCGTCGACTAAGGAAACATAATTTTTTGAACCAGAAAGTTGTCGATCAAATTCAGAAGCAGTTACTTCAATTTCGGTATGATTGGTAAATCGACGTGCTGTTTCTTTGATAACAGCGAAAGCTTCAGGAAGTATTTCATTTAATACTTTTTCCTCAATTTTATACGATTCTTTACTTAAAGCATCAATTTGATTATAGTAATCGTCTTTTTTATAAATATCTTTTTCCTCTTCAATCAAGGTTTTTAACTCAGCAATTTTATCTGTTTGTGCCTGGGTAGCTTCTTTGATTTTAGAACGAAATTCGAGTGTTTTATTACGAAGTTCGTCATGAGATAAGTTCTGGTAGTTAAAGCTATTTGCCTTTTTAATAAGAGGTTGAATAGGTTTTAAGTCTTTCTTACTCTTATCACCAAGAATAGCTTTTAGTATATTGTTTACAAAGTCCATTTTCGTGTAATTAAATTATAAAATTAATTAAGAAAAGCCCTTACTAGGGCTTTTCTATTTGTATAGTTTGACTAATATTCGTCTTCATTCCAAAGAAAATCTTCTTCGGTAGGATAGTCAGGCCATATTTCTTCGATAGAATCATAACTATCACCTTCATCTTCGATTGATTGCAAATTTTCTACAACTTCTAGAGGTGCACCTGTTCGTATCGCATAGTCAATCAATTCATCTTTTGTTGCTGGCCATGGTGCATCACTTAAATACGATGCTAATTCTAATGTCCAATACATATTTTTAACTTTTGTGTATTAATAACTTATTTTAAGTATCGCTACTCAAAATTCTTGCCAAAAGTACTAATGTCAGCTGTAAAAAGCAACAAAGTTTACATGTATCTTTTAAATAAGTAAAAAAAGTATTTTTAGTTTATATAAATTTGTAAATTTAATATTAAAGTTTATAATATATATTAATATTTATTTTTTAGTTATTTATTTGAATTAAAAATCATTGATTTGTAATCAAAATAAATTGATATGTGTGGAATATTAGGTATTATTAGAAAATCAGAAGAGAGTATTTCGATTGAAAAAATTCAGGGAATGTCCTTAAGAATGGGGCATAGAGGTCCTGATGAAAGAGATATTCATGTAAATGAAAAAGGGTATGTATTAACGCATGAGCGTCTTTCAATTATTGATTTACATACTGGTAAACAACCTATTAAAGGAACTGATAATGCTTATGTTGTTCATAATGGAGAAATTTATAACCACCAAAAATTACGTGATGGAGAATTAAAAGATCATGTATTTCATACGACGTGTGATAGTGAAGTAATTGTTCACCTGTACGAAGAGTATGGTTATGATTTCTGTTCAAAATTAGATGGCGTTTTTTCTTTTGTAGTGATAGATGGTGAAAAATTTATTGCAGGAAGAGATCCAATAGGTGTAAAACCTTTGTATTATGGTAGTTTGGAAGATGGATCTTTATGTTTTGCATCTGAGATGAAAGTAATTGAAGATGTTTGTCAAGATGTGAAAGCTTTTCCTCCAGGACATTATTATACTGAAGAAACAGGGTTTGTACAATATTTTCAGCCAAGTTGGCAGGATGCGAAAAATTGTCATGAAAGTTTGGATTTAAAAAAGCTTCGAGATAGTTTAGTGAGAGCGACTGAAAAACGATTAATGAGTGATGTTCCATTAGGAGTATTGTTATCAGGAGGATTGGATTCTTCTTTGACTTCTTCTATTGCAGCTCGATTGATGAAAGAGCGTGGACAAAAAATTCATTCATTTTCAATTGGTTTAGATGAAACAGCACCTGATTTAATTGCAGCTCAGAAAGTAGCCGATTTTTTAGGTACAATTCACCATAATGTTCATTTTACAATAGATGAAGGGATTCAAATTATAGAAAAATTAGTATGGCACTTAGAAACGTATGATATTACATCGATCAGAGCTTCGACACCGATGTATTTTTTATCAAAATATATAAAAGATTTGGGTATTAAAGTAGTATTGTCGGGAGAAGGATCAGATGAAATTTTAGGAGGCTATTTGTATTTTTATAATGCACCAAGTTTGGAGGAGTTTCAAAAAGAAACAATTCGTAGAGTAGGTTTATTATCAACAGCAGATTGTTTACGTGCTGATAAATCAACGATGGCACATGGTTTGGAAGCCAGAGTTCCGTTTTTAGATCAGGATTTTTTACAAGTAGCAATGAGTTTAGATCCTAAATATAAGAAACCAGTCAAAGGAGAGTCTATGGAAAAATTGGTATTGCGACAAGCTTTTGATGATAAAACCAATCCATGGTTACCTGATGAAATTTTATGGAGACAAAAAGAACAATTTAGTGATGGGGTAGGTTATAGTTGGATTGATCAATTAATGGATCATTGTGCAGCACAAGTTTCAGATGAGCAGATGGCTCAGGCTGCTCAGCTATTTCCGCATAACACACCTGATACCAAGGAAGCCTTCTATATGAGAAGTATTTATGAAAAGCATTTTCCTAGTAAAGCAGCTGCAAAAACAGTGTTAAAATGGATTCCAAAATGGCAAGAAAATACAGATCCATCAGGTCGTGCTAATAAAATACACGAACAAACAACGGAAGTAATAGAAGTAAAATTATAAATAGTTTTTATATAAAGTTAATAGTCAAAAGAGCTTATTCTTAAGAATAAGCTCTTTTAATTGAAGAAGATTTAACCTCTTCAATAGTGGTGTTATTGATGAGATGGAGTGTTCTTTGCTCAATATAGTTGATTGTATAATTAACATTATTTGAAATTAAAATTAAGTTTCCTGAGTTTCCTTTTATAATTTCTGTTCCTCTATATTGTTGTTGTTGTAAATATTTTATATTGAAAAATCGATTAATTTTTAATTGATCATATTGGTTGATATAGGGAATCTTATAACGAATTAGGAAAACCTTATTTAAGTAAAAATGTACCTTACAATATATTTTTATATTATGTGTTTTAATTTTAAAAGACAAAATTTTAATATCTTGATTTCCTTTGAAAAAATTTAAAGTGTGATTAGGATATTTTTTTTTGATGTAGAAAAAATTATCACCAAACTGAATAGGAGATATGATAATAGAGGATGAACTGTTTATAATTTTTTTATTATTTATGGCACCTTCTATGTCATGATATAAATAACGATAATTTATATATTTTTTAGGTTTGAAATTCATTATTATTTTTGAAATAAATGACATTTGTAATAAGTTTTTTGTTTAGTAGTAATATAAAAGTATCATATATGATGTTTTTTAATATGGTTAATACGATGAATAGCTATGTTCAATAGGTAGATGAATTTGTTTCGTTGATGAAATTCAACACAGTTTTATGAAATAAAAGTATATTTGCAGTGTTTACAATTATTTTAAATGTACGAAGTAGAACTTTCTATAATCATACCTGTATATAATCGTCCAGAAGAAATTCAGGAGTTGTTAAATAGTTTAATTTTACAAACTAATACAGATTTTGAAGTTATAATTGTTGAAGATGGATCGGAATCAACTTGCGAATCGATTGTTAGAGCATTTGAAGACAGATTAAAAATACATTATGTTTACCAGAAAAATACGGGACCTGCTTTTGCTCGTAATTATGGTATGAAGTTAGCAAAGGGAAATTACTTTATTTTTTTTGATTCTGATTGTGTTATCCCTCCCAATTATATTCAAGAGGTATATGAAGAGTTACAAAGTCATTATGTTGATGCATTTGGAGGTGCCGATACAGCTCATGATTCATTTACTGATTTACAAAAAGCGATTAATTATTCCATGACTTCAATTTTTACAACGGGTGGAATAAGGGGGAAAAAGCAAGCTATAGGACAGTTTCAGCCTAGAAGTTTTAATATGGGTGTTTCAAAAGAAGTTTTTCAAAAAACAGGTGGTTTTGGTCGAATTTTCCCTGGAGAGGATCCTGATTTTACATTACGAATTTGGAAGGCTGGTTTTCAAACACGATTTCTTCCGAAAGCGTATGTTTACCATAAGAGAAGACTTTCTTTTTCAAAATTCTCTAAGCAAGTATATGGTTTTGGAAAAGTTCGGCCAATGTTAAATTATTTTCATAAGAATTATAGTAAACTAACTTTTTGGTTTCCAACAATTTTTATGATGGGAACTCTTTTTTCTTGTTTTCTATTTATGTCCTCATTTTTTATGAATTCGTCATCATTATTTACTTTTTGGTTGAAAATACCTTTTATATTATTTATTTTGTATTTACTACTGATCATGATAGATGCGTCCATTAAAAATAAATCATTGAAAATAGGTTTTTTAACTATTTTGACAACTCTAATACAATTTTATAGTTATGGATGGGGATTTTTATGCTCACAAATACAAATTAATTTGTTGAAGAAGCATCCTGAAAAGGCTTTCCCTGAAAATTTTCGTAATTAATTATTTTTGTGACTCTCTGATTAATGCCTTTGCTAAAATATTTGTAGCATCAATAACAATACTATTTTCAATTTTTTCTTCATTAATAGCTAATGGAATTTCTGTACATCCTAAAATAATAGCTTCAGCTCCCATTCTTGATAGGTAAGAGGCTGCAAAAAGTAAATCTTGTTTTGCTTTATCGTTTACTGGGTTAGAAAAAGCTTTAATACCGTAATTTTGATCATAAATGGAAGGATGAACAAAAACTTCTTGTATTTCTTTAGAAGGATGAATGACTTCTATATTAAATTGAGAAAGAATTTCAGGATATATATTTGTCATAAAAGTACCGTTAGTACATAAAACACCTACTTTTTTTATAGAAGGGTGTGTGTTTTTTATGTAATTTCCTACCTCTTCAATTAAATGTAACAATTGGTAATCTTGAGAGATAGAATCTTTAATTTTATTAAAAATTTTGGGAGCATGAGCTGTATTACAAGGAATACCAATAACCTTTGCACCATTTTGAGTTAAGGTAGTAATGATTTCAGCTATAGAAATACCAGGGTTTTCTTGTATTTCTCCTAATAAAAACTTGGTCCGATCCATTACTTTATGAGGTGCAGATAACATAGAAACAGGCAGATGCTCCTGATCTGATTTAGCATCCGTGTTATCATAGATTTTTTTTATTAAATCGATTCCTGCATAGCTACCAACGCCTCCCACAATACCGATCATTTTATTCATGACTCAAAAATTTTGAATAAATGTATTAAAAAATATTATTTTAAGTATCTTTAGATAAATAAAATCATAATTTAAATGAAAATTATTTGTATTGGAAGAAATTATGCCAATCATGCTAAAGAATTAGGAAATCAAATTCCAAAAGAACCGGTTATTTTTATGAAACCCGAAAGTGCTTTATCACTTTCTGACACGTTTTTAACTCCTTCGTTTTCAGAAGAGATACATTATGAATTAGAAATTGTGGTTAAAATTAATCAAAAAGGGAAAAATATTTCAAAAGAAGAAGCACCTAATTTTTATAATGAATTGGCTTTAGGAATTGATTTTACAGCACGGGATATACAATCGAATTTAAAAAGTAAAGGCTTACCTTGGGAAAAAGCTAAAGCATTTGATCAATCTGCCTTTTTGAGTCGTTTTTTTTCTAAAGAAATCGTTACAAGTGAAACTTTTTTTTCTTTGAAGAAGAATAATCAAACGGTTCAGGAAGGTCAAACCAAAAATATGTTGTTTTCTATAAATGAACTAATAGAAAATTGTTCAAAATATTTTACTTTGGAGGAAGGAGATTTGATTTACACAGGTACACCTGAAGGAGTTGGTCCAATTATTAAAGGAGACAAATTAGAAGGATTTATTGAAGAAGAATCTTTTTTTAAAATAGAAATTATGTAAAATATGAGTTTAGAAAAAGTAAACATAGTAGAGAAGTTTACAAAGTTTTCTGACTATTGGAGTCCAAAGATTGTAGGAGAATTAAATGGCCAGGTAGTAAAATTGGCAAAATTTAAAGGTGAGTTTATTTGGCATAAACATGAGGAAGAAGATGAAATGTTTTATATAGTAGAAGGGGAATTAAAAATAGCCTTTCGTGATAAAGAAATTATAGTAAAGGAAAAAGAATTTATAATAATTCCTAAAGGTGTAGAACATAAACCTATTGCAGAGAATGAAGTTTCTGTAATGCTTTTTGAACCAAAAACGGTATTGAACACGGGTGATCAACTTAATGATAGAACCGTAGAAAACCAATATTTATAAAAATCAAAATTGTAAGAAAGAGTTTTTACTTCATTTGAATTTTATGACCAAGTGAAACCAGTATATCAATGATTTGTTGAGTCCAATCTGCATTTAAAGATTGTGCAATAATAAATCCTACAAATAAAACATACATTAAAAATAATATATACGCTTTTATTTTTCCCATACTATTTCCTATTAAGAAAATAATAATAGTTATTAAAGTCATGAATAATAGTAATACTTGTAGAATGGTAATATCTTGAATAACTTGCTCTGAAAGGATAATATCACGGTTATAAATAAGTGTAAATAAAAGTAAAGGAAATCCTAAGGCAAAACATATATCAAAAACATTACTTCCTATTGCATTAGATAAGGCATCATCATAATTCCCTTTTTGAGCATCTCGAATAGATAATATGGTATCAGGAACACTCGTTGCAGCAGCAGCAATAATAACGGAAACAAAATACAACGGTATACCTGTAATTTGACCAAATAATTCACAAGAGTGAACTAATAAAAAACAAGCAGTTCCTATTACAAACATGGATACGATAAGTAAAGTCCAAGCATTTAATGCATTAAGAGGCTTATCTCCAATTAAAGCAGTTTCTAAATCAAGTTTTAATAATGCTGATAAACGATGTCTTGGAGGTTCATTTTCTTCTTCTTCAATAGATGTTTGTGCTTTCCCTTTTTTCATGGTAAGAAATAATATTGCCACATAGATTACATATAAGAACATTAAAAATACACCATGTTTCCATGTTAAAACACCACCTCCAATAAAATAGATGAGAACTAGTTCAGCTATAAGTAAAGAAATACCATCACGAAGAATCACTTTTTTAGAAATAGTAACCGTTGATTTGAGTGTAACAGTAACCGCAAGAATAACTGCAGCAGGAATTATGATAGCATTAAAAATAGCAGATCCAGCAGAAGTTCCTATCCCACTAGCAAAACCTTGGTCATCTTGATATAAAAAAAGAAATAATAGGGTTGTAAACAATTCTGGCATTGAGCTCCCAATAGCATTAATAGTAGCTCCTTTAACTCCTTCACCAAGATTTCTCCCTAAATATTCTGAAGCCGTGTCAAAACCATCACTTGCTTTCCATATGATAACACAACTTATGATGATTAAAATAACAGCAATACTAATTCCCATTTTTTTACTTTTGTGCAAAAATAGTAAAACATTTTTAGAATGGTTGATTATATAATTAATTAACTTTGTACGAAACTTTAGTAATTAAAAATCTAGAAGTCATGGAAATAGTAGATAACCAAACTTCACGACATTTTGAAGTAGTAATAGGAAAAGAAAAAGCCTATATTGAATATGAAAAACAACCCAATAAGGTTTATTTAACAAAGGTTATGGTTCCTGATTTAGAAAATGCTGACGAAATAAAACAAAAATTAATACGATCGGTTTTAGATTATATTGAGAATGATGGTCAAAAAGTTATTCCTTATACAAAATCAATCAAAAACTTTATTAAAGAAAACCCTGAATATAAAAGAATGTTATTAAATGGAATTCGATTATAAATTAATATAAATAATAAAGTAATGAAAAAAGTTGTATTCGTATTGTTATCTATGATGATAATAGGTTGTAAAAAACATCATGACCATGATGGTGATAAGGGAGAACATCATAAAGAACATCATGCTGAGGAAAAATTGGAACACGATAATCATGTGAAAAATGAAGCACCAGATGCTGAATATGATTATATGACGAAAGCATACAATATCCCTTCTAATACAGGGAAAATGCAATCACCAATTAATATCTTAACTTCTGCAATGTCAGGTAATAGACCTGAAATTGAAGTGAATTTTCAAGATAAGATTATCGCAATTGAAAATTTGGGACATACAGTTCAATTAGATTTTGAAAAAGGAAGTAGTATTAAAGTTGATGGAGTTCAGTATGACTTTAAACAAGTGCATTTTCATACCCCTTCAGAACATTTAATTAATGGTGTAACTTATCCAATGGAAGCTCATTTAGTTACCACTATAGCCGATACTACATTAATTGCTAAAGGAGCTAAGAAATATATGGTATTAGGTTATATGTTTGAAATGGGAGAATCTAATGAGTTTATAGAAGAATTTATTGATATTATTCCTTCAAAAGAAAATGAAATAATTAAAACAGCTCCTCACGAAGTAAAATTAGATGATATGATAAAAGGTGAAACAGCACAAGATTTAGCATATTATCATTATAATGGATCATTAACGACACCACCTTATACAGAAAGTGTTTCATGGTATGTTTGTTCAACTATTTTAACCGCAACTCCTGATCAGATTCAAACAATCAATAAAGTGATAGGGAATAATGCACGACATATTCAAGATTTAGATAATAGGAAAATAGATATAGAATAGATATGAAAAAAGTAATCGCTTTTGGAGCAAGTACAAGTTCCAAATCAATTAATAAGCAATTAGCAACATTTGCAGCAAGTTTAATAGAAAATGCAGAAACTGAAGTTTTGGATTTAAATGATTTTTTAGCGCCTTTATATAGTGAAGATGAAGAAGCTAAAGGTTTTTCTGAAAATGTAAAATCATTTAAATCAAAGTTAGATTCAGCAGATGCATTTATTATTTCTGTAGCAGAACATAATGGGAATTTTACAAGTGCATTTTTAAATTTATATGATTGGACTTCTCGTTTAGATCGAAATATTTTTGGAGATAAACCTGTTTTACTTATGAGTACTTCGCCAGGAGGAAGAGCTGCTTCAAGTGCTTTTGGAATTGCAAAAGCAGGTTTCCCTCACATGGGAGCACAAATTGTAGCAGAATATTCTTTAGGAACATTTTATGATAATTTTTCAGATGGAAAAATTAGTAATGAAGAAGAAAGTAATAAATTATTAGTAGAAGTGAAGAAGTTACAATCTAAATTATAATTTAACTGTACGATCTTTAAAATAAGTAAAATCTCTATGGAATAGTCTATTCCATAGAGATTTTAGTATATTTATACCCATGTTTAAATTTATAATAATGAAAGTACAACTTTTAGGAGTCGCTATAATGATGATTCTTTTTTCATGTCAAAAAAAAGAATCAAAAACAATTGAAGAAGATGTGAAAATAGAGAACCCCATTTTACAAGAATGGAAAACAGAATTTGGAGTTCCTCCTTTTGATTTAATAGAAAATAAACATTATTTACCTGCTTTTGAAGAAGCATTTGCAGAACAAAAAAAGAATATTGAAAAAATTGTCACGAATAGTGAAAAACCAACATTTCAAAATACAATTGAAGCGATAGAACGTTCTGGTAAAACACTAGGAAAAGTGAATCGAATATTCTCAGCTGTTAATGCAGCCAATACAAATAGTGAATTAGAAGCAGTTAGTAAAGAAATTGCTCCTAAATTATCTTCCAACAAAGATGACATATATTTAAATAAAGCATTATTTGAAAAGGTAAAAACAATTTATGATCAAAGAGAATCATTAGGTTTATCTTCTGAAGAAATGCAATTATTAGATAAAACCTATAAACGATTTATACGTTCGGGAGCTAAATTAGGGCAAGAAGAGCAAAAACGATTACGTGAAATTAATACAAAGTTGGCTACTTTGTCTCAAGAGTTTGGAGAAAATTTGTTAAATGAAACGAATGCTTTTGAATTATTTGTTGATGAAGAACGAAATTTAGGAAAATTACCAACAAATTTGAGAGCTGTAGCAGCTCAAGAAGCTATTAAAAGAGGACATGAAGGAGGATGGTCATTTACATTGCATAGACCCAGTATTAATCCTTTTTTACAAGCCTCTTCGAATCGTACACTGCGCAAAAAAATATTTGATGGTTATGCGAATCGAGCAAATAATAACAATGAAAATGATAACAAAGCTATTTTAGAAGAATTGGCATCATTACGTGTTGAAAAAGCACACTTATTAGGATATGAAACACATGCAGATTATATATTATCAAATAATATGGCTAAAAATCCTAAGGCAGTGTATGATTTTATGGATAAAATATGGCCGAAAGCATTGAAGATGGCTAAGGAAGAACGAAATGCTTTAGCTGAGAAGATGAAAGAAGAAGGAATAGAAGAAAAATTTGATGGAAGTGATTGGCGCCATTATGTAGAAAAAGTTCGTAACGAGCGATATAGTTTCAATGAAGATGAAACACGCCCTTATTTTGAATTAAATGCTGTTCGTGAAGGTGCATTTGCTTTAGCAAATAAATTGTTTGGAATTACATTTAAAGAACGAAATGATTTACCAAAATGGCATCCAACGCAACAAGTATATGAAGTATTAGAAGCAGATGGAACACATTTAGGTGTGATTTATATGGACTTTTATGCTCGTGAAAGTAAAAGAGGAGGAGCATGGATGAATGCCTTACGTTCACAATCTAAATTGGATGGAGAAATAACTCCAATTGTAACGAATAATTTTAATTATGCGCCACCAACTGAAAATGAACCTACTTTATTATCTTTTTCAGAAGCAGAAACGGTTTTTCATGAATTTGGTCATGCTTTGCATGGTTTATTCTCTGATGTTAAATATGAGTCACTTTCTGGAACTAATGTGCCTCGTGATTTTGTAGAATTTCCTTCTCAAGTAATGGAAAATTGGATGAGTGAGCCTGAAGTATTAAAATTATTTGCTAAGCATTATAAAACAGGAGAAGTTATTCCAGACAGTTTAATAAAGAAA
Source organism: Flavobacteriaceae bacterium UJ101 (assembly GCA_001880285.1). Taxonomy (NCBI): domain Bacteria; kingdom Pseudomonadati; phylum Bacteroidota; class Flavobacteriia; order Flavobacteriales; family Flavobacteriaceae; species Flavobacteriaceae bacterium UJ101. Next base: position 74,363 of record CP016269.1, on the reverse strand, counting down.
ATGAATGAAGCTAATGAATTTAACGGAGGTTTTGCTACGGTTGAATATATGGCTGCAGCCTATTTAGATATGGCATGGCATACATTGAAAGATAGTATTAAACAAAATACGAATGAATTTGAAAAAAATGAAATGGATCGTTTAGGCTTAATTGAAGAAATTATACCACGTTACCGTTCAACATATTTTCAACATATTTTTAGAGGAGGTTATTCTTCGGGATATTATAGTTATTTATGGTCGCAAGTATTAGATGCCGATGCTTTCCAAGCATTTAAAGAAACTTCTATTTTTGATCAAGAAACAGCAAAGCGTTATCGTAAAATGCTAAGTCAAGGAGGTTCTAAAGACGGAATGGAGTTATATGAAGAATTTAGAGGTAGAGAGCCTAAAATTGAACCTTTATTAAAAAGTAAAGGTTTTATGAAGTAAAGTAAAGAGGATTAATAAAAAAGAATCTTATTTATTATAAATAAGATTCTTTTTTTTATCAGAAATAATTATTTCTTATAGATGGTATTTCCTTCTTTAATCGTTTCAAGAACTTGAATGTCTTTGATGCCAGTTACACCTTCTTTAAGTGGATTTTTATCTAAAATAACAAAATCAGCAAGTAATCCTTCTTTTAATTTTCCTTTTCTATTTTCTTCAAATATCTGATAAGCAGGGCCAGTAGTTAAACCTTGCAATGCCTTATAAGCTTTTATTTGTTCATCTTTCCCGATAATTTTACCAGAACGCGATTCACGTGCCATGGCAGTCCACATAACAAAGAAAGGATCTAATGGAGTTACATTAAAATCAGTGTGATTAGAGTAAATTAAGCCCTGATTTGTGGCTGATTCAACAGGGCTAATAAAATTAGCCGCTTTTTTACCTATATTTTTAATATGAACATCTCCCCAAAAGAAGCAATGATTTGTAAAATAAGAAGGTGTAATACCTAATTTAAGATATTTTGGTAATTGATCTGGACGTTGAAATTGAGAATGAACGGCAACTGTTCTTCGATCATCTTTTGCTGTGATACCAGCATCATGAACAGCTTCAATGAGTTGATCAATAGTAGCATCACCATTAGCATGAACAAATACTTGAATGTTATTATCTAAAGCTTTTTTTACAAGAGCTTTGAATTGATTATCAGGTAAGGTACTCTCTCCAGTCCAATTTTTTTGTCCTGCAGGGCCACCTGTTAAGTATGGGTGGGTAACATGAGCTGTTTTTCCTTGAGGAGAGCCATCTTGTGTGATTTTTAATCCTTGTAATTTTAAATGATTATTATATGTGCCTAATTTATATTTAGGGTTATTGAGCCATTTATCAAAATCAGGAAACCCTGGTAAAGAAACAATATCTAAAAATATTTTTCCCTTTTCAGCTGCTCTTTGTAGAAAGTCAATATCGGGTATATGTGTAAAACCTTCTTGTGCATGGGTGTACCCTTCTTTTGCATACATCATTTGAGCAGGTTTCATTAATTCTAATAATTCTTCTTCTGTAGGTTTAGGTAAATTTTCAAAAACAGGTAAATAAGCAGTTTCCATTATTAAACCAGCAGGTTCGTTTGAGCCTTCCATTCGTGCAATAACACCACCACTAGGAGTAGGAGTGTTAGCATTAATTTTTGCCCACTCTAAAGCTTTAGAATTTAAAACAGCTCCATGCATAGAAACATGGATAACCATAACTTTGTTATTGGGGAAAGTACTATCTAAATCTGTTTTTAAAAGATGTCGGTTTTCTTTTAATTGTTCATTATCATAACCCCAACCAATAATCCATTCACCATCTTTGATATTACGCTCTTTTTTAAAGTTTTTTAAAATTTCAACAAGAGAAGGGATATCAGTAACAGTTCCTACGGGAGGACTTGCTACATTAACTTGATTTACCATTTCTAGTGCAGACATAAAGTGCCCGTGTGGATCTATAAACCCTGGTAATAAAGTTTTTCCTTTTAAATCAATTTGTTCAGCTTTTCCTTCAAATTGATCCAATGCTTCGGATTTATTTCCTACAAAAATAATCTTTCCTTCACGTTCAACAATAGCTTCTACATAATGAGGTGAATCACCATCCATCGTAATAATATCTCCACCATAGTATATTTTTTGGTTTAAAGTATATTTGCCATTTTCGGCTTTTACATCTTTTGGCGTAGTCGTACTTTCTTTTTTCTGATTACAACTTAATGTGTTTATAATCAGTAAAATGAATAAAATAATTTTTTTCATAATCTGTATTTTTTAATTAATAAAATTGTTTCCCTCCTTTAGTTGACTTTTTAAGATGGCTTTTTAGAATAAAGAATTAGGTTGATTGTACAGATTTAAAACCTAAATTATTTAGGAAAAAGTAATACAATTTGAGTTCTTAATTGCCAATCAGCATCTGTAGGATGTTCCAAGTATTTATATGCTCCAATTTGTGCATTGATAGGCATTTTTCCTAAAGTAAATAATTTTCCAGTTCCTGCCCCTAAAGGAATTGTCCAAGTATGATCGCTATCTGCCTCCCAATTAGCTGTAATGATAGGAGCAGAGTTTACATACCATCCATTTTGTAAGTTTTTTGTGACAAAAATTTGTGAATAGAAAAAGTTTAGATCAGGAGCATCACTTGGTCCTGCAATTCCAAAGAAATTTTGTAATAGAGCTCCATAAGTCCATCCGTTTTCTTGAAATAAACCTGCAAAAGAAGGAGCTATTCCTAGTTTTTCGTAACCTAAATTATCCTCGATGGTTGGAAACATAAAAGTTGGTCCAGCACCCCAAATAAACTTACCTGAATTGGCGGGTGTAAGAAATGTTGATAAGGTAATATTTCCAACACCATTAGATCGATCGTTTAAACCTATAGGTGCACTAATAACAGGAATAATTGTTCTTGTAACTAAATTCCACTTTTCATTTATTTTAAAGGGCATTACCGGTTGTATATTAAGAGTGTTGGTATTGCGATCTCCAAAATCAATATTATTTTGAAAAGGGAGGCTAATTAAATCTGCAACGGGATTTTGAATTTTGTTTGCTAAATCATGATGTTGTTCCATTTGTTCTTGAGCAGTACTGGCTATTGAAAATAGAATGAAAACCCAAAGTGTAGTAATTTTAATCTTCATAAGGTGTTTTTTAATTTTTTAAATATGGTGATTGATCAAAAGCTTCATCAACTTTATTTTGTATAAAATTTACATTTCCAATTTGATTCTCTCTAACTAAACCATTAATTCCTGTAGCCCAAACGATATCAATTTTTTTATTCTGTGAATCTAAGGAAGCATAATCTCCCATTTCAATGAGTACAGTTCCTTCGGTCCATTGGTAAATAATAGGGTAGTACCCACCTGGATACCAAGGATCGTAAAAATCCCACCAGTTATACCAATCATCCCAAATAATATCAATATCAGTAAAAGTAGTAGCCAAGGCTTGGGCTGAGATAATAAGATCAGGTGGGGTCGATGAATCGATTACAGCTAATTGAGTATAACCTAAATCGTTCATATTTTGTTGAATACTTGATAAAATAGTATCATCATAAACTCTCGTAATGGATGGATTTGAATTTCCAAATCCATCTTGGTTTTCTAGCCACCTAATGGTATTATCAAGATAATAGGTTTTAGGATTGTTATTATTCCAATATTCTTCAGTATAAGTTACTTTAACACTATCATAAGAAGCTATATCTATTGAGTCGTCATTTAAACAACCAATGAGAAAAAATAGAAATAGCGACTTTAGAAAAAAGGTTGATTTTTTCATACTTATATTATTTTGTTAAGTTTAATGATGTAATCTTCCTCCATTATATAAATCAACACTAAGATTAGGTCTGATTTTAGGGCCATGAGATCCCCAAATGACGTCAACTCCTGCGTTAGTAGACCAGCGAGCATTTGCACAATTAGTCAAACTTAAGATGAAGAGAAGGATAATAAAGGAATATATTATTTTTTTTAAATTGTTCATAATTTCTTTTTTAGTTATTATTCCATGATTGTAAACAGATAATAGCCCCTTTAGGATCTTGAAAAATTCCAACAGATCCTTTTCGTATAGATGGTTCAGGCTTTAAAATAACATATCCCTTATTTGCTGCTATTTTATCAATAATATTTGATGGATTATCCATTTGTATGTAAGGAATCCATTGTGAGCCAACATTTGTAAGAGGATTTTGAATCATACCACCTGCTTTTTTCCCTTTAGATTTAAAAATCCAATAAGGTCTTCCGTCGGAAGTAGTTTGTTCAATATTCGTATAGAAGGCTTTGTTATAAAAATTGTGAGCTTTAGAAGTATCATTTGCCCAAAGTTCCATCCAAAGCCAATTACCATTTGGAGTTGTTGTTTTTAACGAAGCATCACCTTGTGAAGAATTAATCAAGGAGAATTTTTCTCCTTGATTTCCTTCTAAAATAACTTGTCTTCCTCTTCCTGGGATGGTTATGGGTTTTAAAAGAATTTTTCCTCCATTTTTGACGACTTTTTCTGCTTGTTCATCAATGTTGTCCATTGAAATAGAAGCAATCCATATAGAGGATTCAGAAGAAGGCATTTCAATCATGCCTCCTATATATTCATTATGATGTGATATCATAACATAATTTTTTCCACCAATTTTAAAGTCTTCAAAAGTCCATCCAAAAATAGAACCATAAAAATCTTTAGCTTCTTGTATATCAGGTGTAATTAAGTCGTGCCAAACCACTTGATTGTATCGATGAGTATGGGTTGGACTTTTTGAAATTCCAGGCATTTCAACTGATTTACATGCTACCAGAAAAGCTAGAATTCCAATAAAAGTGATAAAATGATTCCTTTTCATACGTTTATTTTTTTAGATTATTGGCTTTATTAGGGTGAAATTGTCCTTTATAAACCGTTCCTAATATGGTTATATCTTTAATTTTTACAGGATCTATTGTAAATGGATTTTCTTTTAGTATAACAAAGTCAGCTTCTTTACCTTTTTTAATAGAACCTATTTTATTTTCAAGATTTAAAGTTCTCGCGGCGTCAAGTGTAATGGCTTTCATTGCTGTGTAAACATCAATTCGTTGATCTTGAGAAAATTTACTGCCTTGCGAAGTTATACGATTGATTGCTGTCCATGCTAAGGTTAAAGGTTCTATTGGAGCCATGGAAAAATCAGAATGGAAAGAAACGGGTACTTGACGGTCTGTAAGAGATTTAATTCGTTCTAAATTTTCAGCACGATCTTTCCCTAAACCATGTTCAGCATATTTATCTGAAAGAGCCCATAAATAATAAGGATTAACGGATGCTTCCATACCAAGATCTGCAATTCTTTGTGCCTGAGCATCTGAAAAATAACCTAAATGATGTCCTGTGAAACGATGATCTTTTCGAGCTTTATATTTTTGAAGAGAATCAACTACCATGATAATTCCATCTACAGCCAAATCTCCGTTGGTATGGATATGTATTTTATAATCATTGGTCCAATATTGTTTCAATTGACTTAGTAATTCGTTTGGAGGTGTCATCCATTCTCCATGATGACCGTCGGTATAAGGTTCTTTCATTTGCATAAGCTGCGAATAAATAGCTCCATCAGCAAATAATTTTACTTGTTTAGGTAAAAAAGTAATATTTGATGTGTTATAAGTTTCTGGAAGTGTTTCCATAAAAGCCATTGCTTTGTCATCACCTCCTTTCATGCCCCTTAGTTGAGTTCCATTAGGGATTAAGTAACAACTATATGGAGGATTTTTATCCATTTCTTTTTTTAATAAAGAATATTCACCATCAAAGTCAGAACTAGGAAAATCAGGTTCAGCAATTGTAGTAATTCCATTTTTTTGAATTAATTGCGTCATAATTCCTAAACCTTTCATATAACGATTAGGTTCTAATAGTATAGGAGCCATTTTAGGAACTAAAGCAAGCCATCCTCCTTCGAAGAAATGCCCTTTTTCCCATTCTACTTGTGGATTTCCTTTAAAATCTTCTTCTGTTATACCTAATTTTTCAATTGCTTTATCATTAAGGTAGATTTCATGAAATGAGCGATGAATAATACCAACAGGTATATCAGGTGAGATTTTGTTCAAAATATCTCGGGATAATTCTCCATGCCATAGAGGATGATATCCCCAAATAAAATACATTTCGTTTTCTTTGGCATTTTCATGAATGGATTTAGTGATACGATCAATATACGCATCATGCCCTGAAACCCCTTTTTTAGTTTCGGTAGGTAATACCCAATCGTAAGGAGCAATGATTTCATTAGGTAGCATAGTTGCTGCAATAGAAGGGTGTACATGTGGTTCTATAAAACCAGGCATCATGGTTTCTCCATGCAAATCATGCTTTTTAGCATTAGGAAAGGCTTTTTGAGCATCAGCTAATGATCCGGTAAAAGCAATTTCTCCATTTTGAGTCACAACAGCCTCAGTTGTTTCTCCTTCCTTTTCCATTGTAATAATTGTTCCTCCATAAAATAGAGTTGCATTTGAGTCTTGGGTTTTGGTTTCTTGCACTGATGAAGTACTGTTTTGTTGCTTGTTTTGACAACTAATTAGTGTAATAGTTGTTAGTAAGCTTAAAAAGAGACGTTTCATTTTTATTGTGTTTTTAGTTGTTTGTCCGTATTTTTAGTAAAACTCGTTTTAAATAAGATATTTAAATATTAAATAATGAATAAAAATTTGTGAAAGTTTATTCTATATATTAGCATTAGATTATTAAATAATAATTTAGTTTTTTAACATTTTTTAGATGTAATACTCATTTATTGATACAAATATAATTGATATAAGTATATAAAGTTAAAGTATTATAAAATAATTATTGAATTTTAACTATAGAATGATAAAAAAGATTGTTAAATTAAATGAAAGGGTTGTTAAATTGATTTGTAAGAATTTATATTGGAATATTTAAAGTTCTCTTAACATTGAAAAAAGTAATAAAAATTAGGGAAGAATTAAATTTACCAAATGAAAATAGCCGTATTCGTTTCTGGTAATGGAAGCAACCTACAAGTTATTATTGATTCTATAGAAAATGGCAGTTTGGAACAAGTGAAAATTCAATCTGTAATAGCTGATAGAGCATGCTATGGGATTGAAAGAGCTAAAAAACATCAAATACCTTCCTATCAATTTTATAGAAAAGATAAAACTATGTTTCAACAAATAGATGATCTACTATCTTCGGAAGTAGATTTTATTGTTTTAGCAGGTTTTTTATCGATTATACCTACCGATTTTTGTCAAAAATGGTCGAATAGAATAATCAATTTGCATCCTTCATTATTGCCTAAATATGGTGGTGTTGGTATGTATGGTGATCATGTGCATCGTGCCGTTTTAGATCATAAAGAAAAAGAAAGTGGTGCAACTGTCCATTTTGTAACAGGTGAAGTTGATAAAGGAGCTATTATTCTTCAAAAATCATGTAGTATTGATGAATATGAAACAATTGATTCTTTAAAAAAGAAAATACAAAAAATAGAGCATATTATTTTAGTAGAAGCCATTCGAGTACTAGTAAAAAATAATAAAATTAAATAAGCATTTAAAAGAATAAAGTAAAGAGATGAATAAAAGAGCATTAATAAGTGTTTCAGACAAAACAAATTGTGTTGATTTAGCTAAATTTTTAGAAAGTAAGAATTATGAAATTATTTCTACAGGTGGAACTTATAAGCATTTAGTAGAAAATGGAGTTAAAGCAATTAACATTTCAGAGGTAACTCATTTTCCAGAAATTTTAGATGGTCGCGTGAAAACATTAAATCCAATGATTCATGGAGGGATTTTGGCAAAGCGCGATAAAGAAGATCATATGACGACTTTGACTGAACATAATATAGGTACTATTGATATGGTAGTAGTTAATTTATATCCTTTCTTTGAAAATGCTCAAAAAGAATTACAATTAGAAGAATTGGTTGAATTTATTGATATTGGAGGTCCTACTATGTTGCGTGCTGCTGCAAAATCATTTTTTGATGTTACAGTTATTTCAAATGTAGAAGATTATGAAATAGTTCAGAAAGAATTGGATGAGAAAGGAGAAACATCATTTGAAACACGTAAAAAATTAGCTGGTAAAGTATTTAACTTGACATCTGCTTATGATGCTGCAATATCTACTATGTTATTACAAGATGATTATCCTCAATATGTAAATGCATCTTATAAAAAAGTAATGGATTTACGTTATGGAGAAAATCCTCACCAAAAATCAGCATTTTATGTTGATACCATTGGAACAGGAACGTTAAAAGATATGGAACAACTTCATGGTAAAGAACTTTCTTTTAATAATATCCGTGACATGGATATGGCTTATAAAGTAGTTTGTGAATTTGAAGAGACAACATGTTGTGCAGTGAAGCATAGTACACCGTGTGGAGTAGCCATTGATTCTGATATGCTAACAGCTTATAAAAAAGCACACGATTGTGATCCTATTTCCATTTTTGGAGGTATTGTTGCTTTTAATAAAGAAGTAAATGCTGAAACTGCAGAAGAATTGAATAAAATCTTTTTAGAAATAGTGATAGCACCTGCTTTTTCAAAAGATGCTCTGGAAATTTTGAAGAAGAAAAAGAATTTACGTATCATAAAAGTAAATTCACCAGTAGCAGATCAAATAGAATATGTAAAAGTAGATGGAGGGTTATTAGTTCAAGACGTAGATAATGCTTTCTCAGATGATATTAAAGTAGTTACAGAGGTTCAACCAACAAAGCAGCAAATGGACGATATGATTTTTGCTCAAAAAGTGATTAAACATGTGAAAAGTAATGCTATTGTAATTGCAAGTGGTCAACAAGCATTAGGTGTTGGAACAGGAGAAACCAATCGTATTTGGGCAGCGAAACAAGCCATTGAACGTGCTCAAGAGAAACAAACTCATGATTTAGTATTAGCCTCTGATGCCTTTTTCCCTTTTCGTGATGTAGTGGATACTGCAGCAGAAAAAGGTATTGTAGGTATTATTCAGCCTGGAGGATCTATTCGTGATACGGAAAGTATAGAAGCTTGTAATGAGCATAAAATCCCTATGGTGTGTACAGGAATGCGTCATTTTAAACACTAAATTTAGTTGATAGTTGAGCGGATTGGATTGTCATTCCGAATTTATTTTGGAATCTAAGAATTATAATATCTTGATAAGAAGAATTAATTAAGAAACAAATAATTTGAATAATGAGCTTACCACTATTTTATCAACGTTATGTTGATCGTATTATAACTATAGAAGAAGGTTTACAAATAAGTGAACAAGCTTTGCTAGAAGTGGTTTCCAGTTTATCAGACAAGGATATGATGTATGCTTATGATGAAAACAAATGGACTATTAAACAAGTGATTCAACATATTAATGATACGGAACGCATATTATCTTATCGTTTATTATGCTTTGCAAGAGAAGAAAAACAAAACTTATTAAGTTTTGAAGAAGATGAATATGTCGTAAACTCAAGAGCTAACACTCGAACCAAAGAAGCTTTATTAAAAGAATTTAAAGCAGTGCGACAATCTACTAGAACACTGGTAGAGAGTTTAGAGTTAAAAGATTATAACAAAAGAGGAAAAGCAAATGACATTGAAATGTCTGTAGAAGATATGATTAAGATTATTTGTGGACATGTTTTGCATCATGTAACAGTTATAGAAGATAAATATTTCAAAAGAATGTAAAATGAAAATATTAATTATAGGAAGTGGTGGTAGAGAGCATGCCATTGGAAAAAAGATTTTAAAAGATAATCCCTCTGTACAATTGTATTTTGCAACAGGTAATGGAGGAACGGCTCAAATTGGAACCAATATTTCTGCAAATACTGTTACGGAATTAGTACAATTTGCTGAGGTAGAACGTATTGATTTAACAATGGTAGGATCTGAAGCTTTGTTGGTGGAAGGGATTGTAGATCAGTTTCAAGCAAAAGGATTGAAGATTTTTGGACCCAATCAAAAAGCAGCTCAATTAGAAGGAAGTAAAGCCTTTGCTAAAGAGTTTATGGCTAAGTATGGTGTGAAAACGGCTGCTTATAAAACATTCACAGGCTATTATGCCGCTAAAGATTATTTAGCAGAATGTCCTTATCCTACTGTAATTAAGGCAGATGGATTGGCCGCTGGAAAAGGGGTTGTTATTTGTCATGACCAAGAAACAGCCGAAGAAACTTTAAAAGAAATCATGAAAGATAAAATCTTTGGAGATTCAGGGAATACGGTTGTAATTGAGGAATTTTTAGAAGGAAAAGAAGCTTCAATACTTTCGTATTTTAATGGTAAAGAAATTATTCCATTTATTTCAGCTAAAGATCATAAGAAAATAGGTGAAGGTGAAACGGGTTTAAATACAGGAGGTATGGGTGTTATTGCACCAAACCCTTATGTAACAGATGAAGTGAATTATGCTTTTATAGAGGATATTTTAAATCCTACACTAAAAGGCTTGTTAGAAGAAGATTTAATTTTTTCAGGTGTGATTTTCTTTGGTTTAATGATTACAGATAAAGGAGTTTATTCGTTAGAATATAACTTACGAATGGGGGATCCTGAAACACAAGCCGTTTTGCCATTAATGGAATCCAATTTATTAGAAATTACAGAAAAAGCATTGAATCAAGAATCATTATCAGTAAAATGGAAACCACAACATTCTTGTTGTGTAGTAATGGTTTCTGGAGGTTATCCAATGAATTATGATAAAGGTTTTGAAATTTCAGGGCTAAATAATGTAGATACTGATTATTACATTGCAGGAGCAAAGCTTATAGATGGAAAACAAATTACTTCAGGAGGACGTGTAATTAATGTGGTGGGCTATGGTGATACATTAGAAGAAGCTCGAAAAGTAGCCTATGATAATGTAAAGAAGATTCGTTTTGACTTTAAGTATTACCGAGAAGATATAGGTTTGTAATACGGTCTATTTAAAATAATATATAGATAACCTTATTGAATCAAGGATTCAATAAGGTTTTTTTATTTGAGTAGATGGGGTGTTTTTAATGTAATGTATATTATGATAGTTACAGTAAGACTTGAAAATATATAGTATCTTATACCCAATCTAAATAGTAAGAAAAATGAACACTAATACTAAAACGAAGAGAACATTAGAAGAACAGCGTGAAGAATTTGCTAATAGAAAATTTATAGCTACTCCTTTATCAGGATTAATTATTTGGTTGATAATAGGTGTTTCAGGTCTTGTATTTCCTGTAGAAACAACCGTATGGATTTTATTCATTGGAACAGGGAGTATTGTATATTTAGCTTTATTTATATCAAAGTTTACAGGGGAAAATTTTTTAGATAAAACAAAGCCTAAAAATACATTTGATACGCTTTTTCTATTTTCAGTAGGACAGGCTGTTTTGATTTATTCAATTGCCATTCCTTTTTTTCTACAAGACTATACTTCTTTGCCCTTAACGGTAGGGATTTTAACAGGAACTATGTGGGTCCCTTTTTCATGGATTATCAAACATTGGGTAGGAATTTTCCATTCAGTAGCTCGAACACTTGTTTGTGTACTTTTATGGTATGTTTTTCCTGATGATCGTTTCGTTATAATTCCTTTTGCAATTGTATTACTTTATATAATTACATTGGTTTTTTTAAATAAAAGAGAGCTATATAGTACTGTATGATTTTTTGATTGATAAGAAAATATAAGTTTTAATGAGTTTATTTTCTGTACCTTTACACTTATATGAGAATAAATAAACTTCACAAAAAGAGAAATAACCGAATTTATTGCTTTCAATTTTTAGTGTTTAGAAATCTATCTAAACGTTTTATTCCTCCTGGAATTTAATATTTCATATATAGTTTATTTTACTGATTTGAAATGATTTAATTTATTTTATTTCAACAAACACTTCTAATATATTTTAGAAAAATATCTCAAATAATAACAGTTAAACCATAATAGTATTAATATGATATTTAAAAAATATCAATGGGGATTATTATCCTTGTTGATTACTGCATGTGCTTTTTCACAAGAAAAGCCTGAACTACGTTTAGGAGGAGCTTTACGCTTTAATTATAATTATTCCACATGGAAAGATGGACAACAAGATCGAGGGGGAGATTTTGGCTATGATGTTTTTAGAATGAACGCTAAAGGTTCTTACAAAGGAATTAAACTAAATGCCGAATACCGTTTGTATTCAGATGATTTTGGAGGAGGAATGTTAAAGCAAGGTTGGATAGCCTATGATTTTAATCCTAAAGATGAAATACAAATAGGGTTAACACAAGTACCTTTTGGAATTACACAATATAATTCAAATAGTTGGTTTTTTAGCTTAAATTATTATGTGGGATTAGAAGATGACCATGATATGGGGGTGAAATTTCAACATAGAGGAGAACGATTAGAATACGATGTAGCATTCTTTAAAAATGCTGAAGAATTACGTTTTGGAGCTAATACTGATATTTCTGATAGTCGTTATTCTTATGATGTCAGTTCCATTGATTTAGATGGAGATGGCGTATTGGATCTTCGGAATAAAGAAGTAAATCAAGTAAATGCTAAAGTAGCGTATAAATTAGGAAATGAAAGGGTGAAGCATAAATTAGGTGTTTCTGGTGAGTTTGGAGGATTGTATAATTTGGATACAAAAAAAACAGGGAATCATTATGCAATGGCAGCACATTATGAATTGAATACGAAAAGATTTGGTGCAAAGGCACAAGTAGCACATTATAATAATAATCCTAAAAATAAAGAAGGAGAAACAGAAGATGTGGTGGCTATGACGGCTTATGGAGCACCTTATTTGGTTGCTTCTAAAGCTACGTTGTATACAGTTGGCCTAGGTTATTCTATTCCTGTTAAATGGGGACCTATATCGAATATTCACGTTTACAATGATTTTGGTTATATGGATAAAGCAATTGACCGCTTCAATGATTCTTTTATGAATGTAACAGGAGCTATGGTAACAGCAGGAAATGTATATACCTATTTTGATTTTGCAGCAGGAAAAGATCAACCTTGGTTAGGTCCTGAATGGACCAATGCTTTAGCTTCGGGTACTGATGATGCTAATTGGGAAATGCGTTTTAATATCAACATAGGATATTATTTTTAAGAGATTAGATTGCTCGAAGAGACTACAATTATCATAAATTAATCGAATAAAAAAGGTTTCTATATTCTTAGAATTACCTTATATTTGAGATATACAAATCAAAATAATAAAATGAGAAGAATCTTTGTATTAATGGCTCTCGTAGTCAGTACGTTTTCGATTGCTCAAAAGCAAGAATTAACACTATCAGATGCCGTATTAGGATATTATAAAGGATTGTATCCAGAAAATTTAAATAACATACAATTTGTAGAAGGAAAAGACCAGTTTGTTTATACTTCTTCAGATTATCGAAATCTAATTTTTAAAGATTATCAAGGAAAAGAAGTTAAGAGAATAGCCCTTCATGATTTAAGAAAAACATTTTCAGATTTACGGCATATTCCTCAGGTTAGTGGAGTAGATGCTGATCATATCTATTTTACAGAAGGAGGAAATCAAATAGCGTATAATTATGAAAGTCAAACAGTAGAAAAGATTAAGGTTCCTGCCAATGGTGAGAATCAAGATTTTAATAAAAAACAGCAAGCGGTTGCTTATACTTTAGAAAACAATCTTTATATAGCTAACCCTACCACACAAAAAATAGTAGTTACTCAAAGTACAGATCCTAATATTGTTTCAGGACAAGCGATTCATCGTTCAGAATTTGGAATTACCAAAGGTACTTTTTGGTCTCCAGCAGGAAACTATTTAGCGTTTTATCAAAAAGATGAAAGTCATGTGACTGATTATCCATTAGTCGATATAAGCGAATATCCTGCACAATTAAAGAATATTAAGTATCCTATGGCAGGAAATGGTTCTGAAAGAGCAAAAGTGGGACTTTTCAATATGAAAACGCAACAAACATCCTATTTGAATATTGATACTTCTGATGAACATTATTTAACCAATTTAGGTTGGTCACCTGATGAGAAATATATCTTTTTAGCAGAAGTGAATCGTGATCAAAACCATATGTGGTTAAACCGTTATGATGTAAAGACAGGAAAGAAAGTCAATACATTGTTTGAAGAAAAACATAATAAATGGGTAGAACCTGAATATGCACCCTATTTTTTACCAAGCAGTACAACCCATTTCTTGTGGTTTAGTGAACGTGATGGTTTTATGAATTTATACCAGTATACTACAAAAGGTAAGTTAGTTAAACAACTAACTGATTTTAATTGGGAAGTTCAAGAAATACTAGGTTTTGATAAAGATGCTCAACATGTTTTTATTAGTGGAGCTGATGAAAATGGTTTAAATAGACATACTTATAAAGTTAATCTTAAAAATCAACAAGCAACGTTGTTAACAAAGGAAAAAGGAACACACAGAACAATACTAAATGATTCTGGGACTTATTTAATTGATGATTATTCAACGCTATCAATACCAAGAGTTGTGCGTTTGATTAATACAAAAACGGATAAGCAAACGATGTTGTTACAAGCATCCAACCCTTTGACAAACTATGCATATGGATCAACAGAGTTACTTGAATTAAAAGCAAATGATGGTACTATTTTAGAAGGAAGATTAATTAAACCATCTGATTTTGATCCTTCAAAGAAATATCCTGTATTGGTATATGTATATGGTGGTCCACATGCTCAATTGGTAACCAATAGCTGGTTAGGAGGTGCTTCTTTATGGATGCAGCAATTTGCCGAAGCTCATGATTATTTAGTTTTTACATTAGATAACAGAGGTTCTGCTCACCGTGGATTTGAGTTTGAAAATGTGATTCATCGTCAATTAGGAACAATTGAAGTAGAAGATCAGATGAAAGGTGTACAATATTTAAAATCATTGCCTTATGTAGACGGGAGTCGTTTAGCCGTTCATGGTTGGAGCTTTGGTGGTTTTATGACTTCATCTTTAATGGTAAGAGAACCGGGCACATTTAATGTTGGGGTAGCAGGAGGTCCTGTAACCGATTGGAAATATTATGAAGTGATGTATGGAGAACGTTATATGGATCGTCCGGAAGAAAATCCTGAAGGTTATAAAAAAGCTCGTTTAGGAGAATATTTAGATCATTTAGAAGGTAAATTGTTATTGATTCATGGTAGTGTAGATGATGTGGTAGTGCCTCAACATAGTATGACACTTTTGAAAGAAGCGGTTGATAAAGGTGTTCAAATTGACTTTTTTACGTATCCAATGCATCCTCATAATGTTCGAGGAAAAGATCGTGTACACCTTATGCGAAAGGTTTTGGATTATGTCGTAGAGAATAATAAATAAATGAAAAACGTATAACGAAAAGTGAATAATGATTGCTAACTTTTAGTTTTTCATTATTCATTTTCATTTTTTATGGTTTCAATTAATGTTTCAGTGTGTTGTATAATTTCTCCATAATTGATTAGTCCTGTAATTCGATTGTGAATGGTTTGACCATCGATAAAGAGTAGAGTAGGGACACTACGAATTTTAAAATGTTGTGTCAATTTTGGATTTTGATCAATATTAATTTTACAGACTAATACTTTTCCATCATAATCTTTTGCTAAACGACTAATTAAAGAAAGCATTACATGGCAAGGTTGACACCAAGAAGCCCAAAAATCAATGACAACAGGAACTTCAGAATTGAGAACAATTTCATTGAAGTTGAAGTCGGTAACTTCAAGAGGCTTTACTTTTTTAGATTTTTGAAATAATTTATTAAGCATAAGTATGAATGCAATATACTAAAAAATGAAAAACGAAAAGTGAAAAATAAGAAATATTGAGTTGCTGTTTATTATTCACTTAATGGATCAATAAATTTCCACAAATTTTCTTTTGAAATAGGAGCTGTTATGGTTAAATTTTCTTTACTGACAGGGTGTGTAAATTGTACTCTTCTAGAATGCAAACAGATACTGGTATCGGGATTACTTCTTGGATAATGATATTTTAAATCGCCAACAATAGGGCATTCAATAGAAGCTAATTGACAACGTATTTGATGATGCCGACCGGTCTCTAATTGAATTTCAAACAATTGGTATCTTTCAAGTTTTTGAATGATTTGGTAATGTAAAATAGCTTTTTTTGCACCTTTTGCATTTTCTGTAGTAACATACGATTTGTTTTGTTTTGTATTCTTACGAAGAAAATGAATTAAAGTATCTTTCGACTTTATGGATAGGTTTTTAGAAGTAATAGCCCAATACGTTTTCTCAATTTCATGGTTTTGAAACATCTTATTTAAGCGAGTTAAAGCTTTACTGGTTTTGGCAAAAAGAACAATGCCACTCGTAGGGCGATCCAATCGATGTACGGTTCCTAAAAATACATTTCCAGGTTTATTATGCTTTTTTTTTAGATAATCCTTTACAATGTCTGATAAGGGTGTATCGCCTGTTTTATCTCCCTGAACAATATCCGAAGCTCTTTTATTAATGATGATAATGTGATTATCTTCGTATAATACTTGTAAATTTTGTACTGTTGAAGCCATAAAGTAGGAGTAAATTTAACTAATCTTTGATTTTTTCACAATATACAATGTAGTATCTTGGATAAAAGTGACGTAAAATAGGGCGAACACCTATTTTCCAAGGATTGGAACTCGTCCATTTTTCTGAATCTATAATTTTCCAACCTGTTCTTTTTAATAAAAAATCCAATTGTTTAGGTTCAAATTCATGATAGTGTTTGTCCCAGTCATCTTTTCCCCAATAAGCTTCGGCAAACCATAGTTTCAATGGAATAGAAACAATCATTTTATCAGCTTTAATCTCTTGTAAAATATTAAAAGGTGCAAAAAGATGTTCAAATATTTCAAACGCTGTGACTAATTCAGCATCTTTTTGATTAATTTTTTTAAAATCAACATCCAAATCTTCTCCCTCTGTATTGTAAACGGTATAATCATTTTGTTCCATTATTTCAGAAAAAGGATTTCGTGTACCTAAATCTAGGATTTTAGTACCTTTAGGAACATGTTTTTCTAAAAAATGTAAGGTCTTTTTATACCTTTTTTGACGGTAAGATTCGTATTTATTCATTATCGTATAAATAGATTTCTAGATTCAGCTGTTTCTTCAAAAACATATTCTAAAATTTGTGCATCCAGTTCGTTGAATTCAACATTTCGTCGAATCATTACCTTTTTAGCTACACTATGTGCTTTGGTCACTCTATATTCACTCGAACTTCCCCAAGTAAAAGAAGGAATCATATTTTTAGGAAAACCAGCTTCAAAAATATTAGCACAAACTCCTACAACAGTTCCTGTATTAAATTGTGTATTAATAGCACATTTAGAGTGGTCTCCCATGATTAACCCACAAAATTGTAAGCCTGTTTTTTCAAATTTGTTGGTTGCATAGTTCCACAATTTTACCTCGCTATAATCATTTTTTAAATTAGAGTTATTGGTATCAGCACCTAAATTACACCATTCACCTAATACAGCATTTCCTAAATAACCTTCATGACCTTTACTTGAATACCCTGTTAATACAGAATTATTTACTTCGCCACCAATTTTGCTAAAAGGACCAATTGTAACAGCTCCGTATATTTTAGCTCCCATATTGAGTTGTGAATTTTCACATAAAGCCAATCCTCCACGGACTAAACATCCTTCTAATATTTTAGCATTTTTACCGATGTAAATGGGACCAGTAGAAGCATTTAGGATAGAAAACTCTACTTCAGCTCCTTCTTCTATAAATATATTTTCAGGGTTAATAACGCGGTTAGTATCCGAAATAGGTTGAGATTGACGTCCTTTTGTTAAAAGGTCAAAGTCATCTTGTAAGGTTTGATGATTGTAAGAGAATAAATGAAAAGGTCTTTCAATATGAATAAGTTCTTGGTTGTATTCAATTACTTCAAAGTTTTCAATTTCTATTTCTTCTTCTGGATGTGTATATAAGGCAATAATATCATCTTCAAGCATTAAAGCTTGTTTTTCCTTTAAATTTTTAATTTGTTCTACAAGGTGTTCTGTAGGTAAAAAAGAAGCATTGATTAAAATATTATCCTCTAAGTCAACCATAGGATACTTTTTTGACAAATATTCTTGAGTAAGATACGAACAGGTTAATCCTAAATGGATTTCCCACTTTTCTTTAATGGTTAAAATACCCGTTCTTAATTCTCCAACAGGTCTAGTAAAAGTAAGAGGTAATAAATGATCTCTTTCAGGACCATCAAATAATATGTAATTCATTTTTTAATAGGCTAATTTTACTCAAAAATAAAAAAAGCACTCCAATAAAAGAGTGCTTTCTATATTTTTTTAAGCTAATATTATTTTTTAGCGTATTTTTTCTTGAATTTATCAATACGACCAGCAGTATCTACTAATTTCACTTTTCCAGTATAGAAAGGGTGAGATGTATTGGAGATTTCTAATTTGATTAAAGGATATTCAACACCTTCAATTTCGATAGTATCTTTAGTATTAGCTGTAGATTTTGTAATGAAAACTTCATCATTACTCATGTCTTTGAATGCAACTAATCTATAATTTTCTGGATGTATTCCTGGTTTCATCTTAACTTGTAATTATTTTATTCGGAGTGCAAATATAAATTATTTTTAAATAACAACAAACAAAAACAAAAATATATTTCTAAAAATACTCCTTATATTTGCTTTATAGAAATTAATATTATGAATTTTAAAAAAATAAGTCATATAATTCTTTTAGGAATACTGTTTACTGTCTCATGTAGAGAAGATTATGAGACGAGTATACCTTCTCAAGATCTTAGTTTTTCTGAAGATGAAATATTTTTAAATACTGTATTTACTGATATTCCTTCCTCAACATATACATTGACCGTGACGAATAATGAGAATAAAGATATTTCTATACCTTCTATTTTTTTAGAAAAAGGAGCAAGTTCTTTATATTCTATTGAAGTAGATGGAAATCAAAATAATGAAGAACAATACGATGATGTTTTAATTCGTAATAATGATTTTATTACAATATATGTTACTATAACAGCTGAAAATAGTGTAAATAGTTTATATGAAGATAAAATTATTTTTAATTTAGGAAATCAAACTCAAGAAATAAAATTATCATCTGTCATTGAAAATGTTGAATTATTTCGACCTGATGATGATAATACACATTATGAGATAACATCTGATACAACATGGGATAATACCACATCTAAGATAATTTATGAAGGTCTTTTAGTAAAAGAAGGAGCAACCTTAACAATTGAAAAAGGTACGAAAGTATATTTTTATACAGATTCTGAATTAGTAGTTGAAGGAGGGGGAGAGCTTATTATTAACGGGACAAAAGATGAATTAGTGAATTTTAGTGGTTACCGAACAGAGCCTCAATATGATACCATTATAGGAACTTGGAATAAAATTGGTCTAGAGGAAAATGCGATGGCCAAAATTAATTATGCCTATATCAAAGGAGGAACAACTGCTCTAGAGGTTATAAAAGCAGAGGCAGAACTAACCAATACACAAATTTATAATTCTGAACAGTTTGGTCTATATGGAGAGAATGCGACGATAATGGCTTCTAATTTAGTTGTAAATCATGCTAGACGATATGGTGTGTTTTTGAATGAAGGAGGTTATTATGATTTTATACAATGTACTTTGGTGAATTATTGGCCTTATACATCAAATGAAGAAGTTGCTTTATATGTTAGTAATACTAAAAGTGAGAATGGGGAATTAACATATGGTAATTTAAAAGCTAATTTTAAGAATTCTATAATATATAGTCCAGAATCAGATGGATTGAGAATGTTTATAGATACAGAAAACGCTGGAGCTATATTAGATTTTGATACTAATTTGATTAATGAAATTTCAGGAGAAATCAATCTTTCAGGAGCTGGTTTTTCTAATACCATTATTAATCAAAATCCTTTATTAAAAGAAGCAACAAATTTTTCATCAAATGATTTACAGCTTACAGTAGCTTCTCCTGCATTGAATGTTGGAAACATAACTGTGGCTAACACTGTTCCAAAAGATTTATTAGACGTGAATAGAACGCTATCTCCAGATTTAGGAGCTTATGAGTTAGAATAAATTTATGAGTAATACTCTATTTTTATTGGTAAATAATAAAACTATTATTTATATAAAAAACAAAACCATCCCGATCGTATCGGAATGGTTTATCTTTTTTTAGTAAACACAATTCTATTTAACTGCTTCAGCTAATTCAGAACCAGGCTTAAATTTAGCTACAGTTTTTGCAGCAATTTTAATTTTTTCCTTAGTTCTTGGGTTAATTCCCTCTCTCGCACTTCTTTTTGTTGTAGAGAAAGTTCCAAATCCTACTAAAGCAACTTTATCACCTTTTTTTAAAGCTTTTGTTACACTTCCTGTAAATGAATCTAAAGCTTTTTTTGCTGCCGCTTTTGAAATCCCAGCGTCAGCTGCCATTGCATCAACTAATTCTGACTTGTTCATAGTTCTTTTTTTAAAAATTATAAAAAGTTAATAATGTAGCAAATATAGAGTATAAATAATACTCTCCAAATAAAACAAGTAAAAAAATAGCTTGATTTTTAAATAAATAGCCATTTTTAACAGTTTTTTAAGGTAATGGCATTATAATTTGTTGTTCCATTAATTAAATCGATAGAATTTTGTACTTTTTTGCCTTGTATTTGTCCTTGATTTATTAGTATAAAACCACCACTAACAGCAATCTTAAAGGTCTTTTTGTCGATTAAAATAATACCTGTTTTATAAGAATGATCTTCAAGTATTTTTTCAGTTTGTAAAATCTTGAAAGAAAACGTTTCATTATTTAAATTTAATTCCGTCCATGCACCAGGATATGGAGAAAGACCTCTAATAAAGTTATGAATGTTTTCTAATGTATCATTCCAGTTTATTTTACAGTCATTTTTAAATATTTTAGGTGCTTTTTTAAATGTTGAATGCAAAGGTTGGGGTTGGGGTTTAATATTTTTTTGAATAAGCCCATCAACGGTTTCCAATATTAATTCAGCTCCTGTATACAATAATTCATCATGTAATGCTCCGGCTGTCATGTTTTCTGAGATCGGAACTTCTTTTTGTAATAAAATTTCACCTGTATCAATTTTCTCATCAATCATAAAGGTTGTTACACCTGATTTTTGATCTCCATTAATAATAGCCCAGTTAATAGGAGCAGCACCTCGATAATCAGGTAAAAGAGAAGCGTGTAAATTGAATGTACCTAATGTAGGCATTTTCCAAACAGCTTCAGGAAGCATTCTAAAAGCCACTACTATTTGTAAATCAGCTTTTAATTCTTTTAATTCCTTTAAAAAGTTCTCATCTTTAAGGTTAGTTGGCTGTAAAATGGGTAGATGATGCTCTTGAGCATATTTTTTAACGGAGGATTGTGAAATCTTTTTTCCACGCCCTGCAGGTTTATCTGCCACTGTAACAACACCTACTATATTATAACGGTTCTCTACTAACTTTTTTAAACAACCTGTTGCAAAATCAGGTGTTCCCATAAAAACAATACGCGTATCGTTGTTCATATTATAATTTTATATTTAAAAACAAAACTACAGAATATTTTCTAAGAAAATACGAGGAGAACGATTACAATTATCACAGCGTGAACAAACAGTAGGTGTAATTTCACCAAAATACGCTAATATAAATTGCATTCTACATTGTGTACTTTTAGGATATTGAAGCATTTTAGCTTGCATTTGTGCCTTATTGTGTATAAAAGCTTCAAATTTTTTCCAAAGTCTATTTTTAATATGAGCATCATCGCGTTGTTCTAAAAAGATGATCAAATTAGATAATGCTGGGTGATACTCTACAATATTTTGTAATTGATAAGTATGGAGTGCTTGAAAAACTTTTTTATAACGAATGTTTAGTGTTTGAGCTAACTCATATTCATTAATTCTTTTTAGTTGAGATAAAATTCCGGGATAAGACCTTACCAATAAATTTAATAGAGGATAATTCTCAATACTTTTGGGATGAGCATTAATTTTCAATGTACTTTTATGTTCATTTCTTTTAAAAATTAAAATACCCGATCGGTGTAAAAACTCTAATGTATGATGAATTTTTAATAAGGAGATATCTAATTTTTTTTCAAATTGTTTTAAATCAATTTCAAAAGTGCGATCTGGAAGTTCTCCGATAGCAACTTGTGTATAATTAAAAAGTAATGTTACAATTTGTTGATATTCTTTTTGAGTTGGATAACTCATAATTAAACGATTTTTGGTTTTTTCAAAATCGTACTGGTCATTATATAAAAGAATACAATGTGCAGGTTTTAGATCACGTCCTGCACGTCCCGCTTCTTGATAATATGCCTCTATAGTGTCGGGTAAATCATAATGTATTACGGTTCGAACAGTCGATTTGTCGATTCCCATACCAAAAGCATTAGTAGAAACAATAACAGGTGTTTTTTCTGTTTTCCAAGCATGCTCTTTATTATTTTTTTCTTTACTACTTAACCCAGCATGGTAAAAATCAGAGGAAATGGCATAGCTATTTAAATATTCTGCAATTTCTTTAGTATTTCTACGACTTCGAACATAGATGATGGCTGACTCATTTTTATTTTTCAAAAGTTCAACTAACTTATGTAGTTTGTTTTCTGTATGAAAGACTTGAAAAGTTAAATTCTTTCGTTCAAAAGAACTTTTAATAACATGATTCTTTTTAAAATCAAGTTGTTGTTGTATATCTAAAACAACCTTTGGAGTAGCTGTTGCTGTTAATGCTAAGAAAGGAGTTTTAGGAAAAAAATCACGTAATGAATTAATCTTCAAATAAGAAGGTCTGAAATCGTTTCCCCATTGAGAGATACAATGTGCTTCATCAATTACGATTTGAGAAACAGGCATTTTTTGTACACGAACTTGAAAAATTTCAGTTTGAATTCGTTCTGGAGCTATATATAGAAACTTAACAGCATCATAAATACATTTATCTAAAATTTGATCAATTTCTTTATAAGAAAGTTCAGAACTTATGTATCGAGCTTGAATATTTCGTTTCTGTAACCCTTCAACTTGATCTTTCATTAAAGCAATTAAAGGAGTGATTACTAAAGTAATACCTTCAAAAAACATTCCGGGCACTTGAAAACAAATTGATTTTCCTCCTCCTGTAGCTAAAAGCCCTAATGTATCATTTTGATTAATAATGGATTGTATGATTTCTTCTTGGAAAGGTCTGAATTGATCATAGTTCCAATATTGCTTTAAAATAGATATTGGAGTAGGTTTATTCATTGATATGATTCAAAATAAATTCAATACGTTTTTCAATGGTAGTTTTAGGTACAAGGATGGTTTGATAATTATATTTTTTATAGCAGTCAATAATGGCTTTTTCTAACGATTTAGCCTTTTCAGATGGTTCTTTTCGTTGTTCATCAGTGGTATAAATACTATCCCAATAAGGCGTTATAAAAACTTGAGCATAATAGCGTAACTTTTTGGCATCTTGAACATATTGATCGGGTATTACTTCATTATCATGTTCCATGTAGGCAATAGAATCAATAATACTTCGGTCATAGAAAATAGTTTCATCAAATTGATCTCCATGATAAAATTGCTCTATTCGACCTTCAAAGAGTTTTTCGGTAAATAAATCTAGTTTATCCCATGGAACGATACCACTTCCTGTACGAATTCCTTCTTCAATTATATGCCGTGAAAATTCTTCTTCACAATGAAAACCTTGTTCCATTAAAGCATTGATTATAGTTGTTTTCCCCGAACTAGGGCCTCCTGAAATGATAATTTTCCTTCTCACAATGGTTTTTTCACTAAAACAACAAATATAAAGAAACATTCTATGGTTTGTCAAAGTGTTTGATATTTTTTCTTTAATTTTACCGTTTATATAAATAAAATTATTCCATGAGTGAAAAAGAAAATCCAGAAGAATTTTATAAACGATTTAAAAAACAATTAGAAGAAACAGTTTCTTTTCCTTCTGATTATCGATATAAATTTATTGTAACCACAGATAATCAAAAATTGGCTGAAGTTCAACGAGTTTTTGATGGAATGCGTCCTAACGTTTCTTCAAAAGAGTCAAAAAATGGTAAATATACAAGTTTAACGATTCAAGTCTATATGCTAGATCCTGAAAGTGTTATTGAAAAATATAAACAAGTGTCTAAAATAGAAGGTGTTATGATGCTGTAAGTTTGTTTTATATGAAAAAGATAAGTTTTATAATAAGTGCTACTTTACTGAGTGTTTTTTTCTTTGTTTCCTGTGAAGATGATCAAGAAATTTGTGGGGAAGATACAACAGCTCGGTTAATTATTAAGTTTTATGATGAAGCAACTAATGAGGTAGCCAGTAAATCGGGTGTTATTTCAACTACTGAATTTACTGATTATACATTTTCATCTCAAGATTCTATTCAACTACCACTATCATTAAATAATTCAGTAGATACATTATTTTATAGAACATCAACAAATGCTACAGATGTGGATACCATAGCATTAAGTTTTACACGAACAGAAGAATACGTTTCTAAAGGTTGTGGTTTTAAAATAAATTATACCAATGTAAGTGCTACATTAGGAACAAGTAGTAAAACGTTGAAAAAATTGGAATGGAACCCTAATTTAGTTGATGCTAATAATCAAATTTCTATTACAAATGAAACAGAAGCACAGATGTTTATTTATTTTTAGTTTTTTCTTCATGCTATGTTTGACAGCTCAAAATGAGAAGGATACAATAGTTGAAGTGAAAGAAAAACAATATAAGTTATTTATTGGAGGTGATTTAATAGCTCCATTGACAAGCATTTGGGATAAATCAAGTGGATATGAGTTTAATGCGAATATGCGTTTATATAAAAAATTGCATGGGGTAGTAGAAGTAGGTTATCAAAAAAACAATTATTCAAAAGTAAATTGGGATGTAGATGTAGATGGAACGTATTATAAAATAGGAGCCAATTGGTCGTTTAGTGAAACCCGATATAGTGAGGATGATTTTTTTTATGCAGGAATTCGTTATGCTTTTACATCATATAATCAACAAATTAATGCTTACCCTTTAACCATAAGAGATGAAGCGGGTAATGTAACGGTTCAACAAAGTACTTCTGGCTTAGGAAAAGCTACGGTGTCAGCTAGTTGGATTGAATTTGTAGTAGGAGCTCGAAAAGAGTTATGGAATACTAATTTTTTCTTAGATACCTCTATTCGTCCTAAAATATTAGTTAGTTCTGGGAAACAATCAGGAGTAGAATCTATTGTTATTCCAGGTTTTGGGGATGATATTAACAATGCAAATGCTTGGATAAATATAAGTTTGAATTATAGAATTCCATTATTTAAGAAAAAAATTAAAAAGGAAGAAATCATCGAAGAAAAAGAAACAAACTAAATAGTTTTTATTATTTTTATGAAAAATACATACTATATGAAAAAATTAATTATTGTAGCATTAGGTGCTTTGTTATGGATTAGCTGTGGTCCAGCGATGACTTCTGAGTGGCAAAAAGAAGGATATGATTCACAACCTTTTAAAAAAATTGCAGTTATTGCGATTAGTAAAAATTTAGAAGTACGTCAAAGCATGGAGAATAATATTATTTCTGATTTAAAAAATCAAAAAATGATTCAAACCGTTTCAGGTTTAAGTTTATTTCCTCCTAATGTATCAAAAGAGGCTTGGTCAGAAGAGAATGTAGCGAAAGTATTAGAGAAAAATCAAGTCGATGCTGTTATAACAGTTACACCTGTAAATTCATATGTAAGTACAGATTATAATCCAGGAGAAATGTATACAATGCCTGTATATGGAAGAGTTGGAAGACGTGTCTATAGAACTTATGATATGGTATACGGGCCAGGTTATTATGAACAAAATCAAAATTATGTAATTGAAGCTAATTTATATGATTTAACTCAAGGAGATAATAAACAAGATGTAATGGTTTGGAAAGGGCAATCAACACTTTATGACCCATCTTCTATTTCTAGTGGAGCTTCTAGCTTTTCAAATAATTTAGTTAATTATTTAGTTAAAAATAACATTATAAAATAAATATTAAATAGAAAATTTTAGAGAGAGAATTGAAAAATTCTCTCTTTTTTCTTTTTAGAAAGAATTAAATGTTATTTTAGCAAACTTATGGATCGACTCATTTATTTAGTTTTCATTTTTATATCAATACTTCCGTTTAAGTTATTGTATTTATTTTCAGATTTGTTTTTTTTCATTAATCATTATATAATTCGTTATAGAAAAGATATAATTCAAAATAATTTAAAGAATTCTTTTCCTGAGAAGTCACAAAAAGAAATTAATCAAATACATAAAAAATTCAATCGAAATTTTACAGACTATGTTTTTGAAAGTATAAAAGGTCTTACTGTAGATCCAAATGAATTAGAAAAAAGAGTTGTATGTGAAAATCCAGAATTGATTAAAGAATATACCAATACAGGAAAAAATTTAATGGCTCTATCAGGTCATGTATTTAATTTTGAATGGTATCCTTTTTTTGCAAAAAATATACAAGGTTTTGATGGATTGTATTTTATTTACAAGCCCCTTAAAAACAAGTATTTGAATCGAAAAGTAAATGAGCTGAGATCTCGTTTTAATGGAACAGGTATTTCAGCGAAAGAAACCTATCGTACTATTGCTCAAATTCCTAATAATGGGAAACATTTGTTTTATTTTTTAACCGATCAAAGTCCTAATAAACATAAAGCAAAATATTTTATTGATTTTATGAATCAAGAAACAGCTGTTTTTAAAGGTTTTGAAGATATTGTAAGAAAATATAATCATAATGTATTATTTATAGATGGAATAAAAGATCGTAGAGGACATTATCGAATGATTTTAAGAGAGATAAAACCTGATAATGGAGAAACATTTGAAGAAGGAGAGATGTTGAAAAAATATTTTGAACTCTTAACCATTACCTTAAAGAGAAACCCCGATAATTGGTTGTGGTCGCATAAAAGATGGAAGTATACTAAGAAAGATGTTGAAGAACTTCGTTGTTAAAAAAATGTTACAATAGGCCATTTTTTAATGACTTTTTTTAATTTTGTACCATGGAAAAAATTATCTACTATTGTATTTTGGGACTTTCCAGATTGCCTTTCAGAATATTGTATATGATATCCGATATTTCTTTTGTTGTAAATTATTACATTATCCATTACAGAAAGAAAATTATTACTGAAAATATAGCCAATTCATTTCCTGAAAAATCAAAATCAGAACAGAAAAAAATAGCAAAAAAATTCTATAGAAATTTATCTGATTATTTAGTTGAAAATATAAAAGGTCTGACGATCTCTAAAGAGGAATTGAATAAGCGTATGCTTTTTACTAATATTGAAGAGCTTAACATAAATGGAGGTAGGAATGTAACCATTTTATCAGGTCATGTGTTCAATTTTGAGTGGTATTTATCATTTATGCTACGAGTAGAGAATTACGAAGGATTTCATTATGTATATAAACCCCTTCGAAGTAAGTTTATAAATGATAAAGTTAATCAGTTAAGAAGAAAGTTTAATGCAGAAGGAATTCCTTCAAAATTAACTTTACGAAAAGTAGTAGCAATTCCGAATGATGGAAAACATATGTTATACTTTTTATCAGATCAAAGTCCTAAAAAAGAAAACATTCAGTATTCATTACGATTTTTAAATCAAGATACTGCAGTTTATAGGGGTTATGAGGATATTGTAAACAAATACAATCAAATTCCCGTATATGCTGATACAGTAAAAATAAAAAGAGGTTATTACAAGACAACGTTATATAAGATTGAACCTGAAAATGGGGCTAAATTTGAAAAGAATGAATTGGTTGATGCGTTTTATGAGCATTTAACCAAGACCATTCAACGTAATCCTGATAATTGGTTATGGTCCCATAAGCGTTGGAAATTAAAAAAAGGAATTGATTTTTGAAAATAGCCATTGTTATATTGAATTGGAACGGAAAAAAATTGTTACAACAGTTCTTACCATCTGTTGTACAATATTCTTCACAAGCAGAAATTTATGTGATCGATAATGCTTCAGAAGATGATTCTATAAATTTTCTAAAAAAAAATTATCCTTCTATTCGCATCATACAGAATAAAGAAAATTATGGGTTTTCTAAAGGATACAATGAAGGATTAAAATCTGTAGAAGCTGATATAGTTTGTTTATTAAATTCTGATGTAGAAGTTACAGAAAACTGGATTACTCCTATTCAAAAACTCTTTGAAAAAGATGAGAGAATAGCTGTAGTACAACCTAAATTATTAGATTATAAAAAGAAAACCCATTTTGAATATGCGGGTGCTGCAGGAGGGTTTTTAGACAATTTAGGATATCCTTTTTGTAGAGGAAGAATTTTTGATACTATTGAAGAAGATTTAGGGCAATATAACGATGAAATTGAAATTTTTTGGGCATCAGGAGCTGTTTTTTTCATTCGAAAACATATTTTTGATGAAGTAGGAGGACTAGATGAAGATTATTTTGCACATCAAGAAGAAATTGATTTATGCTGGAGAGTAAAAAATAAAGGATATAAAATTTTTTATACCTATAAATCAGTAGTATTCCATTTAGGAGGTGCAACACTTTCGAATATGAACCCCAAAAAAACATTTCTGAATTTCCGAAACAGTTTGTTTAATTTGTTAAAAAACAACACTTTATTTAAAGCTTTATTAAAAATATTCCTTCGGTTGTGTTTAGATGGAGTAGCAGGGATTAAGTTTTTATTTCAAAGACAATTTGATCATTTTTTTGCAATCATCAGAGCTCATTTCAGTTTTTATAGGTTCTCATTAAAAATGAATAATAAAAGAACTATTTCTAAAAAAAAGAACAGTTTTATGGTTTCTAAATGGATTATTCTAGAATATTTTATTAAAAATAAAAAAAAGTATACTGATTTGTAAATGAAATTTTATAGCGAAATTGTTAAAAAATAGTAGATTAGGACGTTATATTCATTTTAATTATTTATATTTGTAGTTGAAGTATGAAATTCGAAAAGTTAAATAGCGTAATTTTAAGTATGATATTGGGGACAATATTTATGCTTATACCTGTTGTTTCGCAGGCTCAGCTATTTATAGGTGAAGGAGTTCATATTGAAAAAGGAACACAAATACATGTTAAAACAGATGTTGTTTTAGATACTGAAGAAATATCAGGAGAAGGGGAGATTGTACTTTCAGGAGATAAAAAACAAAATGTAATTGTTAAAAAGGCACAAACTCAATTAGCTAAAATTTCAATTAAAAATAAAAAAGGAGCCGAAGTTAAAGGAAAAGGTCGCTTAGTAGTTGCCGAAGAAATTTATATAGCTAAAGGAAGTTCTTTTTCTGGGAAATATTTAGGAAACATATTATCACAAGATAAAACAATTAATACAAAGACTGCATTGGCAGTTGAAGATAAAATTCATAAAAACAACCAAAAAGTTGAAAAGGAATTTGTTCCTGAAGTTTTAGGGTATGGGTTTATTGTTAATATTACAGAAGTAATTAAGAAAACAACATCCAGCTCTGCTAAAGGATTAGCTTCTACCTCAGTGAATAATGTAGTAGCAAATAACAATGATTTCATTAATTTACCATTAATAAATACTTATTACACAAAAGAATCTTCAGATTATTATTACACACAAACTTACAAAGACGAAGATTTTTCAAAAATTTTTATACCTCCTAAGATCGTTTAATAACACATTAACTTATTATATAATAATATGCTGATTTGACATTTCGTCAAATTTTTTTTTGCTTAAATTTTAAGAAAAGACTATTTTTAATCAAATTAAAATGTGATGGAGTTAAGTATTAAAAAATTAAAAAAATTAGATAGCAATAAAAAATTATTAAACGATTTATTTGAAGCTAAAATATTAAGTGAAAAAAAGTTTAAAGAAGAATACGAATATGAAACCAACTTATTAGATTTACAGCATGAATTGGTGAAATTACAAACTTGGGTAGAGAAAAATAATAAACGTGTTTTAATTATTTTAGAAGGAAGAGATACTGCTGGTAAAGGAGGTACTATTAAGCGATTTATAGAATATTTAGATCCAAAAATGGTAAAAGTGGTAGCCTTACCTGCACCAACTAAAAAAGAACAGGGACAGTGGTATTTTCAGCGTTATTTAAATAATTTACCTGAAGCAGGACAAATTAAGTTTTTTGATCGAAGTTGGTATAATAGAGCTGTTGTAGAACCTGTTTTTGGATTTTGTACAGACGAACAACATGAATTATTTTTAAGCCAAGTAAATAATGTAGAGAAAATGTTAATTGATGATGGAGTTATTATGATCAAACTTTTTTTAACCATTTCTCAGGAAGAACAAGCTGATCGTTTAGAATCAAGAAGGGAAGATCCATTAAAAGCATGGAAATTAGGTAAATTAGATGAACAAGCTCAAGAAAAATGGGATGATTATACTCATTATATTGAAAAATTATTTAAAACTACTTCTACAACGTTTTCTCCATGGATTGAGGTAAATACGGATAGTAAGAAAAAAGCTCGTTTAGAATGCATTAAATATGTATTGAGTAAAGTGCCATATGAAGGAAAGTCTGGTAAATTTGATTCTAACCAAGATATTTTTAAAATATATACGTAATAAAGTAGAAATCTATTAATCTTATTGAAGAAAACTTTAAAATATTAAAATTAA
This sequence comes from Flavobacteriaceae bacterium UJ101, assembly GCA_001880285.1. Classification (NCBI taxonomy): domain Bacteria; kingdom Pseudomonadati; phylum Bacteroidota; class Flavobacteriia; order Flavobacteriales; family Flavobacteriaceae; species Flavobacteriaceae bacterium UJ101. The sequence continues at coordinate 43,593 of CP016269.1, read as the reverse complement.
ATCATTTATCTATTATCGGTATATACTAAAAACGATCAAATTAAGCGGTTCATATTCAAAATATGGGTTGTTACATAATAAGTTTAGGGGATTGATACAAAAAAACAATATTTGTATTACAAACAAACGAGTTATGGGTAAACTAAAAATAAACTATAATGGAAATAAGGATATTGTGGATAATAACCCCCTATTAAAAAATATTATTTGTTTAACAGGTATATTTGAATTATTGAATAGAAAAAGAATAGAAGAACTTGAATTAGATTTTATTAGTGGAAACACTGAGTTTGATTTAACAATTAAACCAGAGATAATGAAAGAACCCTATAAAAAATTTATAAAGAGAACTTTAGCTGATATCATTAATAATAAGTATACACATGGTTTTATTGATGGATTAGAATAAGAAACTTTATATTCTCAGATATATTAACTACCTTTTGCTGCTATATTAAAAAAAGACTATGAGTAGTACTATATTTGAAGAAATCAAGCAAGAATTAGAAAGTCAGAATAAGAAATGGGGAGAACAGAATCATAAACCAATCGAATGGTGTGCCATTTTAGGAGAAGAAATTGGTGAAGTACAAAAAGCGGCTTTAGAAACTCATTTTGGATTTGGAGGTAAAACACATTATGACGAATATAGAAAAGAACTTATTCAAGTTGCTGCTGTAACGGTACAAATGATAGCTTCTTTAGATCGAAATAATAATAAATAAAAAGAGCTGCTTATCTAGGATAAACAACCCTTTCCCACAAATAACACTTTACACTATTTTGAAGCTTATTAGACTATTACTCACTTCAGTCATAATAATTTCAATATGTATGCCATGGAAATGTTAAAAAATCATAAGAGTAGAATAGTGTAGATGATTTAAGATATACGATCGTTAAAATTAAACGAATTGTAGTTTGAAATACTCCAGATTTTTAAATAAAAAGAAACATACAAGCTGTCAAATAAGTAACCAAAACGTTATGAAAAATAGTTTAACAACAACTTATATGTTTCATAGAAAAATTAATAAAACAGTTCAAAGTTATTTTGTATCAAGTACTTAAAAGTATAGTATATAAGAATGGAAATATGAAAATCATAATAGTAAATAAGTGAAAAATTGTATCATTTTTATTAAAGATTGTTACTACTAAAAGGTTTAAGGAACTATTTTTTGAAACTATTTTAATATGCGAAACATCTTTAAAAGATAAACTGTAATGATAATCATGATAAATATCATAAATAATTTTTCTTAGGATGTAGGTTTGAGGCTATTAAACCATAATATAAGATATAAGTTATTTGTATAAATAGACAAAATTTTTACGATAAAGTAATAGTTAATTCAATTCTCAAATAAATGATTTGAAAGCGCCTTTTTTACTTGTATATTTGCAAAATCAAATTTTTAGTACATAATTTTTATAATATAGAGTACTTAAAAAACATTTGATTGATTGAATATTAAGTTTTTAAATAAAATTGATGGGATTTACAGAAGAAATACAACGTAGAAGAACCTTTGGAATTATATCACACCCAGATGCAGGTAAAACGACATTAACTGAAAAATTATTACTATTTGGTGGAGCAATTCAAGAAGCAGGAGCCGTAAAAAGCAATAAAATTAAAAAAGGAGCTGCTTCCGATTTTATGGAAATAGAACGTCAAAGAGGAATCTCGGTAGCAACTTCTGTATTGGCTTTTGAATACAAAGGCAAAAAAATTAATATTTTAGATACTCCTGGACATAAAGATTTTGCTGAAGATACGTTTAGAACTTTAACAGCAGTAGATAGTGTTATTGTTGTGATTGATGTAGCAAAAGGAGTTGAAGCACAAACTGAAAAATTAGTTGAAGTTTGTCGTATGCGTAATATTCCTATGATTGTTTTCATTAATAAATTAGATCGAGAAGGAAAGGATGCTTTTGATTTGATGGATGAAGTGGAAGAAAAGCTAGGTTTGAAAGTAACACCTATGTCTTTTCCAATTGGAATGGGACAAGAGTTTAAAGGAATCTACAATATTTGGGAAAAGAATATTAACCTTTTTAGTGATCAAAATAAACAAAAGATAGCCGATTCTATTGAGATTTCAGATTTAAATGATTCTAAAGTTGATGAATTAGTAGGAGAAACTGCGGCCAACACTTTGCGAGAAGAAGCAGAATTAGCTATGGAGGTTTATCCTAAATTTGATAAAGAAATTTATTTAGAAGGGAATTTACAACCTGTATTTTTTGGTTCTGCATTGAACAATTTTGGTGTTCGAGAATTATTAGATGCTTTTATTGAAATAGCACCTTCACCGAAAGGGAAAGAAACAAATATTCGTTATGTGGATTCAAATGAAAATAAATTTACAGGATTTGTCTTTAAAATTCATGCGAATATGGATCCAAAACACCGTGACCGATTAGCTTTTATTAAAGTGGTTTCGGGTATTTTTAAAAGAAATACTAATTATCTACATATTCGTCAGGATAAAAAATTAAAGTTTAGTTCTCCCAATGCCTTTTTTGCTGATAAAAAAGAAATTGTAGATGAGTCGTTCCCTGGTGATATTGTGGGAGTTCATGATACAGGAAATTTTAAGATAGGTGATACTTTAACAGAAGGTGAAAAAATGCATTTTAAAGGAATACCTAGTTTTTCTCCAGAACATTTTCGATACATCAATAATAATGATCCTATGAAAGCCAAACAATTGAATAAAGGGATCGATCAATTAATGGATGAAGGTGTAGCACAGCTTTTTACCTTAGAAATGAATAATCGAAAAGTAATTGGAACGGTAGGAGCCCTTCAATATGAAGTCATTCAGTACCGATTAGAACATGAATATTCAGCAAAATGTAGTTATGAAAATATTTCCATTCATAAAGCATGTTGGGTAGAAGTTGAAGATGAAAATTCAGAGGAATTTAAAGATTTTAAACGCGTAAAACAACGTTATTTAGCTAGAGATAAAGATAATCAATTGGTGTTTTTAGCAGATTCACCTTTTACAATTACCATGACTGAAGAAAAATACCCTAGTATAAAATTGAGGTATACTTCAGAAAAAATTATAAAAGAATAATATAGAAGATAAAAAAATACAGTCTTGATTAATTTTTAATCAAGACTGTATTTTTATTTATAAGGATATAATTCTATTTTTCTCTTCTTAAAGGCATTGTTGTACAACGTAATAAGCCTCCCATTTTTGATATTTCAAAATAGGGAACTTCTTCAACCGTAATCCCCCAAGCACGAAGTTGATTATTTAAACGAGTAAAATTTTTCTCTGATATAACCACTTCAGGGCTTATTGAAAAAATATTAGGAAACATGTGATACATTTCTTCTTTGGTCACTTCAAATAGATTTCCTTTACCAAAAAGATTTTCAATAAATTCAACGTCATCTTGAAAAACAAATCCTTCTTTATAGATGATAGCCTTGCCGTCACCAACTGGTTGAAAACAGCAATCTAAATGTAAAATACTTTCGTATGGATTATCATTGTCTTTTTTCAATTCAAAAGCCACCACAATTTTATTAGGAAAATATTCTCGTAACATTCGTACTGCTTTGTAATTGGTGCGAGCTGTTTTGTAACTAGAATAGTCATCTCCACGATATGTTCCTACAAAAATATAATCATCATATAACATTACATCACCACCTTCTACATGTGAATCTTCAGGTAAATTGATTACTTTTTTAGGATTAATTTTATTGATTATTTTATGTTGTAAAGCATAAATTTCTTCTTCACGATCTTCAATGATATTGGAACATATAAATTTATCTTCAATAACAAAAGCAACATCTCGAGCAAAAACTTGATTACAATTATCAATCTTTTCAGGACGAATAACTTCGATATTATATTTTTCAAATACTTTTAAAATAGCATCAAATTCTTTCTTAATATCAGCTTGAGTAGGGTAGATACCTTTTTTTACACTTTCTTTTGACTTTGGATCATAACAATCTTCAATAAATGGAGTATCACCAAAGCCTTCCGAAGTTCCTAAAACAACGGTTTTTAATTTTGAATTTTCATTGTTTACGTATAAGTCTAACATAGTTTTATATTGATTAAAAAAGGCGCCAATTTTAATTAGCGCCTTCGAATATACTTAATTTGAATTATTTTTCAAAAATTAACGTTGATCGATTTCTACAAAACTTCTCGGAGTTTCCCCAATATATAATTGGCGAGGACGTCCGATTGGTTCACTATTTTCTCTCATTTCTTTCCACTGAGCAATCCATCCTGGTAAACGTCCTAAAGCAAACATTACAGTAAACATTTCAGTTGGTATTCCTAAAGCACGATAAATAATTCCTGAGTAAAAATCAACATTAGGATATAAATTACGTGATTTGAAATATTCATCATTTAAAGCAACTTCTTCAAGTCTTTTTGCAATGTCCAAAATTGGATCATCAATTCCCAATAGATCTAAAACTTCATCACATGATTTTTTAATGATACGTGCACGTGGATCGAAGTTTTTATAAACACGGTGTCCGAATCCCATTAAACGGAAATCATCATCTTTATCTTTTGCTTTATCAACCCATTTTTGTAGATCACCACCATCATTTTTAATCATTTCCAACATTTCAATTACCGCCTGATTGGCTCCTCCGTGTAAAGGTCCCCATAAAGCAGAAACACCTGCCGAAATTGAAGCAAATAATCCTGCATGAGATGAACCAACAATACGAACAGTTGAAGCAGAACAGTTTTGCTCATGATCAGCATGTAAAATTAAAATTTTGTTCAATGCTCTTGAGATAACAGGGTCTATTTTGTATTCTTCACTAGGAGTAGCAAATAATAATTGTAATAAATTATCTGTATAATCTAATCCTTTCTTAGAATAGTTTACAGGTAATCCTGCTCTTTTTCTGTGTGCCCAAGAAGCTAAAACAGGGAATTTTGCTAGTAATTTAGCAATTCCTCTATTTAAATCTTGATCTGATTTTACTGCATCAGGATTGAAAGCAGTTAAAGCACATGTTAGAGAAGCTAATATTCCCATTGGATGAGCAGATTTAGGAAAACCATCAATGATGTTTTTCATTTCTTCATCTACTAAAATATGCTTCTCGATTTGATCTGTAAATTCTTTTAACTGTGTTTTATTTGGAAGTTCTCCATTAATTAATAAATAAGAAACTTCAGTAAAAGTCGCTTTATCAGCTAATTCCTCAATAGAATATCCTCTATAAGATAATTTTCCTTCACCACCATTTAAAAAGGTTACTTTACTTGCTGTAGAGCCTGTATTTTTAAATCCTAAATCTAATGTAATTAAACCTGTTTGAGCTCTTAATTTACTAATATCAATAGCTGTCTCATTCATAGTGCCTCTTAATAAAGGTAACGCTACTGATTTACCGTCATAATCAAATTCTATTTTATCTTGCATTTGTATAATATGTGTTTAAAATCACTAAAATTCGAACTTCCAAGGTACGATATTTTTTATTCTTACCAAAAGAAAATGGATTACAAATTTAAATAAGGATAAAAAATAAGACTTTTTAGTCTTTTTCTATAAAAATGATGAGTGTACCTTCTGTAAAAGAAATTTCAATTGTTGTATTTGTAGCTTGATTTCGTGTTCCTACACGATCTTTTAAATCAAGTGTTTCATTGGAAAGAGGGTATTTTAATCCTTTTGTTGTGATATTTTTGGCAGAAGGATAAGGGTATAGGGAAACGATCTTTCCTATTTGTGTTTTTAATGAAGCATTTTTAGATGTTATAAAATAATAATGAAAATTATCATAGAAGGTTATGGACAATTTATCTTCAAATTTTAAAGCAGTTGTTAAATTGCCTAGAAAATGATCTTGTTCTTTACCACTTGCACCGTATACATCAACAAAAATGCCTCCTTTTTGAATAATAATTTCTAATGTTTTTTCAAAGTCTGTAAAATTTTGATCTGGTGTTTCTATAATTTCGATATCAGAAGGAAGTCTTTTGATTGAATCTAGGTCTCCTGAAATGATATCAGGTTTTATATTATGTGTTTTTAGTGTATTATAAGCTCCATCTGTACAAAAAACGAGATCATATAAACTCGTATCAGGTATATCATTTGGGAAAAGACCGTTTAAAAATAATAGAACTTTCATAAAGTGGTTGCATTGATAAGAGATTTCATTCAAATATAATAAATGTTTCAATGTAAAACGTTTTCAAAGTGACTCTATTTGTTAAAATAGTATTGGGGTTGGAAAAGTTTTAAGAGATAAAAGATCATTTATTATATATATTTGATTAATTTCATTTAAAAATTAGAATATGCCTATTATAAAAAAAATACAAGGAAAAGAACCTCAAATAGGTGAAAATTGTTTTATTGCTGGAAATGCAACTTTAGTCGGAGACATCATAATGGGAAAGGAATGTAGTATCTGGTTTAATGCTGTTGTACGAGGAGATGTTAATTCTATCATTATGGGAGATCGAGTGAATATACAAGATGGAGTAGTGGTGCATTGTACTTATCAGAAAACAAAAACAATTTTAGGAAATAATGTTTCAGTTGGGCATAATGCAATTGTACATGGTTGCGTAATTCACGATAATGTTTTGATTGGTATGGGAGCAATTGTTATGGATGAAGCTATAATTGAATCAGGGAGTATTGTAGCTGCAGGAGCTGTCGTAACACAAGGTGTTCATATTAAAAAAGGAGAATTGTGGGCAGGTGTTCCTGCTAAAAAAATAAAAGATGTAGATTCTAATCTCCAAAAAGGAGAAATAGAACGAATTGCAAACAATTACGTAAAATATTCAAGTTGGTTTAAAGAGGAAGAATAATTTAGAAGCCCTTATATAAATAAATAAACCAAGTAAATTCAACTTTACTTGGTTTATTTATGTTATATGAGAATGTTATCTACATTTGTACGTCATATTGACTTTCTATAGGCTTTGGAATTTCATTAGGATCATCTTCTATCATTTGACGGATATCAATTTCAATACCTCTTGCCATAGTGGTAATAGGGACATCATTCGCAATACCTTCAAATGGATTTTCAGATACTTCTCCAATACGTTCCATTGTATGGAAAATCCATGAAATAATAACACTAAAAGGTACTGTAAACCATACGAAATATTCCCCAATTAATTCGATAATATGGTGGTAACCCCCATTAGGGTAAGGTTTGTATTGTTGCATACTTTCAACAATAGTATTACCAATTTTATCAAATTCGTGCATCATTCCGAAAGGTAAAAGAATGATAAATGTCCAAACAAACAAATAATTTAGCGTTGCAAATTGTCTTGGATAAGGAAAGTTTTTAATGCGTTCTGCTTTTCCTTGTAAAGTATAAAACTCAACTAGCATTTTTTCCATTTCCATATGGCGAAAATCCTCAATATATCCTGCTAACTTTAATTTTTTTAATTGTTTGGATTGTAGATTAATACAAGCTGTTTGTTTATTGGATTTACTTAAAACATAATTCATTTCTTCATCAGATAAATACCCCTCTAATTCTTGTTTTAATGTATATTTTCGCTCGTGAATATCAATACTCGACATATATTCTTTGTCCGATTTATTAATATTGGATATTTCCCAAGGTTTCGGTGTACGTAGTGCGTGACGTAAAGAAGTCATCCATGCAACATGACGTAGAACCATTTCCTTTTTTATTTTGAAAAATTCTTCATCTGATAAAGGGTTTTCAGCATGTTCATTGGTGATAAAATCATTCAACATAATGGTAAATGAGCGAGAAGAATTAACGATTCCTCCCCAAATTTTTCGAGCCTCCCATAAACGTCCATATGAAGCATTATTTTTAAAACCAATAATAAAGGCAACAGCTGTACCGACTAAACCAATTGGAAGCCATGGTAAATGTAGCCAATACCAGCGTAATCCAGAATATAAAACAACTGGAATAGCTGCCATAATAATAAAAATATAAGTGTTTCTTCGTGTCCATTTTATCATGGACTTTAAAGGGTAGATTCTCTTTGTAAACATAAGTACTTTTTAATTTTTTTCAAATATATAACAAAAACCTTATCATTAAATTCCAAATATGATGATAAGGTTTTATTGTAGTAAGGTTTAAAGAATTATTACTTTAATCTTTTTTGATAAAATTGATGAAGTTTATCAATTGCTTGATTGACGTACTGCTCTTGATCATATAAATCAAAATGTGTAGCATTTGCTATTTCATACAATTCTTTATCTCCTTTAGCACGTTCAACTGCTACTTGGCTAAAATAAGCTGATAGCGCATTTTCTCCAATAATAGCTAAAAAAGGTCGATTGGCCATTAACTCCATATGTTCACTAGGATTAAAGAAATAACGTGTGTCTAATGACATTGCCGCACGTAAAGGAGTGTACGTAGGAAACTGACCTCCTCTTTCAGGGTTTCTATAATAGTCAGCTGCTCTATCCCAAAAATCTCCCATACCTGAATTTTTTACAGGAATACCATCTACTAAAACAACTTCTCCTGTTTCATAAAACTTTTGACGTGCATCATTACCCATTTTGATTTGTTGTTGAAACTGTTCAATATTATTTCCTTTTAATACATCAGAATATTGAGTAGCTCCTCCTAATCCGTAATCAATAAAGTCAACAAAACCACTTACAGTTGCGACAGCTTTTACACGTTGATCAAAAATAGCTGTTTGAATACTGTAGCCTGCTCCTGAGCATAAACCAAGTACACCAATTCGTTCTTTGTTTACTCCTGATAGTGTTCCGATAAAAGAAATTGCACTTTTGATATCTTCAACTTTCATAGGAGCGTTTTCCATTCCTCTTGGATATCCGCCGCTTTCACCATAAGTTCTGTGATCAAAAGCTAAAGCTATAAAGCCTTTTTGTGCAAGTTTTTCGGCATAAATACCTGCTGTTTGTTCTTTTATACCACTAGCTGGTGTTATGCAGACAATTACTGGAAAATCACCTTGAGGGTTATAATTGTCAGGAATAAATAAATTTCCGGCTATACGAGTTCCTTCACTCATAAAATTTACTTTATTTTTTCCTGAAACGAAAGCTACTTCGTAAGTAGCATCACTTTTTTTTGTTTGTGCGTTTATATTAAACATGATAAAAAATTATAAGGTTATTATTTAATTAAAAAATTATTTATTTAAGGTTGCTGTTTTGTAGCGGCTAATACAATTTCACGAATGTTAACTCCTTGTGGCTGATTATAGGCATACCACATAGCGTTTGCAATATCATTAGGATTTAAAACGCCTCCCATATCATCTTTCCATGATTCATAATCATTTTTAATTTCATTTGAAGTTGTATGAGATAATAATTCAGTTTCAACAGCTCCAGGAGCAATAGTTACCATACGAATATTAAATGTGGCTGATTCTTCACGTGCATTTTCAGTAAGGGCGTGTACTCCAAATTTAGTCCCACAATAAGCTGCATGATTAGGAAATGTTTTTCTTCCAGCAATTGAACTTGTATTGATGATGGTTCCATGATTACGCTCTTTCATTTGAGGTAAAACAGCTTGCATACCGTTTAATACGCCTAGAATATTAACATCAAACATTTTTTTCCATTCAGAAGGGTCTTGTGTAGCAATATCTCCCAAAAGCATTAAACCAGCATTGTTAATCATGCAATCAACAGGTCCAAATTTTTCTTCGGCTTCTTGTATAGCATTTTTTAAAGCTTTCAAATCTGTAACATCAACCTTTTTGTATAAAGTGTCAGGTAAATTTAAAGCTTCAATTTTTTCTATTCTTCTTGCTAGTAATAATAAAGGGTGTCCTTTTGAAGAGAATAATTTTGCTGTAGCAGCTCCAATTCCTGAACTTGCTCCTGTAATTACAATTAATTTTTTAGTGTCCATAATGCGGTTTTATAATAATTATTTTTTATAATATTGTGTGATTTTATAATCTGTAACAAAATTATTATAGGTTTAAATACTTTCAAAATACTATTTTTTAATGTTTATTATAATTAAAAATTATGGATGTTAGATTATTGAGATTTTTTATTTCAGTATATGAACAAAAGAATTTGACTAGAGCTGCAAAAGAATGTTTTGTATCTCAACCCAATATTTCAAATGGAATTAAGCAATTAGAAGAAGAACTGGGGAAAGAACTTTTTATTAGACATAAAAGGGGGGTAGAATTAAAGCCTGAAGCACATTATTTATATCCTAGAGCTAAACGTTTAGTGAGTGAAGTAAATTCGTTATCGAATACATTTAAAGAAAAGGAGTTTACTAATAAAATTACTATTGGTATAACAGAAAGTTTACCACAAGAATATAAACAACAGTTTTTTAGAAAAGTATCAAGTTTGGTTGATTCCTTAGAATGGGATGTTAAAGGTATTCATCGTGATTGTGAACTTAATTTATTGATCAGAGAGTGGAAATTTGAAGAAGAGCTATTTTTACCACTATGGAAAGAAAATTATGTTTTATGTGTACCTAATGAACATCATTTGATAAAAAAGGACGAAATTACATTAGAAGATTTGAAAAATGAAACATTTATACACTGTCCAACATGTGAAGCACATCAACAATTATTATCTATTTTGAATTATGATACTAGCGAAATGGTAACCATTGCTCATTGTTCAACAAAAACAGAAACCTTAAGTTTTTTAATGGCAGGGTTAGGTATTACTTTTTTACCTGAACATTTTGTTGATGGATGGTATGGGTTTGAAATTAAACCTTTTGTTGGTCCTCAATATTTCAGAGAAGTTGGATTATCATATTCAGCAAAAAGTTTAAGAAACGTAGCAGTAGCACAAGTAGTTGAATATTTTTCTAAAAATAAACTTAAAGCCAATTCATTTAACGAGTTTGGAAAGTATTATAAAGATTTAAATTCATAAAAAAGTATTGTTTTTTTTTGATAAAGTCTTTAAATTGAATGTATAACTTAGTAAAATTGATTATATTTAATACGATAACGATAAAACTTAATGAATATGAAAACAATGACTTGCAAACAGTTAGGAGGAGGCTGTGATAAAGAATTTCAAGCTAATACATTTGAAGAAATAGCTGAAATGAGTAAAAAACATGGTGTAGAGATGTTTCAAAAAGGAGATAAGGCTCATCTTGAGGCTATGAATAAAATGCAGGAACTTATGAAATCTCCTGATAGGATGAATGAATGGTTTGAAAGTAAAAAGAAAGAATTTGAATTACTTTCTGAGAATAAATAATTATAAATTTAAAATATTCAATGTTTAAGACACTATATTTATGAAGTATTTAAAATATGTTTTAATTATATTTTTTATAGTAGACAGTTTAATATTTTTAATTTCCCAAATTAATCCAGAATTGCTTTTAAGTTTATTACCCCAATTTGATTTGAATACATTAGATAACACTTATATAAGGACGGTTGGTGTTTTATTTTTAATGCTGGGATTGGCTCGATTATATGGTGGGGTGTATCTTCATGAAAAAGGTGCATTAATTATTTCGATGTGGAGCTGGATTGTAGAATTAATTTATGTTATCACTGAAATTTTTTATGATAAATTTTTAATTGATGAAAATATATTATCATTAGTTATAGCTCCTTTGATGTTTATTTGGTCTCTTTTTTACTATATAAAATCTTTTAAAAAGAATAAAATATAAAAACTAAAAATGAAGAAATTAATCATAATGATAATAATTAGCATGATGATAGTATCATGTAATAAAAAGAATGTTATTCCACAATCACAAGATCCTAGTGAAACTAATCAAAATTTTGATTGGTTATTAGGTGATTGGAAACGTATAAATAATCAAGAAAATCAACAAACTTTTGAAACATGGATAAAAAATAGTAATACAGAATATTCAGGAATAGGATTTACTCTACAAAATCTTGATACAATTTCTCAAGAAAAAATGATGTTGATTAAATCTGATAGTGAATGGAGGTTGGAAGTTGTTTCACCAGAAGATTCTGCATCCACTATTTTTAAAATGACTAAAATGAATACAAATCGTTTTATTTGTGAGAATCCAGCCATTGAGTTTCCTAAAAAGATAGAATACTGGAAAGAAGAGGAGAAAATGAAAGCAAAAGTTTCGAATGAAACTATGGAGATTCCTTTTGAATTTGAAAGAATAAACAGAAAGTAAATAGTTAAAGTATTTTTAATTTCATTCTAAATTAGTTTAAAACTTATTACGGTTTTAGAATATGTTGTATTTTGTATAAAAAATTATAACAATGGAAAAGACAAAAGAATACAAAAAAGACGACATCACAATTACATGGACTCCTTCAAAATGTGAACATGCAGCAGTTTGTGTTAAAACATTGCCACAAGCTTATCATCCCAAAGAAAAACCTTGGATAAAACTTGAAAATGCTACTTCAAAAGAATTTATGGCACAAATTGATCAATGTCCATCAGGAGCGTTGGGGTATTATAAAAATACATAATAAATATATTTTAAAAGCGTTATTTTAAATGTAATTTTTAAATTTGCAGTATAAAATATAAAACAATGAAAATTTTAGTTTTACAAGCTCATCCCAACATGAGCAAATCAATTTTAAATAAACGCTTTTCAAAAGAATTAGAAGGAAAAAATAATATTAAAGTGCGTAATCTTTACGCTTTATATCCTAATTGGGAAATAGATGCTGAAAAAGAACAGAAAGAGCTATTAGAAGCTGATCGTGTTGTTTTTCAGTTTCCTTTTTATTGGTATAACATGACTCCTTTATTAAAAAAATATTTTGACGATATATTTTTATATGGTTTTGCATATGGAGTTGAGGGGGATAAACTTAAAGGGAAAGAATTTGTTATAGCAACTACAGCAGGTGGTCCTGATCATGCTTATCAACCAGGAGAGTATAATAATTTTTCAATGGGAGAATTCTTACGACCAATGCAACAAACAGCAAAACTTGCTGGTATGGAATTTAGAAAAGCATTTATTGTGAATGATGCGGTTCGAATTGGACAAGAAAATGATCCTGAAAAATTAACCGAATTAGCAACCCATTTTATTCAACATATAACCGATCCATATTTAGATCCAATAGCTAAGTTGAAAAAATTAAATGATGAAATAAAGGAAAAAGGAGGAATTAATTAATCATAAATAAAAATACATGACATTAATAGAAAAATTACAAAAACGTTACGCTACAAAGAAATTTGATTCAACAAAAAAAGTATCTGAAGATAAAATTCAACGTATTTTAGAAGCTGCAAATTTAAGTGCTTCTTCAATAGGTATTCAACCATATAAATTTGTATTGGTTCGTGATGAGGAAAAAAGAAAAGCATTGGTAGAGCATTCTTTTGCCCAAAATCAAGTAGTTGATGCTTCTCATTTATTAGTAATTGCTATTCGCACCGATATTGATGAAAAATACTTAGAAAACTATGTAGATTTTATGGAAGTAGAACGAGGATTACCTAAAGGAGCTTTAGACGCATATAAAGAGATGGCTGCTGGCTTTTTAAAAATGCAAGATACTCCTGAAAAAATGAATACATGGACAGCTAAACAAGTGTACTTAGCAATGGGTACTTTGTTGATTGCATGTGCTGAGGAAGGAGTAGATAGTGTTCCTATGGAAGGATTTGTGCCTCCAATGTACGATGAAGTTTTAGGTTTGAAAGAAAAAAACTTAGCTTCAGTACTTGTTTTACCAATTGGTTACGGAGCTGAAGATGATCAATATAAACAGCTTAAAAAAGTTCGTAGACCATTAAATTATATGATAGAAGAAATTTAAAAAGCACTTCATATCATTATTATATAAAAGCTACTTTCCGAAGTAGCTTTTATTATTTTCATATAATGTATTTCGCATTTCACCTTGATATTACTAGGTCTCGTCTAGAATATTATGACAATTATCAGTAAGTGTTTACTTTTGATTAATTGAAATTAATTAATCGAAACAAATTTTATGAAAAGAAAAGGAATGGGAATAGCGGTATTATCAATACTTATTTCCAGTATGATGATGGGACAAGTGGGTATAAATACAACAAGTCCACAAACTTTATTTGATGTAAGGGCTACGAATCACAATGGAGCTGTTACGGGAACAGATGGTATATTGGTACCTAGAGTAAATGCTTTAGGAGCAAACGGAACAGTAAATGGACAATTAGTGTATTTAATTTCAGATGACGCAACTAATGGATATTCAAAAGGATTTCATTATTGGGATGGATCTAAATGGGTAGCTAATATAAGTGAATCTAATGCTGAATGGACAGATGGTACTAATTACATTTATGCAACTCAAGCGAATAATGCAGGAAATAATGTTGTAGTTACAGATGATGGAAATATAGGAATTGGAGTAACAACTAGTACTCCTAAACTGAGAGTAAAACATAGTACAGATGGAGGTGAGATTTTAAGAGTAGAAGGTGTGTCATCAAATAACGCTTTACTATTTTCAGATATGAAAGCAACTGATTATCCTACTTCTTTACAGGTTTTAGGTACAAGAACAGATGGTATTAGAATGCGAACGCCTGTTAGTTCTAATTTTGTAATTCAATTACAAAATAATGATGGTTCAGATGGAGTTCATATTATTAATAATGGTAATGCCCATGTTTTTACAGCTAATGGTAATGGAAGAGTGGGAATAGGCAAAGCAAATCCTTCTTATCAATTAGATGTTGTAGGTAATATCAATGCGTCAAGTAGTGTAAGAGCAGGAGGGGTCGTTTTAACTTCTGATATCCGATTAAAACGTAATGTGGAAAAACTTAATCATTCATTGGATCAAGTAATGAAACTGAATCCTGTTCGTTATGAAAAGAGAAATACAATAGCATCACAAGATTATGGAAAAACTGAAATGGGATTTATAGCTCAAGAAATACAAGAAATATTACCTGATTTAGTTACAGAAGGTCTTGATACAGAGAAAACATTAAGTGTTCACTATATTCAATTGATACCTTTATTGACAAAGGCATTACAAGAACAGCAAGAAGAAATAAATAAATTAAAAGAAGTAGTTCAAAGTTTAAAATAATATTATAAGGAAAATATTGATTTTAAAAACGCATGAATTTTTTTAATTCATGCGTTTTTCTTTTTTTATGAAGCACAGCTTACACATTCTTTAAAATTGTTTACTAATTCTTGCGCAACTGAAACAGATCGTTGGTAATACAATGATTTAATACCTAATTGCCACGCTTCAATCATTAAAGCATTAACTTCCTTAACAGGCACCTGTGGAGGTATATTTAAGTTAAGGGATTGTGATTGATCAATAAATTTCTGACGAATAGAAGCTTGAACAATAATTTCTTTAGGGCTTATTTCTCTAAATGTTTTAAAAACATTTTTTTCATGATCTGTTAGTTCATTTAAATGTTGTACAGAACCATGTTTCATCATGATAGAGTGCCAAATTTCATCTGTATTTAACCCCTTTTCCTCTAATACGGCTTTCAAAAACTTATTTTTTCGAATAAAATTTCCTTTTGCTAACCCTGCTTTGTAATAATTACTACTATAAGGTTCTATACCTGCCGATGTTTGTCCTAAAATAGAGCTAGAAGATGTAGTAGGAGCAATTGCCATTAAGGTAGTATTACGTCTTCCATAGCCTTTTAAAACTTCAGGTTCTCCATATTCTTTTGCTAAATTTTCTGAAGCTTGATAACTTTGTTCTTTTAATGATTTAAAGAAACTAGAATTAAATTGTTTAGCCTCAAAACTTTCAAAAGGGATGCTATTTTTTTGTAAGTAAGCATGATAGCCCATTACACCTAAACCTAAAGCTCGGTGTCTTTTCGCAAAATGATGTGTTCGTTCCATGTATTCAACACCTTCTGATTTTTGAATAAATTCTTCCATAACAGCATCTAAGAACCATACTGCTAATTCAATAGCATTGGTATCTTTCCATTCATCATATAATTCTAAATTCATAGAAGATAAACAACATACAAAACTTTCATATTCATTAACAGGTAATGCAATTTCTGCACATAAGTTCGAATTATGTATTGTCATCTTTTTATCTTGATATACATCTGTGGTATGATTGTTTACATTATCCTTAAACATGATGTAAGGCAATCCTTTTTCTTGACGAGAGCGTAATACTTTTGCCCAAGTTGTACGTTTTTTTTGATCCCCGTCAATCATACTTTGCATCCACTTGTCTGAAACTGTAATTCCATAAAAAATATTCTGAATTGGATTTCCAATATCTTTGATCTCTAAAAATTCTTCTACATCAGGATGTTCAATATCCAAATAACCCGCAAAAGCACCCCGGCGTACATTTCCTTGACTCACAGTATCAATCATGGCATCAAACATTTTGAGAAAAGATACAGGTCCTGATGATTTACCATTATTTTTAATGGCTGCTCCTCGCTCTCTTAGATGCCCAAAATAGGCTGATGTTCCTCCTCCAAATTTAGTCATCATGATACTTTCGGATAAAGTTTTGGTAACACCAGACATCGAGTCTTCTACATAAGAACCAAAACAACTAATTGGTAAACCACGATCTGATCCCATATTAGCCCAAATGGGAGAGGATAAGGACATCCAACCGCGTGCAATTAAGTTTTCAAATTCAGGTTGCATTTCAGGTTTTCTTAGACGCTTGGCTGCACGTGTAGTTATTCTTTTTACAGCATCTTGAATGGTTTCACCTTCTAAAAGATAGCCTCTTTGTAGCATAGTGAGTGTTTCTGGTGTTACCCAATGGTATTTTCGTGTATTCATTTTTTAAGGGTTTTTTTATTAATATATTTTATTAAAAGTGATTTAAAATAGGTCGTTAACTGAAAATGATTGATTATGTTTGGAGTAATCAACAGGGCGTTTTGCAAAAAAATCATCATGTGCTTGTGCAAAAACTTCTTCTTCAAACCAGTTCATTTGATTACTTAAATTTGTGTCAATTTCAAAGATAGGTCTGAGGTGAATTTCTTCTAAACTTTGATTCACACGCTGTTTCATAAAGTTTAATAACTGTGATTTTGTAATTAAATCTAACTCTCCTGCTTCAAATATCCAATCTAAAATTTTAGCTTCCTGTTCGATCGATTCATAAGCTGTTTGTTCAATAATATTGATCATTTTGTCATCTAGCCAATCAGGATTTTCTTTCATGATTTGGTTAAATAGATAAATTCCTGCATTGGCATGAATTTGTTCGTCTTTACTGGTCCACGCAATAATATTACTGGTGTTTTTTAGGAGGCCTTTAAAATGTGTAAAGGATAGAATCGTAGCAAATTGACTAAATAGAGAGACATTTTCAACAAGAAGAGAGAAAATAACCAATTGTAAAGCAAAAGCTCGTTCTGAGTTTTGAATACTAGAAACCCGATTTGGATTATTTAAAAAAGCAATACGTTGTTGTAAAATTGGTTCCTGTAAGGCTTGTTCAAAAGCATTTTGAAATCCTAAAACATCTAAAAGACGTGAGTAAGCTTCTGAATGTCGAAATTCACATTCTGCGAAGGTACTTCCCAAACCATTAATCTCAGGTTTTGGAAGATTTTGATACAAATTGCCCCAAAAAGTTTTAACGGATACTTCAATTTGTGCGATGGCAATTAGTGTGTTTTTTACTGCATTTTTTTCTGTTTCACTAAAATTTACTTTAAAATCTTGTAAATCACCTGTGAAATCAACTTCTGAATGTACCCAAAAAGTTTGGTTAATAGCATTGATGAAGTCCATAACTTCTGGATATTCAAAAGGTTTGTACGCAATGCGTTTCTCAAAAATATTTTTCATATATCGATATTTTGAGAGCATAAGGATAAGGGTAAAATGTATTTTAAATATGTAAAATATATTGATACCTGCTTTTTTTCCCGAAAGCTCTGTATTAAACTTATAGAAATGGCAGGTCTTCTGACTTATTCCAATTTTTACAGCCTTCCCGTTTTTAATAAACAGTGGCGAAAGTGTGTAAAAATCTGTAATGGAACTTACAGCATCGGGTAATGTTCAGGATTTACACCTGATTCCCTTTTAAAAGAGTATTTATCACAATACGTCTTCACCAATTCTGTTTTCAAAATTAGAAAAGAATGGTATTGATTTTACAAGATATTAAAATAGTTATTAACGAGATGATGTTAATAATTTTTTTAAGTAAGAATTATGAAATAGTAAGTCATAATTGAATGAATATTATGTGAAGTTAAAAGATCTATTTAAACGATTTTTTCTTCACTTTCTCCCAACTATTAAATTCTTTAGGTGATGGTCGTAACCAAGTTTCATGTTCGAAAGTATTCCATTTTATTTGAGTTAAATCAACGGTGTCGTAGATAAAATCGTAATATTTCCCTCGATTTAGGTTTAATTTCCCTTTAGCAAATATTTTGATGGAATCAATCCCTTGCTCGGCTTGTTTCTTTTTTACATATTGAGCAAATTGCCAAATCATATCGGGTTTGGTTTGCATGGCACCCATTTGTAGTTGTGTTAGATATTCTGAGGTATTAATAGGCATACGTTTTCCATTAGGATACTCCATAATAAAACGTGTATGACCTGATTTACTACGTAACATCATACGCCATGACATACGGTGTCCTTCTTCCGTCCAAAAAACATCATCTTGAATAAGGTGGTGACGTAAAGGTAATAGGGTGTGAATAATTAATACAAGACTGATAATGGTAACTACCATAGGCTTATAGTTTGATTCTTGATCTTTTTCTATGACATGTGCTTTCTTTTTGAAGAAAATACTTCGTATCGTTTCAGGCGGATAGAAAAACAGTGCAAAACTTAAAGCGAAATAAGGAAAGATACCAATATGGAGTATAATGGAATTTGAAATATGGAAAATAAGTGTTAATAATAGAGCAGGAGTTCGTGTTTTCTTCCACATCAAAAGAGGTGCAATTAATAAATCAAAGAGGATACCTGCCCAAAGTACAAATTGTTGTAAAGTTTTATTTCGTAATAGGTCGGCAAAAGTATGCCAACCCAACTTGCTTTCAAACCAAGAAGCCTGTACGCCATATTTAACTGCTATAAAATCACCATTTATCCACCCTGGATAGAACTTAGCAATAGCGGCATAAGTATAAAGTATAGTAATTTCTGCAGCAAAAATCCATAAGCACCAATAGTCACAAGTTTGCGATTCTTGAACTCGTTTTTGTTTTACATCAAGTGAATAATAACGATTAGCAGGTACGAAACACATGATAATAGCAATAATAGCTGCAAAATAATAATGATTGTTATAATGTGATTTTTGCATAAAGTAGACTAAAGTCCACATAATAGCCAATACTATAGAAGAAATACGGTAGCGATAACCTAATGCAACACCCCAAGCAAAGACTCCCATTATGATAAAATATACATACATGGTTTTTCCAAGGAGAAATTGTGTCCATTCAAATCCCATAAAGGTAAAAGTGAATTGAGGGTCTACAAAAGTTTCTTTAACCCAGCCTGTTCCAATAGCACCCCAACATTCAGTTACCATTAATAATCCGAATAAAATTCTAAATACAATAAGTGGACTAATATCGATTTGTTTAAAGAAAAGCTTTTGTATGGACATAATGTTGTATCTTTGGTATGTAAAAGTAAGCATTTCTTAGTGTGGAAAAAACAAGAAAAGTCATATTGTTTGATGGTGTTTGTAATTTATGCAATGGTTTTGTTCAATTTGTTATTGAACGGGATGAGGAAAAAGTATTTCAATTTGCATCATTACAATCTGATTTTGGACAACAATTTCTTGAAAAACATTCATTAAATACACAAGAGTTTGATTCTTTTATTTTATTAGAGGGAGAAGAATATTTTACAGAGAGCACTGCAGGTTTAAAAGTATTAAGCCAGTTAAAAGGTTTTAGTTTTGCACGATTTTTTCTCTATTTACCTTCTTTTTTACGAAATTTAGCTTATAAATTAATTGCTAAAAATCGTTACACCCTTTTTGGAAAAGCTGATACATGTTGGTTACCAACACCAGAGTTGAAAGAACGTTTTTTATAGTATTTTGAGCTGTATCAATCATCCTTAAAAAGAGAATATTGTGTATGGTTACCTTCTTTTCTCTTTCTGTACTGGAAACCTTCCTGGGTTTCAATGGTTTTTTCTTTTTCAAAATAATGATTGACACGTAGAACTTCATAATTTGTAATTTTTATGATCCCTTCATTATTCATTTTCCTATGAATTCTCAACAAGCAATTAATAGAAGATCCATTTTTAAATTCTACTTTTCCATTTTGGACTAAGGTTTTAAATTCAATTGATTTTAAAGTAAATGAAATGGATTGGTCTTTATAATACCCTGTCCATTTATATTTTCCTTTTTTTAATACAGGAGATATAATTTCAATAATAGCTTCATTAACTTCAATAGGTTCTAATTCATCAGAATGTAAGATATATTTTTTAAATCGTTTTTTTTCAATGGGAATTTCTTTGCTACGCGTTGTTCTATTATGATCTGATATACTATAAGAAACCTGTCTTACTTTAGGATAGTTTTCTAAGTATTCATAAAAATTAGATTTCTTTTTTTTAATAATGGTATTTTGATTGATTTTGAATAAATCTTTAGAAGCTTTTTGTTTTAAAACTTCAATTTCAAGTTGAAGTTTTTCTTTTTCAAGATTGATTAAAGTTTGATCTTCAAAAAGTTTATCAATAAGATTCTCTGATAATTTTGATAGAGGAGTGGATAGTACTGTAATAACTAAGGACGTAATGACAGCTGTTGTTATAGTAGCATGTTTCTTTTCACTTTTTGAAGTGATTTTAAGCCATCTTCTCAAACCTCCTTCAGCAAAAGGTTCTGTTTCTATTGAAACGGTTGTAGATAATGTATTTGAAATTTCTTTAATAATACCTAATATTTCATATTCACAACGATTTTGTACTAAAGCATCCATTGTATGTGATTCATCTTCAAACCAATAGTGGATTTCTAAAGTATTTGCAACTATTTTTTCTGTAGGGTTGTAAATAATCATTTAAATAGGTTTATTAAGTAATATAATTATGTAAAAATAATTAAAATATCTTTTCTTTTAAGTAGAAATTAAGATCTATTTTTAATATAAATCTACTTCTTCATTCCAGTGAAATTACCTAACTTTGCAAAATAAATAATATTACAGTTTGAAAAGAGTCGTAGTTGGTTTATCAGGAGGTGTAGATTCGAGTGTTGCAGCATATTTGCTCAAAGAGCAGGGATATGAAGTGATTGGATTGTTTATGCGTAATTGGAATGATGCTTCTGTTACTTTAGAAGATGAGTGCCCTTGGGTAGAAGATAGTGCAGATGCTATGTTGGTTGCAGAGAAATTAGGAATTCCTTTTCAGGTAATTGATTTAAGTGAGCAATATAAAGAGCGTATTGTTGATTATATGTTTGCAGAATATGAAAAAGGACGTACACCCAATCCCGATGTTTTATGTAATCGTGAAATCAAATTTGATGTTTTCTTGGATACTGCTTTAAAATTGGGTGCAGATTATGTTGCAACAGGGCATTATTGTCAGAAAGAAACGATTCAAAAAGAAGGGAAAGAAATTCATCGTTTACTTGCAGGTGTAGATCAAAATAAAGATCAATCGTACTTTTTATGCCAATTGAATCAATTTCAATTGAGTAAAGCATTATTTCCAATAGGACATTTAGAGAAACCAAAAGTACGTGAAATAGCAAAAGAATTGGATTTAGTAACAGCTGATAAAAAAGATTCACAAGGTCTATGTTTTATTGGACATGTTAGTTTACCTCAGTTTTTACAGCAAAAACTCAAACCCAAAGAAGGTCATATTATTGAAATTCCTAAAGAGTCGAATCTTTATAAAAAAGAAACACCTTTATTTAATGTAAAGGAAGAAGAATTACAATATTTTTCTACCGAAATATCCTATGCAAAAGAAGATGGTAAAATAGTTGGAAAGCATCAAGGGGCTCATTATTTTACAAACGGACAGCGAAAAGGACTTGGTGTAGGAGGAACTGTAGAACCTTTATTTGTGATTGAAGTAGATGTTAATGAGAATATAGTGTATACTGGGCAAGGTCATGATCATAAAGGATTATTACGTAAAGTATTATATGTTTCAAACGATGAAGCACATTGGATTAGAGAAGATTTGAAAATAGAAATAGATACAAAATTAGAAGTAGAAGCTCGAATTCGTTATAGACAACCTTTACAAAAAGCAACGCTTTATCGTTTTGAAAATGGTTATTATGTGGAATTTGAGAAAGACCAAGAAGCCATTACAGAAGGGCAATTTACTGCTTGTTATATTGGTGATGAACTGATTTTTAGTGGAGTGATTAATTAATCGTTTTTTTGTATTGATTGATATTTTTGCGAATTAAAGTTCTGTATTCTATTAATTCAGGAAATTGATAAAAAAAGTTGATTTTCTGATTTTTAATTAAATTTAAGGAAGAAGGTCGATCATTCAATATAAAAAAAGACCAAGATTCTGCAATATCTTCTTCTGGGGCTTCAGCTGCATAATCTGTTAAAAAAGTATCTTGATTTTTTAAATAAAACTGATATAATTTTTTTAAACGTTTTTGTTCAGAAGAAATCCCATTGATTCGATCCCATTTATTTAATAAAACACCTTCCCAAAATTGTGTTACGAATAAATTTAAGTAACTATCTTTAGAAGCGTAACCTTCTGAAGTTAAATATCCTTTTTCAGGGTTTTGATACAAATCTTCTGTAGGTTTAACTTGTTTATTATTAAGGGTTAAAACATGTCCAAATTCATGAACTAGAGTATGAATATAGTCTTTTATATGTTTTTCTGAATAATTGGTAATATTCATATCAGATGTATCAATTTCTAATTTCCATTGTTTATTTTGGGTATCAATAGGAACTAAGCCTCCTAAATCACCGTCTTTACCATCTGTAATTAAAGAAAAATGTGTTAGATAATTTTGAGTAATATCTTTTGGGAAAATAGAATAGAAAATAGTCCAATATTGAGCTCCTAAATAATCATTTGAATTATTTTTGACAAGGATTCCTTTTTCTACTTTCCAGGTACCTATTGTTTTTGATTGTGCCATTAAAAGCGTGGCATTTAAGAGGGTAATAAAAAATATAATACAATAACGTTTCATATTAAATTTTATATGAAAAATTTAATGATTTTGTATGAAAATAATACCGCTATTAAAGAAAATAATATGCTCATACCAATATACATAATAAAATGAGTAATATGTCCTTCTCGAAGCATATGAAATTTTTCAAAAGCAAAACTTGACCATGTTGTAAACCCTCCACAAAAACCTACTGCAAGTAATAATCTTGAAGAGTTTGAAATGATTTCTTTTTCAAAAAGAGCTAAAATAATTCCGATAATAAATGCCCCTAAAACATTTACGAATAATGTACCATATGGGAAGTTTGTATTTAATTCTTTTCCAGCCCAGAATCGTAAAATACTTCCTAAGCCACCGCCAACAAAAATTAATAGTAAATCTTTCATTAAATTATAGTAAATCGTGTTCTTTTCTAACGAGATATTTTGTAAATTTAACACAAAGAACCAACATATGGAAGTAATTCATGTAAGTGCTGAATGTTTTCCCGTTGCAAAAGTCGGTGGTTTGGCTGATGTAGTGGGGGCTTTGCCTAAATATTTAAATGCTAAAAAAGGAATTCATAAGGTAGTCATGCCTTTTTATCAGAAACCATTTATTGAAGAAAATGAATGGATGGTTGATTATGAAAATAAAGTGCAATGTGGAGCAGATGAATACCAAGTTAAAATTTTAAAAGAAAAGAAAAATCAATTAGGGTTTGATTTATATGTTGTTTGGATTGATTATCTTTTTAATCGCGAAAATGTTTATGGATATCAAGATGATCCTTATCGGTTTTTAGCTTTTCAAATAGCTGTTTTAGATTGGATCAATCAGTGGGAGCACACCCCTGATATTATACATTGTCATGATCATCAAGCTGGGTTAATTCCCTTTATGATGAAATATACCTTTAAATACCAAAAGTTAACGCATATACCTAGTGTTTTTACCATACATAATGCACAGTATCAAGGTTGGATGAGTTGGGATATGCTTCAATATTTTCCATGGTTTCATCAAGAATATGATCAAAAATATTTAGAATGGAATCATGAAATTAATTCTTTAGCATCCGCCATTAAATGTGCATGGAAAGTAACCACTGTTTCTCCTCATTATATGTGGGAATTAAGTCAAAATGCCAATGGTTTGGAATCACTAATTCAAGATGAATATGAAAAGTGTAGCGGTATTTTAAATGGAATAGATGAAGAAGTATGGAATCCTGAAATCGATCAAGATTTAATTAAAAATTATTCTAATAAAACCTTTAAAAAAGGGAAAGAAGAAAATAAAAAATGGCTTTGCGAACGCTTCAATTTTGATATGGAAAAACCTTTAATTGCTTTTATTGGTCGTTTTGCAATTGAAAAAGGAGCAGACATTTTAGCTGAAACTATTTTAAATTCTTTAAATAAAGCTAAACAAGATGTTAATTATTTAGTTTTAGGTAGTGGAGCAAAATATATTGAAGATTCATTAGAAAGTATTATTGTACAATCTGATGGCAAAATGAACTTATATGTAGGCTATAATGAATCGTTGTCTCGAAAAGTATATGCAGGAGCCGATTTTATGCTTATTCCTTCAAAAATAGAACCTTGTGGATTAAATCAAATGTATTCAACACGTTATGGAACAATTCCGATTGTTCATACGGTTGGAGGATTATATGATACGATTGTAGATTATGATGATGATAACGGATTTGGTATACGATTCATTCACAATGACATTCATGATATTGCTCACGCTATTAGTCGAGCAGAATATGTTTATAATAATCCAAAAAAGAAAGATGAAATTCAGAAAAGAATGATGAAAATTGATTTTTCTTGGAATAAATCAGCATTAGAATATTTAAACTTATATGAAAATTTAATATCGTAACACTATGACTAAATTAGGATCTGACGTTTTATCTGTTATTTTAGGAGGAGGGAGAGGAACTCGTTTACACCCGTTGAGTTATCAAAGAGCAAAACCAGCTGTTCCTGTCGCTGGAAAATATCGCTTAGTAGACATCCCTATTTCAAATTGTTTAAATTCAAAGATGAATAAAATTTATGTGTTAACACAATTTAATTCAGCCTCTTTGAATCGTCATATAAAAAATGCTTACGCCTTTGATATTTTTAGTAAAGGTTTTGTACACATTTTAGCTGCCGAGCAAACACCTCAGTTCAATTCTTGGAACCAAGGTACAGCAGATGCTGTTAGACGTAATATTATGCATTTTGACAAGGTAGATTTTGATTATATGTTAATCCTTTCTGGTGATCAATTATATCATATGGATTATCAAGTCATGTTAGAACACCATAAAAAAAATAATGCAGCGGTTTCAATTGCGACTATTCCTGTCAACGCCAATGATGCTACTGGATTTGGGATAATGAAAAAAGATGAAAATGATACCATTACTTCCTTTATTGAAAAACCTTCTTTAGAAGAATTAGAAAACTGGAAATCTGATACCGGAGTTGAAATGCAAGATAAAGGACGGGATTATTTAGCATCGATGGGTATTTATATTTTCAATCGAGAAGTTATTTTTGATATTTTGAATAATACGGATGCTAAAGATTTTGGTAAAGAAGTCATCCCTAATGCTTTAGGTCAATATAAAGTTGTAAGTTTCCAACATAATGGTTATTGGACGGATATAGGAACCATTAAATCCTTTTTTGAAGCCAATTTAGATTTAGCAGATGATGTTCCTCAATTTAATTTGTATGACAATCGTGATATGATTTATACCAATCCACGATTATTACCTACTTCTAAAATTATGGGTACAGAAATGAAAAACACCGTTATTTCGGATGGCTGTATTATACATGCAAAGGAGTTGAGTAGAGCTGTAATTGGAATTCGAACGCGAATAGGTAAAGAAACGGTGATTAAAAATACTTATATTTTAGGAGCAGATCATTATGAAACCATACAAGAAATGGAAGGATCTGGAATCCCACCAATTGGTATTGGTGAAAATTGTAAAATTGAAAATGCTATTATTGATAAAAATTGTCGAATTGGGAATAACGTTGAAATTGTTGGAGGAGAACATTTAGAAGATCGTGATGAAGAACGTTATACTATAATTGATGGTATCATTGTAGTCAAAAAAAATATGATTCTAGAAGACGGATTAAAAATAGGTTAGTTGTTTACAATGAAAACCAGTATTTTTGGATTCCAATTCAATAACGAATGAGTTTTAAATTAACAATTTTAGGCTGTAATGCAGCAACACCCACTTCTAATTCTTATCCAACTGCGCAGTATTTACAATTTGCAGAACGTTATTTTTTAATAGATTGTGGTGAGGGAACTCAAGTTCAGTTAAGAAAATATAAAGCCAAATTTAATAAAATTCATCATGTATTTATTTCACACTTACATGGAGATCATTTTTTTGGATTAATTGGTCTTATTTCTACATTTCAATTATTAGGAAGAGTAGCTGATTTGCATATTTATGGCCCTAAAGGGATTAAAGAAATTATAGAGGTTCAATTGCGGTTGACCCAATCTTATAAAACGTACACTATTTATTATCATGAATTAGAATCAAAAGAATCAGAATTAATATTTAAAGACGATCTTGTTGAAGTACATACAATTCCTTTAAAGCATAGAGTCTATTGTAATGGATATCTTTTTAAAGAAAAGCTTAAAAAACGTAAAGTTAACATGGAAGCTGTTTCTCAGTATTCTGAAATTGAAATTTGTGATTATCAAAATTTAAAAAATGGTAAAGATTATGTTTTGGAGAGTGGTGCAGTTATTCAAAATGAAAAGCTAACATTAGATCCTCCAAAACCTTTGTCTTATGCATTTTGTTCCGATACCAGTTTTAATCCTACAATAATTCCCTTAATAGAAAATGTAGATTTGTTATATCATGAAGCTACATTTTTAGAAGACAAAAAAAGTTTAGCACAAAAAACGGGGCATTCTACGGCATTAGAAGCAGCCCAAATTGCACAAAAATCGAATGTTAAAAAACTGATTTTAGGACATTATTCCAATCGATATTCAGATTTAAATGATTTTAAAGAGGAAGCTCAAAAAGTTTTTGAAAATGTGGTGTTAGGGCATGAGGGGAAAGAAATTGTAGTAAAATAGAACTATTTTAAAGTTTATTTTTAATCATTAAGTTAAATCTTATTTAAGACGAAAATAACATAAAAAAATAGTAAATTTATTCTTCTAAATGAAAATGTTATGTGAAATGAGCCTTAACAAAGAAATTATTGGCATTTAAAATTGATAATAGGCGAATTTCATCTGACTTTATTAAAAAGGAAAATCGTAACAGATGAAATACATAAATAGAGAAATAAGTTGGCTTAAGTTTAATGAGAGAGTACTTCAAGAAGCACAAAATGAAGAAGTACCTTTAATTGAACGCCTACGTTTTTTGGGGATATATTCGAATAATTTAGATGAATTTTATAAAGTTCGATATGCTACAGTACGTCGTGCTGTTTTATTTGGTAAAAGAAATTCATATCGAAATATTATAGAAGATCAGACAGCAGATGAATTATTAAAAGAAATCAATCAAGAAGTTGCCAAACAAACTTTAAAATTTGATGAAACTTATACCAATATCTTAAATGGATTAGAAAAAAATAATATTCTAATTGTAAACGGAGAATCTATTTTAAAAGAACATCGTTCGTTTTTAGATGAATTTTACCATACCAAATTAGCTTATTCATTTGATGTACTTATTCTAAATGATATAATTGATTTCCCATCTTTGAAAGATGAATGGTTTTATTTAGCTGTAAAAATCCACAGAAAAGATAAACGTCCAAAATATGCTTTAATCGAGGTTCCAACATATAAATTTGATCGATTTATAAAACTTCCCGATGTAAAAGACAAAAAATATTTTATTTATTTAGAAGATATTATTCGAATTTATTTAACTGATATTTTTTCAACTTATGAAAATGTTGAAAAAATTGAAGCACATTCCATTAAAATTACGAGAGATGCTAAATTATCAATTGATAATGATTTACGTAAGAGTTTCTTGGAAAAAATGGAACGTTCTGTAAAAAGGAGAAGAAAAGGTACTCCAGTTCGGATGGTTTATGATCAGGCTATAGCACCTGATACTTTAGAATACTTCCGTAAGCAAATGAATTTAGATAATTATGATAATTTTTCTCCAGGGAGTCGTTATCATAATCGTCGTGATTTGATGAAGTTTCCTATGGTTGATAAAGAATTGGTATATGGAAATGTTATTCCTGAAAAAAGAATGCTGAAATTAGTTGAAAAACAAAACTATTTTGAAGCAATTACACAAAAGGATCATATGATTTTTACTCCGTATGATGATTATTCCACACTAATTCGTTTTTTACGTTATGCTGCAATGGACCCTAAAGTGCGTTCCATTAAATTTACAGTATATCGTGTAGCAGATGAATCAGAAATTATGAATGCTTTAATTAATGCTGCCCGTAATGGAAAAATGGTTGAGGTTTTAGTAGAACTTCAGGCACGCTTTGACGAGGCTCATAATATGAAGTGGGTCCACAAACTACAAGATGCAGGTGCAATTGTTTATTACGGTGTTCATGGATTGAAAGTACATTCAAAAATTGGATATATTGAGCGTGATTCAAATAAAAGTGCAAAACGATTTGCTATTGTCTCAACAGGAAATTTTCATGAAGGGACAGCCAATGTTTATACCGATTATACCTTATTGACAGCTAATAAAAGTATCACAAAAGAAGTAGGTAAGGTGTTTGATTTCTTTAATAAAAACTATAATTTTTATGATTTTAAACATCTAATGGTTTCTCCTAAACAAACTCGAAAAGGATTGACGAAATTAATTGATGAAGAAATTAATAATGCTAAAAATGGCTTAAAATCAGCTATTCAAATAAAAGTGAATAGTTTATGCGATAAGCAAATTATTAATAAATTGTATGAAGCTTCTCAAGCAGGAGTTAAAATTCGTTTGATAGTTAGAGGAATTTGCTCTATTATTGCAGGGAAGAAAAACCTTAGTGAAAATATTGAAATTATTAGTGTTGTAGATAAATTTTTAGAACATTCTCGAGTTTATTGGTTTCATGCAAATGGTAATGAGAAATTGTATATCTCTTCGGCCGATTTGATGCCCCGAAATATTGAACATAGAGTAGAAGTTACCTGTCCAATCTATGATGAAGATATAAAAAATGAAGTGATAAATACATTTAACTTATTCTTTAAGGATAATACAAAAGCACGCATTTTGGATGAAAATCAAAGCAATACATTTGTGAAAAATAATCATGATAAGGTTAGAGCTCAATTTGAGTTGGTGAAGATGTTAAATAAATAAAAACTGAATGGAATATAGAAAATTTGCTGCAATTGATATTGGATCAAACGCTGTTCGTTTATTAATTGCAAACATTTTGGAACATAAAAACGGGACGATTGAAATCAAAAAAAATTCATTAGTTCGTGTTCCAATTCGATTAGGGGAAGACGTTTTTACAAAAGGGGATATTAGTATTCGAAAAGCAGGAAATCTAATTGATGCTATGCAAGCATTTACTTTACTAATGCGAGTTCATAAAGTTGAAAATTATAAAGCTTTTGCTACTTCAGCTGTAAGAACTGCTGGGAATGGTAAGGAGCTGGTAGATCGTGTGTTAGAAAAAACGGATATTGATATTGAAGTAATAGATGGAGAGAAGGAAGCCGAAATTATCTTTTTAACCAATATAAAAAACTACATTGAAGAAGATAAAACCTATTTGTATATTGATGTAGGAGGAGGTTCAACAGAATTTACTATTTTTTCAAAAGGAAAAGTAATAGCAAGACGCTCTTTTCCAGTTGGAACAGTTCGTTTTATCAATGGAATGGTAAAAGAGGAATATTTCAATGGAGAAGTTAAATCTTGGGTAAAAGAAAATACAAAAGATTTAGGGGAAGTTATAGCAATTGGTTCGGGAGGAAATATCAATAAAATTTATAAAATGGCAGAGGTTAAAGAAGGAATTCCTTTAACCTATGATTATTTAAAAAGTCAATACGACTTCTTAAAGGGGCTAACCTATGATCAGCGAATGGACGATTTAGGTTTAAACCCAGATCGTGCTGATGTGATTGTGCCTGCAACACGTATTTATTTAAGCGCTATGAAATGGTCTGGAGCGGAAGAAATTTATGTTCCTAAAATTGGTCTGGCAGACGGTACAATACGTTACATATGTAAAGAAAAAGGTATTATTTAGAAGGTGTTTCATAAATTTTAATGTTATTATCTAAATTGATAGAGTCTTTAATAGGAAGAGGATCTTTTAATTGATCTATTTTTTGATTTAAAATTTGTAAATTAATATGACCTTTTTGAAATTCAATTTTTAGTTTAAGAACTTTAGCAATATGTCCAATAAGTGAAATATAATATTGAGAATGAGGAGAACTTGAGTTTAGACGTTTTATATTAATCTGATTATTAGTTAGTTCATTTAGGCTCTCAGAACTAATATTACGAAGTATTAAATCATTGTTCAACATACTATCGAATGATTCTGGGTAAGGAAATGGATTGTTTTTTCTTACACTATCAGGGAATTCTTTAAGTGCTTCTTTTAAATTTGTAGAATAATTTTTAATACCTCGTACTGTTTCATAATTAGCCGTAAGTATTTTTATAACATCTTGTTTTTCTTTACTGTTTTCTTCTATATTAGAAATAGATATAGCTGTAAAAACACCAATTAAAGTAGCGATAACTGTTAAAATAAAGTGTGTTCCAAAAGCATTTTTATTTAAAATTTTTCCAACTTTAGGAATAAAGCTAATAATACCTAGAATAATAAAGAAAATGATAAAAAAGATATACGTCATAGAAATATAATTCTTTAATTTTTAAAGGAATAAAGATAATAAAAAAAGTGTAATTTAGCTTTTATAGTGACATTGGAGAATTTTAAAGATCATATAAATAAAAATTTTTCTTTTTTAAAAAAGAAGAAAATACTTATTGCCTTAAGTGGAGGGGTAGATAGTATGGTTCTAACCTATCTTTTACATCATTTAGATTACAATATCAGTGTTGCTCATTGTAATTTTAAATTAAGAAAAGAAGCTGATGAAGATCAACTTTTTTGTAAATCTGTAGCAACTCAATTACAAATACCTTTTTATACCATCCATTTTGATACAAGAAAGTATGCAATTGATCGTAAGCAATCCATTCAAATGGCTGCTCGAGAATTACGTTATGAGTGGTTTACAAAATTAATGGATGAAAATAAGTATGATTTCTTAGCAACAGCTCATCATTTGAATGATAGTATTGAAACCTTTTTAATTAATCTATCTCGAGGTACAGGCTTAAAAGGATTAATAGGAATTCCAGAAAATGAAAATAGAATTATACGCCCGTTATTATCCTTTTCTAAAGAAGCAATAAAAAATTATGCCATAGATCAAAAATTAGAATGGCGAGAAGATTTTTCCAATCAGGAAGATAAGTATTTACGTAATCATGTACGTTTAAATGTAGTTCCTGAATTAGAAAAAATGAACAATCAATTTTTAAATAAATTTCAAAAAACAATTCATTATTTAAATCAGTATAATGAATTAATTAACAATGATTTAAAAAGAACACTTAAAGAGATAGTTTTAAAGGAAGAAGCAAATGAGATTGTTTTTGATGTAGAACGATTATTGAATTTGAAACCATTAGAAACCTATTTACACCTGATTTTTAGTCCTTATGGTTTTTTAGAAATGAAAGATTTAATGAATATTTTAAATAATGTGTCAGGAAAGCAATTATTTAACGACCAATACCGTATCATAAAAAGTCGAAAACAGTTATTTTTAATTCGAAATACTATTATTTCAGAAGAAAAAATATTCTTGGAAAAAGAAAAATTTGATCAAAAAACCTTGAATTTAAAGGATTTTGTTAGAAATTTGCCTTTTTACCATCAGACTGAAATAGAAGTAGATACGGAAAAACTAATTTTTCCGTTAGTATTAAGAAAAAAGAAAAAAGGTGATTTCTTTTTTCCGTTTGGAATGAAAGGGAAAAAGAAAGTGAGTAAGTTTTTTAAAGATGAAAAATTATCCTTACATCAAAAAGAACAAGTTTGGTTGTTAGAAAATGGAGATGGAAAGTTAATTTGGATTGTAGGGTTACGATTGGATGATCGGTTTAAATTAAGTAAAAACACTCAAAAAGTAAGTAAAATAAGTATATAACTAAATTATGATAAGAAAAATAGGTCTAGGAGTTTTATTATTGGTAACAAGTATTTTTGTTTCAGCTCAAATTATTGATCCAGTAAAAGTAACCGAATCCATTAAAAAAATAGGAGATAACGAATATGAAGTAGCCTTAAAAGCCACAATAGATGATAAATGGCATTTGTATTCTATGGATGAACAGGAAGCAGGTTTACCAACTGAAGTTAATTTTCTAAATCAAGAAGGTAATTATGAATTGGTTGATACCATACAAATTGATGGAGAAAAAATCGAAGAATATAGTGATGTTTTTATGGCTAATTTACGTTATTATAGTCATGAAGTAACCTTTCGTCAAAAAATCAAAATTACAAATCCTGATTTAAAAGAAATTAAAACAGGATTCTTTTACCAAGTTTGTGACGATTCCAAATGTTTAGCTCCTGAAAATAAAGATTTCACTCTAAATTTAGACGGTTCAAAAGGAGGTGATACACCTGTGATAGCTTCAGGTGAAACATTAAAATTAGCTTCTATTGATATTGATAACCCTATTAATGATTGTGGGGAGCATGAAGAAAAAGATAATTCCTTATTAGGAACCTTCTTAAAAGGTTTTTTAGGTGGATTTATTGCCTTATTGATGCCTTGTATTTTTCCATTAATTCCACTAACCGTTTCCTTTTTTACAAAAGGTAGTGAGAATAAAGGGAAAGGATTATTTAAAGCAGGAATGTATGGTTTCTTTATCATTGCTATCTTTTTATTGTTTAGTGTTCCATTCCACATTTTAGGAGGAGTAGACCCTGAACTGTTTAATAATATATCGACGAATATATGGTTGAACCTATTCTTTGCCATTATTTTTATTGTTTTTGCTATTTCATTTTTTGGTTATTTTGAATTAACATTACCAAGTTCATGGGCGAATAAAATTGATAATCAATCAGAAAAAGCAGGTTTATTTGGTCCTTTCTTTATGGCCTTAACCTTAGTAATTGTATCTTTTTCATGTACAGGACCTATCTTAGGAACCTTATTGGTAGATGCGATTCAGGCGCCGAATGGAGCAACACAATTAACTATGGGAATGTTTGGTTTTGGATTGGCATTAGCCTTACCGTTTACCTTATCAGCCTTTTTCCCAAGTATTTTGAATTCATTACCACGTTCAGGTGGTTGGATGACAACCTTAAAAGTAATTATTGGTTTTATAGAGCTAGCTTTAGCTTTAAAATTCTTATCAAAAGCAGATTTAGTAGGTTTTGACGGACCAATGGGATTATTAAAAAAAGAAGTATTTTTAGTTATATGGATTATTATTTTTGTAGGGTTAGCTTTATACTTATTTAAGAGAATTTTCTTCCCTCACGATAATAAATTAGATAAAAGCTTAGGGTTTGCTCGAATTAGTTTTGGTGTACTAGTTGTAGCTTTTATAGTTTATTTAGCTTCAGGATTGACACCTAATTCTAATTTAAAAGCATTAAGTGGATTAATTCCTCCATCAAATTATAGTTTATTCAATAATCAAGGGAAAGAAAACCATACAGATGGTTTTGAATTGAAACACGGTATTAAAATTATCGATAACGATTTAGATCGTGCTTTTGAATTAGCTAAAAAGGAAAATAAACCTGTTTTAATTGATTTTACGGGTTATGGTTGTGAAAACTGTCGTAGAATGGAAGATAACGTATGGATCGATCCAGAGATTCTTTCTATTTTAAAGAATGATGTTATTGTGGTTTCTTTATATGTAGATTCTAGTGAAGAACTACCTATAGAAGAGCAAAAAGAAGTTTATGTAGAGATTCAAAATAAAAATAAATTAATAAAGACAGTAGGGAATAAGTGGGCTACCTTCCAAACTGAGAATTTTAAAAATAATTCTCAACCTAATTATGCTCTGCTAACTGCTGATGGAAAATTATTGAATCGTGATATAAGAGGTTACAAAGATGTAGAAGAGTTTAAAGCATTTTTAGAATGTGGATTAGGAACCTTTGAAAGTTTAAAATAAAATATAAAGACAATACAAAAAATACCTTGACAGATTAAAAACCTGTCAAGGTATTTTTTAATAGAAAATAGTACAGTTTAATTGGCTACTTCAGATAAAAATTTGATTCGCATAAAACGTAATTCTTCTTCAGAAAACTCTTCATCAAATTCATGATAAGCATCTGTAATTTTATCTGTTTCAGCTTCCATAAAATATTCGAAAATTTCTTCTTGTTGATCTTCGTCTAAAATTTCATTCAAATAGTAATCAATATTCAATTTAGTTCCTTGATAAACAATTCGCTCCATTTCTTTTATTAATTCTTCCATTTCAAGCCCTTTATTGGCTGCAATATCTTCAATATTAAGCTTTCGGTCTGTACTTTGGATGATATAAACTTTATGACTAGAATTATTTGCTAATTGTTTAATAACTAAATCATCAGGCCTTTCTATATTATTTTCCTCAACATATTTTGAAATAAATTCAACAAAAGGTTTACCAAATTTTTTAGCTTTTCCTTCACCTACACCAAATATATCTTTTATTTCTTCAAGACTCGTAGGATATCGAGTGGCCATATCATCTAAACTTAAATCTTGAAAAACAGCAAAAGGTGGAATAGAATTTTGTGTAGCAACCTTTTTACGTATTTTTTTCAACTGATCTAATAAAACTTGATCAAATGCTGAAGTTGATTTAGGAGTAGTCGTATTGGCATTTTCTTGTAATTCTGCATAATTATGGTCTTCTGCCATCATAAAAGGAGTAGGGTTCTTTATAAAATCTTCTCCTTTTTTAATTATTTTAATTACTCCGTAACTTTCAATTTCTTTTTTCAAATAGTCATGAATCAATGCCTGACGTATGATAGCCGTCCAAAAATGTTTATTATGCTCTTTTCCAATCCCAAAAAAGTCCTCATCACTAATTTTATACGATTTGATGATAGCTGTTTCACTTCCTGTGAGAGTATTAACGAGTTCTTTTGTTTTAAGAATTTGGTTAGTCTTATGGATAACATCTAATAAAATCAACATTTCTTTTTGAACATCGATTTTCTTTTTAGGATTACGCATATTATCATCCATATCAGCACCTTCACCATTGATTTCATCAAATTCTTCTCCAAAATAATGTAGAATAAATTTGCGTCGTGATCCAGATGTTTCAGCATACGCAACCATTTCATTTAATAATTGCATACCTATTTCTCTCTCAGATACGGGTTTTCCTGCCAAGAATTTTTCTAACTTTTCAATATCTTTATAATCGTAAAAGGTAAGACAATGTCCTTCACCACCGTCACGACCTGCTCGACCTGTTTCTTGGTAATAACTTTCTAAACTCTTTGGAATATCATAATGAATTACAAAACGTACATCCGGTTTGTCAATTCCCATTCCAAAGGCAATGGTTGCTACAATTACATCAACATCTTCCATAAGGAACATGTCTTGATGTTTAGCACGTGTTTTAGCATCAAAACCAGCATGATAAGGTAATGCATTCACACCATTTACTTGTAATATTTGAGCAACTTCTTCTACTTTTTTTCTACTCAAACAATAAATAATCCCTGATTTGTTGGTATTATTTTTTATAAATTTTACGATTTCCTTATCTACATTAATTTTAGGACGTACTTCGTAAAATAAGTTAGCACGATTAAAAGAGTCTTTAAAAACTTTTGCATGCTGCATTCCTAAACTTTTTTGAATATCTTCCTGAACTTTAGGTGTTGCTGTTGCTGTTAATGCAATCACAGGTGCTTTTCCTATTTTGTGAATAATATCCTTAAGATTACGATATTCAGGTCTAAAATCATGACCCCATTCTGAAATACAGTGGGCTTCATCGATGGCAAAGAATGAAATCTTATATTGTTTCAAGAAGTTTACATAATCTTCTTTTGTTAAAGATTCTGGTGCTACAAATAATAATTTTGTAATTCCTGAATCAATATCATCCATTACTTTTTTAGTTTCGGTTTTAGATAATGATGAATTTAAAACGTGTGCTATACCCTCATTTTCTGATACTCCTCGAATTACATCAACTTGATTTTTCATTAGAGCAATCAATGGAGATACAATGATAGCTAATCCATCACTAATTAAAGCAGGAAGTTGATAACATAGTGATTTTCCCCCTCCAGTAGGCATCAAGACGAAAATATCATTCCCTTCTAATAAACTTGTGATTATTTCTTCTTGTTTTCCTTTGAATTCTCCAAATCCAAAGTATTTTTTTAATTCTTTTTTTAATCCCACTTATACTATATGGTTTGTATTATTTATTATAAATTTACAATCAAAATTAATAACTCACAAAAAAAAAAGAATAAAATTGAACGACGAACAGATTATAAATTTAGGAAAAGAAACATTCTACAACGAAGCTAAAGCGCTGAAATCCATTGCGGATCAATTATCTAATGATTTTATAAGTGTAATTCGTACAATAAATAAATCAAAAGGAAAAGTTGTAGTAAGTGGAATTGGAAAAAGCGCACATATTGCAAATAAAATTGTAGCTACTTTAAATTCAACAGGTATTTTTTCTCAATTTTTACATGCAGCTGAAGCTATTCATGGAGATTTAGGGTTAATTCAAGAAGATGATGTAGTCATTGTATTATCGAAAAGTGGAAATACACCTGAAATAAAGAACTTGGTAACATTATTGAAATCACGCCCTATTACTTTAGTAGGCTTGACTTCTCATACAAAATCATTTTTAGCAAAGCAAGCTAATTATATTTTGCATGTTCCAATAGAAAAAGAGGCAGGACCTAATAATTTGGCACCGACCACATCGACAACAGCTCAATTAGCCATGGGAGATGCTCTAGCTGTGACACTTATGCATGTAAATAATTTTACAGATGCAGATTTTGCAAAATCTCATCCAGGAGGTTCTTTGGGAAAACGTTTGTATTGGCGAGTAGAAGATTTGGTTGATCAGGATCAAAAACCGTTAGTTAATATAAATGATAACATTCGAGAGGCTATTGTGGCTATTTCTAAAAGTCGTAATGGAATTACAGCTGTTGAAGATCAAGGAATATTAAAAGGAGTGATAACAGATGGTGATTTACGTAGAATGCTATTTAATGAAGTTGATTTTAAAACAACTTTGGTTAAAGAAATTATGAGTGAAAATCCAAAAATTATTGAAAAAGATGCTTTAGCTACACAAGCATTGGAAATGATAGAATTACATAAAGTAGGGCAACTATTAGTAGTAGATTCTTCTCAAAACTATGTTGGAATATTAGATTTTCAAGATTTACTGAAAGAAGGAATTATTTAAAAATTAAATAGCTTATATAGCTTTAATAGTATAATTAAAGATGAAAGAAGAAAAAAAAGAAATGTCTTTCTTAGACCATGTAGAGGAATTACGTTGGCATCTTGTACGAAGTACAATTGCCATTGTTATTGGAGCCATTATATGTGGTGTTTTCATAGAGAAAATAGTAGATGATTTTTTATTAGGAATGGTAGATCCTAATTTTATTACATATCGTGGATTAAATTATTTTACAGAATCTTTAGGAATGGGAACTCCTTTTTCTTTTTCTGCAGATCAATTTCATGTACAGAATTTAGCTGTTTTTGGACAATTTAATACATTTCTATGGGTGGCATTGGTTGCCGGAATCATTTTAGCTTTTCCTTATATTGTATTTGAAATTTGGCGTTTTGTGAAACCAGCCTTATCAGAAGATGAAAAAAAATATGCATCTTCTTTTATTGGAATTACGTCTTTTTTATTTCTTTCAGGTGTAGCTTTTGGATATTTTGTTATATCACCTTTGGCTATTCATTTTGGATATACATTTAAAATTTCTGAAAAAACTGAAAATATTTTCCGATTGGGAGATGTGATTTCTACGATTACTACTTCAACTTTAAGTATGGGAGTCGTTTTTCTTATTCCAATCTTTATTTATTTTTTTACTAAAATAGGCTTAATTACACCATCTTTCTTAAAAGAAAATAGACGATTTGCTTTAGTTATCATCTTAATTTTAGCAGCTTTTATAACACCTTCAGATATTTTTAGTATGCTAGTTGCAGCAGTTCCATTGTATGGATTATTTGAAATAAGTATTATTGTTTCAACCGTTGTTCATAAAAATAATGAATCAGAGCAATCTCTTTCGAAAACTTCCTAAAATAGAAGATTATTTTTGTAAATGTATTTATATGTAAGAAATGATAACTAAAAAAGTATGTGTATCCTACAGTTTAGGAAAAGATAGTACGTTAGCTTTGCATCGATCTATTCAAGCGGGTAACGAAGTAGTAGCTTTGATTATTTCAATTAATGAAGAAAATGACCGTTCTTGGTTTCATGGAGTAAATCAAGAGATAATTCAAAAAACTTCAGAATCATTAAACATTCCGATTATTTATGCTAAAAGTAAAGGAGAAGATTATCAGGAAGTTTTTATAAAGACATTAGTGAAAGCTAAAAAATTAGGAGTAACAGAATGTGTTTTTGGAGATATTGATATTATTGAACATCAAGAATGGTGTTCTAATGTATGTAATGAAGCAGGTTTAAAAGCAAACTTTCCACTTTGGAAAGAAAATCGTAAAACGCTAGTTGAAGAATTTATTGATTGTGGTTTTAAAGCTTTAATTAAAACTGTTTCCAAACAACATTCTCTTCCAAAAAGTTTATTGTTTAGAACACTTACAAAAGAAGTATTAAAAGAATTAGAAGCCTTTCAAGTAGATGTTTGTGGTGAAAATGGAGAATACCATACTTTGGTATATGATGGACCATTATTTAAAAATACGATTAAAGTTAAAAATGAAGGTATTCATGAATCTGAATATAGTTACTCTGTAATTTTAAAACTTGAAGAAAATAACATTAGTGAGTAAAGTATAGTTTTGTATAATGTGAAGATAAATATAAAATGGATCTAAAAATAGGGGATATCGTTGCAGTTACAGATGAAAACTTAAAAGGAAAAGTAATTTCCATAGAAGGAAATACGATTACTTTTGAAACTGATTTTGGATTTCCCGAAACTTATCCTACATCTAAATTAGTTAAAATAACCTCTGTTTTAAGTGAAATTAATACGTTGGAACTAAAAGCAGAAGATTTTCAAAAGAAAGAACTTAGTAATAAAAAGTCAAAAAAGAATGATTTTTTAGAGGTAGATCTACATATTGGTCATCTAGTTGATTATACAAAAGGATTGTCAAATTTTGAAATGCTTACTATCCAATTAAATACAGTTCGAAATACATTAGAGAAAGCTATTCAAGAAAAAACACCCAAGCGCATTGTTTTTATTCACGGTCATGGCCAAGGTGTTCTAAAAAATGAATTGTATAAAATTTTAGATCGGTATGCACAACAATGCCATTATTTTGACGCATCTTTTAAACGTTATAAGCAAGGTGCTACCGAAGTTGAAATTTTTTAATTTTATAAATGTTCTGCTATTTTTGTTGGATTAATAGCCAAATGTGTAACGGTATACGCAACCTCACCATTTTTTAATAAAATAATTTGAGGAGATTGATGTAATACACCTGTTTTATCAGCCACTGCATTAGAAATAGGACGGTTTGCTAATAAATCTAAGTAATAAAAATCTACTTTACCCTCCAATTCACTAAAATCATTTTCTAATTTATGATGAGCATTTGCACTAATTCCGCAAGTAGTACTATGTTTAAAAATAATTTGTGGTTTATGATTTGATGCCTCTATTATAGCATCGATACCTTCAATTGTGTTTAATGTTCTCCAATTTTCCATTTAGTAATTTTTTATAATCCTTTAGACAAAGATAGAGTTAAATCCTTACAAAATTATTTTATGAGTAATTATTTTACATGTAAAATAATTTTTATATCTTTGTATCATGAATTTAGAAAAGGAGTTAAAAACCCACTTCAATACTGAAAAAGAACAAGTACATTTAAATATACTTTTTACCTCAAATTGGGTGAAAAACAATATAGAGAAAGCATTTAAGACTTATACATTATCTATGCAACAATATAATGTACTGAGGATTTTAAAAGGATCGAATAAACCCATGTCAGTTAGTGATATAAAATCCAGAATGATTGATAAAACACCCAATTTGACTCGTTTAACAGATAAATTAATTGAAAAGAAATTAATTAAGAGAGTTAATTGTGAAAGCGATCGTAGAGTAGTGCATATTCAAATTTTAGAAGAAGGAAAAATGCTTTGTGAAGAAATAACAGAAAAAATAGAAGATATAAAAAAAGATATTATAAAACTTTCCGAAGAGGAAGCTAAAGAATTAAATCGTTTATTAAATAAATTAATAAGAAAGGAGTAAACAATGAAAACGATTAAAAATGTGTATACAGCACCAGAAATTAATATGGGAGGAATCCAATTAGGACAACCACTTCCTAATCATAACCTAGAAAATGTAGGGCCTTTTTTATTACTTCATCATTATGGACCATATGAAATTAGTCCAGAAAATAATCCATTCCAATTGGCGCCACATCCTCATCGAGGTTTTGAACCGGTGACGCTTTTATTTCAAGGTGAACAATTTCATCGTGATTCGCTTGGAAATGAAGGAATTTTAAAAGCAGGTGATGTACAATGGATGACTGCTGGTAGTGGAGTTATTCATGATGAAGCTCCAAGTAAAGAATTTGTTGAAAAAACAGGTACTTTAGAAGGAATTCAGTTATGGATAAATTTACCTAAAAAAGATAAAATGGTAACACCAAAATATCAATATCTGAAAAGAGATGACATACCTTTAATTTTTCAAGATAATGATAAAGTGAAAATTCAAGTGATTGCAGGTAATTTTATTGATAATCAAGGTGTTGCAAAAACTTTTACACCCATAAATGTTTGGGTAATGGATATTGAAGATGGTGGGAAAACAACTTTGGATATTCCTGAAAATCATGAAACTTTAATTTATCTATTGGATGGAAGTTTGAAAGTAAATGAAGACAAACAATTAATGAAAGGATTGAATCAAATGGTAACTTTTAATCATGATGGAAGATCAATTGATGTTAGAGGTTTAAAAAAATCAAAATTATTGATATTATCAGGAGAACCTATTGATGAGAAGGTTACAAGCTGGGGGCCGTATGTAATGAATGAACAAACGGAAATTTTAGAGGCTATGCGTGACTATCAGCAAGGAAAAATGGGTTATTTATATTAATTTAGCCTTAAAATAACTTGTAGTGTTAAGCTAATAACGTATAATAACACTGCAAGTTATTAAATAAAAAAACATTTAATAAGGATATGAGAACACACGGATTATTATTGTTAATGGTTGTTTTTCAAGTCATTGTAAAGGCGCAAGAAAAAGAACCACCAAAATTCAGCTATTTTCGTGCTGAAGAAAATTATGATTATTTAAAAAATTCTAATGATTCTATTAAACGAGAAAAATTGGATATTATTAAAATGATTCCTTTATCAAAAGATAAAGAAGTAAATCTAAATTTAGGAGGACAAATTCGTCCTAGAGTAGAGCATTATTCAAACCGTTTTTGGGCAAAAGAGAATGATGAAACCTTTTATTCACAACGTTTAGCATTTTATACAAATTTGAATGTTGGAAGGCATATACGTGTGTTTTCAGAACTTTATAATGGTTATACTTCGCACAGAAAAGAATTTGTAGAATACGATGAATTAGAGTTTCACCAATTATTTGCAGAATATAAAGGCAATTTATCAGAGAAAACTAAAATTTCATTACGATTTGGACGTCAGGAAATGGCTTTTGGTTCAGCTAGGTTAGTAGGATTTAGAGAAGGACCTAATATTCGTAGAACTTTTGATGCAGGAAGAGTTATTTTGAATATAAATAAAGCAAAAATTCAAGGTTTTTATGGAAAAGAAGTACGACCTAATTTTTATGCTTTTGATAATGATTTTACTTTGTTTGATGGAAGTGC
The DNA here is from genome assembly GCA_001880285.1 of Flavobacteriaceae bacterium UJ101. Lineage (NCBI taxonomy): Bacteria > Pseudomonadati > Bacteroidota > Flavobacteriia > Flavobacteriales > Flavobacteriaceae > Flavobacteriaceae bacterium UJ101. The sequence goes on along the minus strand of CP016269.1, from coordinate 1,259 downwards.
CACCAATCCACAATTGTGGGGAGTTTACGCAACAGTTCCTTCAAAAAGAGTTTTTGGAAACCAAGAAATTTACTATTTAGGATTTCAATCGGATTCTTCTAGGTTTAATGATGTGTCAGGTGAAGAAACACGTCATACAGTTGGTTTGAGGCGATTTGGAAAACTAGGAAAACGATTTGGTTTTAACACGGAATTAATTTATCAATTTGGAGAAATAGGTGATAGTGATATTAGTGCATTTAATATTGAAACAGATTATCATTATGAATTAATTCATACCAAATGGACACCTAGTATTGGTTTGAAGTTAGAATATACAAGTGGAGATCGAAAAACAGGAGATGGAAAAATTAATACATTTAATCCTATGTTTGTAAACCCCGCTTATTACAGCTTGGCAAAAAATATTACACCTGCCAACATGATTTCAGTACATCCTTCTATTACGATAAAACCAGTTAATAAATTAAAATTGTATGCGGAGTGGGGAATGTTCTGGAGAGCATCTAAACATGATGGTTTATATACTCCACCAAGGTTTTTAGTACGTGATGCTGGAGATGTAACAGATACAACAATTGGACATCAAATTGGTTTTACAGCAAATTATGAATTCAATCGACATCTTTCTTTTGATTTAGATACCAGTTATTTCATTGCAGGAGGTTTTATCGAACAAACTGGGGAATCAGAAGATATTTTTCATATTGCTCCAACTATTAGTTATAAATTTTAAAAATAAACAAATAATATAATGAAAAAAGTAATTACAACAATTGTGTTAGCAGGAATGATAATATCTTGTAACCAGAATGGAGAACACCACAAAGAAGGACATCATGACACTGAAGAACAGAAAGAAGTCGTGAAGATTAACTCAGGAGAATTAAAATCAGCTACCGTTTTAGAATTTCATGAAAATATTTTATTTGTAGGAGATTCTAATCAAGGAAAGATTTATGCTTTTGAAACAGATAAACCATCCGAAACTTTTCAAGGAGCAGCATATAACGTTAAAGATTTTTCTGATAAGGTAGCCTCTTTTCTAAAAGTAAGTAAAGATGATTTTTTAGTTAAAGATTTAGCTGTGCATCCTATGACAGGAGAAGCCTATGTAGCTGTTTCCGTTATTTCAGGTAGTGATTATCTGCCAGTAATTTTAATAGCCAATTCGAATGGAGATTTAAGTCAAATGGATTTAACTAATATTAAAAATACAAGTTTACAACTAAAAGATACAAATGGGAAAGAATTCAAAT